>DHFK01000086.1:0-146 GCA_002400365.1 Anaerolineales bacterium UBA4826 | reverse complement strand
TCGTACGTGAAGAGCGCGGATGCTTCGGCGACAAATTCGTTCGCGGTGTGTTCTGGATACGCGGAGAGAATCGCGGCGTCAACGTCTTCGGGCGTGACGGTTTGCGCCGCGTCGAGCGAGCCGTACCACGCATACAGGCGTTTGTA
>DHFK01000058.1 GCA_002400365.1 Anaerolineales bacterium UBA4826 | reverse complement strand
ATTGACAATTTCCGGGACGATACCCTCTACGTGACGATCACACAACTCGACGTTCCCTCAGATTCGACTCCGGCGCGCGCGGCTCTGCAAATCAAAGCGTTTGACATTGCCGCGTACCGCGCTCAAAATCCCAGCCGCTATCGCGTGGAATTCAGCACGACGCGCGGCGGTGCGAATCTTGGGACATGTACGCTGACGATCAAGTCGGGCGACCAATACCAATTCGTCACGCTGCCGAATACCATCGCCGTGAATCGCGCGACTAGTCCCGCGTCGGTGGGGAGGGATTTTGTGGTTGCCACGTCGGCGTTATGCCGCTAAAAGCACGCAGCAGGCAGCAAACAGCAGTCGTCACCCGCCACTCGTCACATTTTTAGGAGAAAGGAGAGAGGACCAATGAATCGCTTCAGATCGCTCGCGCTCTTGGGCTTGATCGTCGCCGCTGGATTGATCGCCGGTTGTGCTCCCACTGTCACCGTCGCAAACGATACCACTTTCCCCGTGCGCGCCATCGTCGCGTCCGGTAAGACGCGCGCGGTTTTATCACCCTCACCGGGCGAACGCTCTACCGCTGAGGTTGGCGAAGGACCATACACGGTCACGGTCATCCCCGACGCGGAATGGATCGAGTACGCCAAACTGACGCGCAAGGTGTTGAACGACCAACTCGCCAATGCGGACAAACTGACGGGACCGCAATTGCTCGACGTGATTCGTCGGCTGAAAGAGATCGCGGTGCAAATGCAACAGTACGAGCAGTCGGCTGGGAGCGGCGGCAAGTGTTCTGGCAGAGTGGGCGGTGAAGGTACAGAAGCCGCCTTCGTCACAGTTAGTCAAGCCGCCGATGGCCGGCTCGTCGTCGCCTGCAAGTAAGATGGATTTCCCCGCGCTCACACGCGGCGATTGGACGCGCGCGGCGAGCGGGTTTCGCGGTTGTTGGCGCGAGAGCGCGCCTCCCGCGCCGATGGAGGTGAACCATGTTGTGCAAAACAAATGATTCGAACACGCGTTGGGGGGGCGGCGCGGCGCCGTCATCGCGCTGGCGCTGCTGCTCACGATGCTGCTCTTGAGTGGCTCGCCCGCGCCGCGCGCGGTCCAAGCCGCGCCGCTGCTCCAAGACATCAATGCCTGTTCTCTACTGCCACCGACGCCAGACCACATTTTCCCTGGCGGAAATGTCCCTGGCGTAAGACATTGGTGCAAAGGGGCTTACCAGTGTGCTACGGGTTGCCAATTCAGCATAGAAATCTCGATACATTACTCCTCTGAAGCTGCTCGCAGGAGCGCTTACGACGACACAAGGAGTGACTTGTGCAGCCCTACAACGGCGTTCTTCGGTGAGACAGCCTTTGAATGCAAGCTGAATCCGATAGACAAATCATACCACTGGACCTTCGCACGGGGTTGCTTCCAGGCCTATGGCTGGTTCGTCGCTCTTGACCAGAGGGAGGCGCAGCGATCCATCGCGCGCCAGTTAGATGAAAAATTCAAAACCCTTCCATGCCCGGGCGCGGCTCAACCCCCGCCCGCGGCGGGCGCCTTTGGCGTGGGTCACGGTTGCTCCTACAACGAACCGAGCATTTCGCCCGGTCAGGTCCGCTGCGCCGCCGCTTCCACCAATGCGCCGCCGGGCGCGGAAATCGCGTTCAAGTGGACGTTGGATGACAAGGTGCAACCCGAGACGCGCAACACCTTCACGCGCGACGACAAAGACATCGCGCCGGGCACACGCACCATTACCGTCGTCGCAGTGGACACCAAGAGCAAGAAGGAATCGCAGTCGTCCTCGTTCCAATTCACCAAGCCCGGCGCGCCGCCGGCACCGGCACAACCCCCTGCTCCAGTGCAACCCCCTGCCCCGGTGCAGCCGCCTGCGCCCGTACAACCCGGCGCAACTACAAGTGGTCAAGTTCAGGTGACCACCTCAGCCGGCACGACCCCTCTCGACAATCACGTCAGGCGAATGTTCTATCTCTCACCCACAGACAGGGCGAAATTCGAGGGTTTGTGCAAACTAATGGCTTATTGGTTGTTAAACGCAGAACTGGATAGAACGTCTAGGGCAGTGACAGTACAGGATTGGGAAAAGGATCCTGTCATATCCTTTATGGTTGTCGTCACCATGGTGGACTGTGACAAACTGCGTTCTGCGCCAAAGATGGCGCTGGCAGGCAAGCCCACCGTTGCGTTCCTGCCCTTCGCCTCAGCCGCAGACATGCCGGTGCAGATCAAATTGGAATTGCAGAAAGGTCCTCTCCGCGTGGACGTGGTTCACGACAAGGTCGCCTTGGACGTCGAGACCGCCACGACAACCGTTTCCGCGCAAGGGAAAAACACCTTTGGCGTCGCGTACGATCCAACGAGCAACACGAGCATCCTGACGGCTTATCAAGGCACAGTCAACGTCCAACCCCAAAAGTCCGGTTTGTCATCGTTCACGCTCAGCTCAGGCAAGCAGGTCACCGTCACCCAGGATAGTGTGAGCGCCATCGCGGCGATTCCGACGAGCAGTGACCCGTTGACCGGAATGCTCGCGCTGGCTATTTGCGGCGGCGTACCGTGTCTCGGCGTGCTCGCTCTGTTGAGTGGCATCGTGCTGTTCGCGCGCACGCGTGCGCGCGCGCGCCCGGCTGCGCCGCCACCCGCCGCACCGCGCCCAAGCAGTTTGCCTGAGCAAGGCACACCGCGCAAGCCGACTGATTTGCCCAGGTAGTCAACCCGAACCTTACGAAGGTTGACTTCAAGGCATCAGTCGGATGCGAGATCAACCTTCGCAAGGCTGCCGACCAGTTGACCACGCGACTAACGCACCAACCGAGGTGAATCATGATGAACAAAACCACAGATTCGGACACGAACTGGCTGTGGCTGCGAATCGCCGCCATCGTTCCCACGCTGCTGCTGCTTGTGCTGATGCCCGATAGCGCGAGTGCGCAAGGCGGCACGGCAATGCGCGTTCGTCTCTTGAATTTCAACGAATATGAAAAGAAATCTGGCGACTTGAATGACTATGATCTGCGCGATATTCGTCTGAATGTCACCTGCTGGGCGGCAACCGGCTGGCCATACGGTTCGGAGATCATTGTCGTGCCAGACGGCACGATCAACAGCGAGTGTACGTCTGGTAATGACACGGAAAAGTCCACCGGCACTCTCAAAGGCAAAGTGGATTTCAAGACTGGCCAGGTGACGTTCAATGCGCAAATGACGCGCGAATACCGGTTGCCCTTTGTCATAAGCGATGGACAGCGCGGCAACAAGAAAATCGGCTGGGGTACCAATGTGGGGAAAATTCAAACTTCCTATCAAGCCACCGGCACGCTGACCTCCGATAAAGAAGGCAAAGGGACGATCAGTTTTTCCTACTCCTGCAGTTCAACCTACACTGACATCAAAGGCGACGTACCGTACGGTCCAGGCTCGAACTGTCCGGGCAGTAAAGCGAAACAAGGCGATAAAGTCGGGACCGATACCGGTTCGGGCACAGGCACCACGACCTGGACGATGATGCTCGAACCCACGACCACGCCGACCACGCAAGCCACGGTGTGCCAAGCCCCGCCGAGAATTACCGCTCAACAGATTGACGCGTACCTGGATTTCCTCGCCGCGCAACTGCAATTCGCCGTCGAAAAAGCAGAGACCTACATCTTCGAGCCGTTCGTGATGGACGCGCGTCCATTTCGCTTTACGCCCAAGGATGCCGCCGACCTGGGACGCGCGGTGTGGGACCAGGTACATGCTCTCCAAAAAAAGCACGTCGAACGCGAAGTGACGCTGAACGACGCGCAGAAAAAACGCACCAAGGCGTTCGGGCATTGGGCGGACTGGCTCGAACGGCGCGCCAAGACGCAAAAGAAAACTTTTCGCGGCGATGTGATCGAGGTGTACGAGCAACCCGAAAAGCCGCCCTATCCCCTGTTCGGTTCGATCGCGCAGGACGTTCCAACTCCTCCGCAACTCAAAGGTGAAGACATCTTTGTCGTGAATGTTCCCTGGTGGGGTCCAGAAGCAATCACCGACGATTACGCCTGGGCGGGTTTTTGGACAGTCGCCCAGGGCGCGGATATGTGGTACACGCGCGGACTTTTCTGGACGACCTACATTGCACTCTCGAACGAGAGCATCGCGCCCGTTGCCCTGTCGGCGCTTCAGCGCATCCCCTATTTCGGTCCCGCCTTTACCGCGACTTTTGTTACCGCGGTCGAAGTGAACGCGTGGACCGAAATCGGACTCTTGCGAAGATACTTCGGCGAAGCCCCGCTCACCTGGGATCAGCACCTCGCCAATTACGCTTCACTGACGAACCTCGGAACCGCTGCCACGGTACGCACCTTTCCGAGTCTGAACAGAGTCAGCAAGTGGGCAGGCGGCGTTGACGAGGGAAAACTTGGCGCCGACATCACCGCCAAGTTCGGTCAAGGTAAATCTTCCCGCGTCATCAGCGAGAGAACAGACGCGCAGGGCAACCAGTACCAAAAAATCGAATACGCCCTGCTCGGACCTACGAAAGCCAATCCCGACAATAAACTCTCTTTTCCTACTGATGAATTCCGCGTGATCAACACGAAAGAGGGTTCGCGCTATTTTACCGTCAAAGCCAACGGCGAGTTGGATCAGCCGGTCTTTTTCCTCGGCCAAAAGGGTTACCACACCTGGAAGCACCTCACCGAAATCAACGCCGGACAGAAAACCAAGTACGAGGACGAGTCGCTGCTCAATGTCTTCGCTGGCAAGAAGGACTATCTCGCTGAGTTGAAAGCAATCGAGAAGACGATGCTGGATCCGACCCAGAGTCTCGATACGGCAAATAACCAGTACATCGCCTTTACCAACCGGCTGATCGCTGACAAGAGTTTCACGCGGATCAGCGGCTTTTATCAATGGAAGAACCGCGATGGCTCACTCGCCCCAACCGAAGCCAACTTTTTCATCATGGTCCCGAAAGATTGCGGCGCCAACGCGCCCGTGGCGACTTTTCCGGTCCGCGTCTCCGTTGATCCGACGAATGGCAGACTGATGGGGCTTTTTGTCCTCAAGCCCCATGACCCAACTGCTGCGTTCATGCCCGAAGCCAAAACAAGTGTTGCGCCATCGGCGTACTGGGCTTGGGCGCGGGACGTGGATAAATATCTGTACGAGTTCGCGCCACTGCGCAACTATATGCCGGCGCGGTAGGGAGCGATACGAATGAACACCTTTCTTAAACATCCAACCCAATTGACTCGTCGCTTGCCGGCTGTGATCTTGGTCGTGTGGCTGATTTGCATGGCGGACATTGCACTGGCAGACTCGCCCATCATCGCCAAACTCAACCTCAACCAGAATGGCAGCGTGATGACTGGCGAACTGCGCTTCGACCTCGCCGGTGGGAATGTACAGGGGCAGGCAGATGTCGCGGCGAATTCCAGTTCGACCAGCCCGGTCAAACGTCAGTCGGGTAGCCCAACAGCAGGACGCTTTCAGACGCGCATCGAATTGAGCGGTGCGTATCGCGGCGGACCGTACGGCGCAATGAATGGCGCAGCGAAACTCTCCGGCACTTTCACCGACGAGACGAACTGCGTGGCGAATCTCAATGGAACGGGAAACTTCAGGGGGAGCGTGAGCGCGCCGCTCGGTCTGGCGGAAGTGACCGCCACTTGGGAGCGCGTCGAGTTTCAGGGTTGTAATCTGACGACGCCCCAGCCCTTTTCCGCACTCTTGCCACCGTTCACTTTTGAAAAGACAGAGACCATCCCAATACTTCCCACGCCGCTAGCCGGCGATGCGCCACTACAGCCGAGTGGACAGCCGCCTCCGGCGGGTGGCAATCCAACTGCCACGAATACCACTGCCGGGATGCTGCCCCTTGCAGTTGGCGGCGCAGTCTGCGCGCTGTTTGGTGTTTTGCTTGTCGCCGGACTCGTCGGCATCACGCGCCCGCGCGCGCGTCCCGCGCGTCCCATTGCTCCGCCACCCGAGCACCTGCCGACGCGGATGCCGCGTCCCCGCGATCTGCCGGAGCGCGGCGCACCGCGCAAGCCGACTGATTTGCCCAGGTAGTCGAATTGTCAGGCGCAGGAGGAACAGAATGCAAACGAGATTCTTCGCCCACATGACCTATCGTAACTTGCTTGACACCATCGTTATCGCGTTGGCGCTGCTGTTGGCGACGCTGCTCCTGAGCGAATCGCTTACGCCTCGTCCTGCCCAAGCCGCGCCGCCCGCGCAGGGTCCCATCGTCGTGAACGCGGTGGATAACGATCCCGACAACAAACTGTGGAACTGTGAGACAAAT
>DHFK01000057.1:11247-46892 GCA_002400365.1 Anaerolineales bacterium UBA4826 | reverse complement strand
CGGCAGGATCAAGTTGCTTAGTCAGAAGTTCAGCGTGAGCCAACGTTGCAAGTTCACGTACGTCAAAGTCGTGTTGGATACGAAACGCCAGCACCTGACCGTGTATGTCTCTGGCCACGTGTTCAAGCGTTGGCCATACAAATTGCATCGGAAATAACTGCACGAATGACCACGATGTCCTGGCGGTGGTTACAGCTCAAATGACCACGATGTTGTGGCGGAACTTTCGATCCAAATGACCACTCAGATCTCTTGGCGGTTCGCACCTACGGTGGGAGGATTTGTATGCGTATACCTTCCAATCTCTTGCTCTGCCCGGTCGTTCCAGCAATCTCCCCATCGTAAACCCATGGCGTCCAGCCCGTGTCTTGCACATAGACTTGATAACCAACTCGATACCCCGGAGGGCCCTCACGCAACTTGATGCGGATGGCTTCCATGCGCAGAGATTGTCCAGTAGTGCCCGCCGTTTGTCCCTCGCATACCCAACCCATCCAATCGTTATTCTGGACGTGAGCTTGATAGGTGATTCCCTTGCCAGCCAAGGCGTCAAGCAGCAGAATCCGAACGGCTTCCAATCGCATTCCTTGTCCGGGTAGTCCACCTGTCTGACCGTCATAGACCCAGCTGATCCAATCATTGTTTTGGACATGGGCTTGGTACGATACGCTCCTCCCTCCAGAGGGGTTTGTCCCGTTGAGGATTATCGGCAAGAAGACTTTGGAGCCCGCTGGAGAGACGGGACCACTCGCAGAGTATGTTTGCGAAATATTGCCATAATGATCCCGGAATCGCACATACACAGTGTTGTTACTTGCTAGTGTCCAGGCGCGATTTGGGGAATATGCCTCCCAATTTGCTCCTGCAAAGTCCGAGCCGTTGCTGATCAGCATTCCGCTGACACCACTTACATCATCCTGAGCGTTGAAGAACAGGAGCACCGGTCTACCTTCACTTGTGGTGGGACAGCCAGAATCCATGATACTGACGCCGCCAGTGGGTGGTGTCACGTCGAGAACATTGATACTTGAGCGCTCTACACTATCCCAAACTTGACTTGAGACACCTCCAAGCGCGTATATGGTATTGCCGGACAAAACGGCAGCTAACCCCCACCGTTCTGTTGTCATTGGGCTTGTGNNCTGCTCCAATTGTTACCGCCTCCGGCTTGTCCGCCGATAGCATACACATAGCCGCTCGATGCGACTGCCGCCAATTCATTTCGTAGCACGGACATCGAAGTAGTATACTGCCAAGAGCCGAGGGAACCATCGGGATTGATTAGTACGCGTTCGACACTGTTCTGGTATCCTCCGGTTGATGAGAAACCACCGAGGGCGTAGATATAACCACCGGAGGCTACTGCGGCAAGCGATTCGCGTGACTTGTTCATGGCACTTGTAGATTGCCAAGGTCCAAGAGTGCCATCTGAGTTGATAGCAGCACGTTCAACGTCGTTGAGCCTGGTTACCGACTGCCTTCCGCCAATCAAATAAAGGTAATCGTTGTATGTTACAACCGCAAATGCGCATTTTGCTACGCTAGTGGAACCGATGATCAGCCACGAACTCAGGGAGCCATCGGGATTGATCACTGCCCTCTCAACTGTGCCCTGGTATGGTTGACCTCTGCAATCATCCCCTTCAATTGCGTAGAGAAAGCCATTTGATGCTGCGGCAGCAGTTCTTTCGCGCCGTTTGTTCATCGGACTTGTTACTTGCCAGGGACCAAGAGAACCATCCGGCATGATTACTGCCATCTCGACAGTACTTAAACTTGGTGAGTTCTCCCCGCGGAAACCGCCCAAAGCATAGAGGTGATTGTCCGATACTGCCGCAGCGAACGAGAACCGCGGTGTAGTCATGGGGTTGGTGAGTTGCCAATTCCCCAACAAACCATCCCCGCTCCAAAGCACAGTGAAAGCATTTGCCAGAGTTGCGATCTGGCTATCCGGATTTGTCACCGAGAGCGTATAAGAACCACCTGCCATTCCAGCAGGTACGTTCGCAGTCACCGCTGTGCTATTCACGAAGGTGACATCGGTGAGTGAAACATTGCCCAATCTGACCATTGGCGTCGCAAGAAAATTACTGCCAGTGATCGTGATCGTCGTCGGCTGCCAGTTGTACACCTGGGCTGGGAAGACAGAGGTCACTATTGGCGCGAGCGCGCTCGTTGGTGATGCTGAAACCTGGGAAGATGTGACGCCAAGCAGCAATAGACAGAGGGCAAGCGCGAGAAAGCCAAATGAGTCTAACCATCGTGTTTTCATAGCCGTACTCCTCTCAGCAAAGCAAAAAACACCGGTCGCCCACGCGCGTGCGCGTCAAGCGGCAGGTGCTTTGGCCTTCTGGAAATCACGATTCAATTGGGCTAACGGCAAACCACTACTGGTCATGGTCATCCGCTCACTTCTGCAAAGCAAGACGAACATGCCGTCCACCCAGAGATTAAGGCAAACTTACATTCCCAATTATACTCCAAATCAGCAGGCAAAGCAAAACCGACCGCTCGCATCGCAATTTGCCTTGATCGGAGAAACTGACTATAATCCACTCAGTCAACGACAGGGAACAAGCGTCGCATGAGCGCACAGAGAGCCGGTCACAACGGTGCAAGCCCGGCGCGCCATCCGCGACGTTCGCCGCCCTCGAGACGTGAGAAGAAAACTATAGGGGCAGGGTTTTCCGCCTCACCAGCCAGTAAAACTCACCGGGCGCTCCCGTTACCGGGCAATCGAGGTCTGGCACGCACAAGCCAGACAAATCGAGGTGGTACCACGAGAGCAAACTCGTCCTCCGTTTCTTGAGGATGAGTTTTTTGTTTGGAGGAAAGATGAACGCCAACGAATTACGCGAACGCTACCAGCAATTCTTTCAAGCGCGCGGTCACAAACGCATTCGATCCGCGCCGCTGTTGCCGGAAAACGATCCGACCGTTTTGTTCACGACCGCCGGCATGCATCCGCTCGTGCCTTTCTTGCTGGGCGAGCCGCATCCACTCGGGCGACGTCTCGTTGACGCGCAGAAATGTCTCCGCACCGACGACATTGACGAGGTGGGTGACGCCGCGCACCTCACCTTCTTCGAGATGTTGGGCAACTGGTCGCTCGGCGATTATTTCAAGTCCGAGTCTTTGGCGTGGAGTTTCGAATTTTTGACGCGCGATCTCGCGCTCGACCCGGCGCGTCTGTCGGTCACGGTCTTTGCCGGCGATGCGGACGCGCCGCGCGACGACGCATCGGCGGAGATATGGCGCCGGCTGGGTATCCCGGCAGAGGGCATCTATTACTTGCCCAAGAAAGACAACTGGTGGGGCCCCGCGGGCGCGACCGGTCCATGCGGTCCCGATTCCGAAATCTTTTACGACACCGGCAAGCCCGATCATCCCGGCTGCGCGCCCGGCTGTCCCTGCGGCAAGTGGTTCGAGATTTGGAACAATGTGTTTATGGAGTACAATAAGACGGCTGACGGACGATACGTGAAACTGCGCCAGCAAAACGTGGATACCGGCATGGGGGTGGATCGGACGGCGGCGGTGCTGCAAGGATACGACGACGTGTTCATGGTCGAAACGCTGCGCCCGCTCATCGCGCGCGTCGAAGCATTATCGGGGCGGCATTACGCCGACGATCCAAAACCTTTCCGCGTGATCGCCGATCATTTGCGCGCGGCGACGTTTGCGATCGCCGATGGCGCGACGCCGTCGAACGTCGAAGCCGGCTATGTGGTGCGGCGACTCATCCGGCGCGCGGTGGTTTACGGACGCGACCTAAACATCCCGCGCGATTTCTGCGCCGATTTGTCCGGCATCGTAATAGATATTTTCGCGCCGGCGTACCCAGAGTTGGAGGAAAAGCGCGCACACATCGCCGAGACGCTGGAACGCGAGGAGACCAAGTTTCAAAGCACCCTCGCGCGCGGGCTGCGCGAGTACCACAAAGTCGTTGACCGGATCCGCGGCAACGGCAAAGCCGTGATCCCGGCGGCGGAGGCGTTCAACCTTTTCGAAACGTTTGGCTTTCCGTTGCCGTTGACGGCGGAACTGGCGCGCGAGCAAGGGCTGGGCGTGGACGCAGCGGGGTTTGAAGCGCTCTACCGCGAACACAAAGAAGAATCGCGGCGCGGCAGCGCGCGCAAGTTCAAAGGCGGGCTGGCAGATCACGCCGACGAAACGACGCGCTTGCACACGGCGACGCATTTGCTCCACCAGGCATTGCGCCAGGTGCTGGGGCCATCGGTTCGACAAATGGGCTCCAACATCACGGCGGAACGCTTGCGCTTTGATTTCTCGCACTCTGAGAAACTCACGCCCGAGCAAATTCAAACGGTCGAACGCATCGTCAACGCACAGATCGCCAATGACTTGCCGGTCACGGTGGACGTGATGCCGCTCGATCAGGCGCTCCATTCCGGCGCGCTGGCGTTCTTTGGCGAAAAGTACGGCGCGCAGGTCAAGGTGTATTCGATCGGCGCGTTCTCCAAAGAAGTGTGCGGCGGTCCGCACGTCCAACAGACCGGCGAGTTGGGCAAGTTCAGAATCGTCAAGCAAGAAGCCGTCGGACAAGGCGTGCGGCGCGTGCGCGCGGTGTTGGAAAAAATTGCCTCTTGACTCTCCCCTGGCTGGAGGGTGTAGAGTGTATCTGTACACCGGGAATCGCGCTGGAATGCTTCCACAAGACGATCCATCCTTCGTGACCGAAATCCAGTTGCCGGTCGAGAAAGCCTAGCCCGGCAGGAGGTGCGACGCGCTTGGTAGCAGATTGTCGGAGAGGCGCATCAGAAACCCGTTTTCTGGTTGAAAAGCCAAAGACGACGCCGAAACCGTCGAGAAAACGCGCGTAGCGTCTCCGACAGACTGCTAGGCGCGTCGCACGCCTTGGGAGGTCTCGATGAATAAAGTGATTCTGCTCGCCGCGCTCGTCTTGCTCGTCGTCATCGTCGGCGGCGGCATCTGGTTCTTGAACGCGATGCAGCAACCGCTGTACGAGCCAGGCATGGTGCGCGCCGGCAAGAATTTGCGCGCGCCGCTGACCCCGCCCCCACAGTCGGCGCCGCAGGATTTCTGGAACGCCGAGAGCGACATCCGGTTGCATTACTTTGCCGACGGCGCGGGCGCGCACGTTTTGGTGGTGCATGGCGGACCCGGTTTTCCGTTCACCCAGCCCGTGCCCGGCTTGCAGGCACTGACGACCGGCTACAAATTCTACTACTACGATCAGCGCGGGTCCGGCAAGTCGTCTCGTCCGATTGATAAATTCGCATCGTCGAATTATTACGAGAACACGCAGACGCTCGACAAAGCGCTGGGCATCGGCGCGCAGATCGCGGACATTGAACGCATTCGTCAGATTCTTGGCGACGACAAGATCATCTTGGTCGGGCATTCGTTCGGCGGATTCCTCGCCGCGCTCTACGCGGCAGAATTTCCCGAGCGCGTCCGCGCGTTGATCTTGGTCGCGCCGGCGGAGGTGCTGTTGATGCCGCCCGCCAGCGGCGGCTTGTTCGAGCAAGTCAAGCCGCTGTTGCCGGACACGCTGAGACCCGAGTACGCCGCATACCTGAAACGCTACCTGGATTACGGCGCGATCTTTAGCAAGAGTGAAGCCGAACTCGTCTCGCTCAACACAGAATTCGCGCGTTATTACACGGTCGCCGCGAATCAAAACGGCTTTGCCGTACCGGCGTCAAGTCAACCGACGGAAGCCGGCGGCTGGATGGTGCACGCGCTGTACATCAGCATGGGACAGCGGCACGACTATCGCGCCGCGCTCAAGGCGGTCAACGCGCCGGCGCTCGTCATTCACGGCGAGCGAGACTTGCAGCCGGCAGAGGCGAGCCGTATGTATGCCGATCTCTTGCCGCATGTCGAGTTCCACGTCATCCCGAACGCCGGTCATTTTGTATTCAACGATCAACCCGAGGCGTTCGCGCGCGTCGTCGGCGCGTTCTTGGGTAGAATCAAGTAAGGGAGCGCGAATGGCTAATCCCCTCGAATACTACGCCGCGCCCGGCGCGATGACCGATCCGCGCGAACATGCGCCGCTCTTCGCCGCACTACCGCGCGATCTCGCGTCGCTCTGCCAGATCGTGCAAGGCGTGCTGATCCACATCTTTTGGGCGGAACGCTACGGCGTCCAACTCGCGGACGAACGCAAGACGGAAACGCAAATTCGATCCGTCGCGCGCAAACTTACGCGCCTCCTCGAACTGGATCCGCGCCCGCTGACCGAGGCGCGCGCGCTCGACCGGAAACTCGTCGGCAACTGCCGCGATTTCACTGTGCTATTGACCGCGCTGCTGCGGCATCAGGGCGTGCCGGCGCGGGCGCGGTGTGGTTTCGCCAGATACTTTATGCCCGGCAAGCACGAAGATCATTGGGTCTGCGAGTACTGGAACGCAACCGAGCAACGTTGGGTCCTGGTGGACGCGCAACTCGACGAGTTTCAGCAGCAGGCGTTGCGCATCCGCTTCAGCCCCCTCGACGTGCCGCGCACCATGTTCCTCCCCGGCGGTAAGGCGTGGCAAATGTGCCGCGCCGGGCAAGCGAACCCGGACAAGTTTGGCATTCTCGATATGCACGGCTTGTGGTTCGTGCGCGGGGATTTGGTCCGCGACGTTGCCGCGCTCAACAAGATGGAATTGTTGCCGTGGGACGGTTGGGGCTTGATCGAAGAAGAGGCCCAGAACATCTCTGCGGAGGAGAACGCGTTTCTCGATCGCGTCGCGGAACTGACGCAAGGGGATGTGCCACAGTTCGATGCGGTACGCGCGCTCTATGCAAGCGATGAGCGCCTGCGCGTGCCGCCCGTGATAAAGAGTTATCACAACGCGGGTGTGGAATCGGTCGAGATCGCGAGCGCGTAAAAAAAGACCTTCCAGGTTTTCCAACGCCTGAAAGGTCTTTAATTTTTCCTACAATAACCTGAGCAACCAATCGGGGGTGAATTGGAAAAAGTACGCGTTCAAAACCTGGAACTTGTCGAACAAGAGTAGCAGCCCCATCGCCAGCAACAGCACCCCGCTCGCCAATTCCACCTTACGCAGATGCGGCCCAAGTCGCTTTAGGAATCGCGTCGCGCTGCCGAGCGCGAGCGCCGTGAGCAAGAACGGCGTCCCCAAGCCCGCCGCGTACGCCAGCAACAAGCCGGTGCCTTGCAACACCGTCGCCTCTTGCGTCGCCAGCGCAATCACGCCCGAGAGCGTCGGACCGATGCAGGGCGTCCAGCCCGCGGCGAACGCCATCCCCGTCAAGAGCGAAGTCGGATAGCCGAGCGGACGATTGCGAACCTCTACGCGCGCTTCTTGATACAAGAATGGAATGCGCACGATGCCGATAAAGTGTATGCCGAAGATGACGAGGATGACGCCGGCGATGTGCGCCAAATCGGTTTTGGTAAAGATGAAAGTGAGCGCCGACAGCGCGCTCCAGATCGCGATGAAGATCAGCGTGAAACCGAGGACGAACGCGCCGGCGTGCGCGACCGCCTGCCGCCGCGCCGAAACAACGCCTTCGGGCGTCACCGCCGCGCCGCTCAGATAGCCAATGTAAATCGGCACCATCGGCAGCACGCATGGCGAAAAGAACGACAGTAACCCTGCGCCTATAGCAATCAAAACGGACATAGCAATCCCTCGTCGGGGCAGACCGATGGGGCCGCCCACCTGCCCATGCGGGGCGACCGCAGCAGGTCGCCCCTACGACCGGGTCAACGCCGCGCGCAGCGCGTCCTTGCAAATCGGCGCGGCAAGCGTCACGCGATCGTCAATCTGCACGACCGGAATCTTGTCGAAATAATTTTTCAAGAGCTCGCGGTCGGCGGTAATGTCCACCTCTTTGATGGTCAGCGCGAATTCACCCCGCAATTCGAGCAGCAACCGCGCTGCGCTTTCGCAGAGGTGGCAGCCCGGTCGGGTGTACAGAACAATGCGATGCAACATTGGTTTGATGCTGGAGGTTGCAGGTTGGAGATTAGAAGTTGGAAGTTTGAGGTTGGAGCCAATTGCCCGCGACCGTCTAACATCCCGCATCCAATCTCCAGCCTCTAACTTCCAATCATTCATTGATTAGCGCGATTGCCTTATCGAGAAACTCATCGGTCATCGGTCCGCCGATGACAATGTCGCGAATCACGCCCTTGCGATCAATAAAGATACTGGTCGGCAAGCCGTTCACGCGGTACATCCGCCCCACCTGTTCGTCCAGATCGCGCACGATCGGAAAGGTGACGTTGGTATTCCGCATGAACGTCAACACGCCCTGGTCGGAATTGTCGTCTTGAAAATTCACGCCGATGACGACAAACCCCTGGTCTTTGTATTGATTGTATTTGCGGACGAGCGCGGGGAATTCTTGACGACACGGACCACACCACGTCGCCCAGAAATTGACGAGCACCGGTCGCCCGACCAATTGGCTCAGGACGATTTGATCGCCGGTCAGCGAAGTCAAATTGATCTCGGGCGCGAGATCGCCAATCCGCGCGACCGCCGCGCGCGCCGAGTTACCGCTGGCCGGACGCGGGCCGGCGAATGGAATCACGCTGCACGCGCCCACCAGCAAGAGCAACACCCCCGCGCCCGCGGCGATACCGATGCCTTGTACCCTCATGCCGCCTCGCTACTTTTTCTCCGCCTCGATCTCTTTTTTCAATTCGTCAACCTGGTCGCGCAAGTTCTTGGCGCGACGCGCGAGCATAAAGACATAGCCCAGGACAATGACCCAGATCACGCTATAGCCGTAGAACAGGTAGGATAGATTGCGGATTTCCGCAAGCAAGTCTTTGAGTGTGACGTCCATATGTTCCCTCTATGTCAATGCGAGGAGCGTCCTGACCCTTCGACTACGCTCAGGGGAGCAGCGTCCTGAGCGACCCTGCGCGTAGCCGAAGGGGAGTCGAAGGATTGCTGCATAGTCGAAGGATGCGGTGCTGAGCGACCCTGCGCAAAGTCGAAAGGCGAAGCAAGCAATCAAGTTACGCGGAGATTGCTTCGCCGCTTTCAGCGGCTCGCCATGACAAAAGTGATTTATCGCGCACTCCGCGCGCGGCGGAGCGCGACGAGTTCATCGCGGACCGCTTCCAGGCGCGTCCGCAGCGCGAGCAGATAAAAGAATAACAGCAGGCACGCGGTGATGCAGACGACCAGCGTTTGCGTCATCTCGGGCGTCAAGCCAAACGTAAAGCCCTGTTGTGTTTCTTGAAACAAGACGGGCGAAATGCCGCGCCAGACGCGCGCGCTCATAATCACGATCGGCACGTTGAGCGCGCCGACGATGCCGAACACCGCCGAAAAGCGCGCGACGCGCGCATCGTCGCGCGCCGAGGCGCGCAACATCAGGTACGCGATGTAGATCAGCCACAGAATCAGGAACGACGTCAGGCGCGGGTCCCACGTCCACCACACGCCCCAGATCGGGCGCGCCCAGATCATGCCGGTCAGCAGCGCGATCGTGCAGAACACGATGCCGATCTCCGCCGAGGATTCCGCTATGCGATCCCACGCGCGCGCGTTGGTCCGCAGATAGGCAATGCCCGCGACCGCGACGACGATGATCGCGAAAAAGCCCGCCGCGACCGCGCCGAGATGGAAAAAGAAAATACGATAGACCAAGCCCATGTTCACTTCGGTCTGCGCGTACAAGAACGCCATATACAAGCCGGCGATGACAAAGACCAGTGTGGCTAGTCCAAGCGCATCGAGCCGGCGGTCAGAGTTGCGCATTGCGAAACCTATCCTTTTCACGGAGCACGCAACACGCAATACGTTCTACGTGTTGCGTAGTCCGTGTTCCGTTGTCACTCTTCGACGACGTATTCAAACACCCAAAACGCGACGACGAGAAAGATCACGTCGTACACGATCAAGATATTGAACCAGTTAGAGACATCCGCAAAAGCGCGCGCTTGCAACGCGCCGCCGGTCAGTTTCACCGCCGCCATCAGCAGCGGAATCGAGACCGGGAACAACAAGATCGGCAGCATCACCTCGCGCATCTTGGTGCTCGCGGCGACGGCGGAAAGCAGCGTGCCCATCGCGGCAAAGCCGAGCGTCCCCAGAAGGATATACGGGATCAGCGGAAACCAGGGCATGCCAACGTTGTTGAGCAGCGCAAACAGCGGGAGCGTGACGGCTTCCATCACGGTGATAAACAGGAAATTGCTGGTCGCCTTGCCGAGAAAGACCGCGCCGCGATCCACCGGCGAAAGCAACACGCCTTCCAGACTGCCCTTGTCCTTTTCCGCCGCGAACGAGCGCCCCAGTCCCAGGATGCCGCTGAACGTGAACGCGACCCACAGCACGCCCGAGCCGAGCACCGTAATGTCCACGCCTTGCAGTTCAAACGCGAAATTGAAAATCACCAAGACGAGCAGCGCGAAGACGACCATCGCGCTGAGATTCTCTTTGGTGCGCAGTTCGGCGGCGAGGTCTTTTTGCACGATGGCGAGAACCTGGCGGAGAAATTTCACTTGCGCTCCTCAAGCACGCGTGCGTAAATCTCCATGAACCCCGCGAGATTTCTCCACGCGCCGCGCGACAAGTCGTGAACCACACGCCCGGCTTTCAGGACGATCGCGCGATCGCAGATCGCCAAGCCGCGTTCCAGGTCGTGCGTCGAGAACAAGACCGCGCGCCCTTCCGGCTTCGCGTCCGCCATGATCTGATCGAGCAGGTCGGCGGCGACCTGGTCCAAGCCGGTGTACGGCTCGTCGAGCAAAAGGACCGCCGGTTCGTGCAAGAGCATCCGCGCGATCGTCAGGCGCTGCTGCAAGCCGCGCGAGAGCGTGCGCGTCACGTCGTTCAGACGATTCTCGATGCCGACCCGCGCCGCGACCTGACGGATGCGCTGCGAAATGTTCGGCAGATCGTACAAGCGCGCGTAGAAATTCAGATTCTCCCACGCGGTCAAGTCGTCGTACATGAATGTCTGATGACCGACAAAACCGATGGCTGCGCGCGCTGAGTTGGGATGTTCCGCGAGGGGAATCTTGCCGATGCGAATCTGTCCGGCGTTGGGTCGCGCCAGCGTGCCAATGATGCGGAGCAGCGTCGTCTTGCCCGCGCCGTTCGGTCCCACGAGCGCGACGATCTCGCCTTGCGCGACATTGAACGTCACGTCGCGCAGCGCCCACCGCGCGCCGAAGGTCTTGTCGAGTCGCTCGACCGCGATGAGCGTTTCGCTCACGCGTCGAGCTCCAGCAACTTGGCTTTGAGCGCGGCGCGCTCTTCCTTGTATTCCGCTTCGGTGATCTTGCCGGCTTCGAATTCGTCGTCCAGGTCGGCGATGTCTTGCAGCAAATCCATCCGTGAATTGCTCTCGGACCGCGCGGCGGCGCGCGCCGCGCGGCGGCGCACGATCGGATAAGCCAGCAAGCCGATGGCTGCGACCGCGGCGACGCCCAGGACGATCAAGCCGATCGTTTGCGTGTTGTCGGTGGCTGTCGGGGTTGTCGTTGTTCCCGGCGCAGTTGCCCCCGATTGCGGCGCGGTCGCGGGCAGATTGTTGAACGTCGCCTTGATCGTCGTGCCCGCCGCGAATTTTTCGCCGGTCGCCGCGATAAAGTTGGGCGCGCCCTGGACTCCCGCCATCGGATTCGGCGCGGCGGTGAGTTGCTGGCTCTGTACCGTCGCGCCCACGTCGGTTACGTAGAGGCCGAACTTGCCGATGGCGTACGGGAGTTTCAGATTGAACTCGTACGTCGGCGGCACGTAGGGTACCGCGTAACTGTAGACGACTTGATCCTGACCCGGTCCGATCGGCAGGGTGTAGGTCAAGATGCCGTCGCCGCGCAGCACGGTATCGTTCACGTTCGGGTCGTCGAATTCGACGTTGATGGCTTGGGCGAGAATCGGCAGCGTCAGCGTCGCGCGGTGTGGTCCGGCAACCGCGTCGCCGATGTAGACGCGATCGCCCGTGTTTTCGACGACGACGATCTGCTGCACCGCCAGCCAGGGTGCCTGCACGTCAACGACCAGGTGGGTTTGATTGACGCGGATGACCGACGCATCGCTCGTGGATTCAAAGACCGTGATCTTCGCCGGCAGCGTCGTGGAATTGGGCGACGTGAACACCAGCACGTCCGAATAGTAATCCACGCCGCCATAAGTCGCGTTCACAAAGTACCGCGTCGTCGAAATCGTTTCGAGATTCGAGAAAACGGATCTGCCGTTGGCGTCGCTCTGCGCCGTCGTCGTAATCATGCTCGACATGTTTTGCGGCACGGTGTACAGCGTAACCGTGAGATTGGCGGTGCTTGCCGGCTTGGCGTCTTGCGTGCCATTGACGAGCACGACCTCGATCTTGCCCGGTCCGCCCCCTTGCGCGCGGGCGCGCGGCGTCGGCAGCGCCAGCAGCGCGAGCGCGACCAGCGCCGCCGCGACCAGCGCCAGCAGCGCGGTTCGTGCGTTGAAAAAAGTTTGTGCTTTGATTTTGAAACCCTCGCGTGCTAGATTCTGTTTCCACACCGCGCGCAGAACTGATCGCCCGCTTGGTACGGCGCGTCGCAATGGCGGCAGCGTATGTCCGTGGGCTTGCGCGCGGCGCGCACGCGCGCGACCTCGTCTTCGATGGCGTCGGCTTTGGCGCGGCGCAGTTGCGCGACCTGCGCTTCGATCTGCGCCTCCGCCGCGCCATTTCCGCCGCCGAGCGCGTCGATCTGCTGGAGCATGAGCGCGGCGCGCGCCTTGTATTTCTCGCGCAGCGTGGCATAGTCACCCGCGGACAACTTGCCCAATTGAAAGTCGAAATCTAAATCGCGGATGGCGTCGTACGTGGCATCGCGCTGGGCGATCAAGGTCTCCAGCGCGTTGGGCATTGCCGCGATCTTTTCGCGCGGCGGGCTGAACAGCGGGTAGGCGATAAAGGCGATCACGCCGACGACGAGCAGAGCAATCAGAATGATTTCCAAGGCAAACCTTTTGAGCCGCGAACCCTTGCCCGGTTTCTCCGGCGCGCGGATGTAGGACAAATTTGCAANNTTTGCAAATTTGTCCTACGTGCAGCAAGCATCAAACGCTAAAGATTTCTTCAACCGCGCAAGCGAATCCGCCGAGCACTTCCGAACGGATCGCGTCGCCGCGCGTAAGGCGGTCGAGCATCTCATAGCCATTCGCGTGAAGCACAAAGACCTCGATCAACTCGTCGTCGGGATCAACAATCCAGTACTCGCGCACCCCGTACTTTTCGTACAGTTTGAACTTGACCTGCCGATCCATTTGTGCCGTACCCGGAGAGAGCCCTTCGACCGCCAGATCCGGCGCGCCGCGCGCGTTGTCTTTGGTCAGGATATTCAGCCGCGCGCGCAAAATGAAAACGACGTCCGGTTCAGTCACATCCCATGCGGAGAAAGCCACGTCGAACGGCGCGGTAAACACGCGTCCCAGTTTATGCTTGCGTACGAACGCGTGGAGGAGGCGCGACCAAGTTCGTTGCAACATTCTGGTGATTCGTGCTGGGCGCAGGTGTCATGATGTGTTCTCCGTCAATGAGTTCGTGACGCTTGCCATTATTGGGAAACAATCGCAAAGCATCGTAGTTCAGTTTGACACGCATTGACACTGCCATTGCCGACCTTCCATCTCGTTCGCCGCAGCATCGCGCAGATTTTTGTTTTGCGCGATGCCGCGACGACATTTAGGCGCGCGCGGTTTCTGCCACCGCGCTTGCCACCCGCGCCCGCTCCATTTCGCGCGCGTCGGGCCACGCGGCGATGAGCGTGCTGAGCATGAGACACAAGCCGCCGAACCATAGCCAGAACACCAACGGATTTACGTACGCGCGGAACGTGACCGTCGCAAAATTGTCTTCCCAGCCCGCGATGATCAGATACAAATCCTCTTGCGGCGAGGAGAGAATCGCGGGCGTCGTCTCCCACTCGCCTTGACGCCCGTAAAACGCGCGCGCCGGCGACAGGGTCGCGACGCGTTTGCCCTCGCGCGACACCGCGACGGACGCCGACGTCACTTGCGCTTCGCCGCTCGGAAAATTGGGCGAGAGATTTTCGTACGTCAGCGTATAGCCGCGTACGTCCATGGATTCCCCGCGCGTCAAGGCGCGCGTCGCGTCGGTCGCGTACACCTGCGAGCCGATAATGCCGACGCCCATCATCGCGACCGCGACGTGGATCAGATAGCCGCCGTACCGCCGCCGATCGCGCGCGATCAGGTTCTTCAGCGCGGCGAGAATGAACTCGCCGGTGTTACGCGCACGCGCACGCGCGCCCTGCACGATTTCGATCAGGGTGGTTGTGATGACGAAGAACGCCAGCAGGTAGCCCCCCAGTGGAATCCAATCGCGCACGCCGAACGCGAACGTGATCGCCGCGAGGACTAGCGCGAGCGCGGCAGGTAGCGCGATTTTCTGCAACAGTTTCGCGCGCGTCACGCCGCTCCAGCCGATCAGCGGAATGATCGCCATGGCGAGCAGAACCGCGCTAAAGATCGGCGCGGTCACCTGGTTAAAGTACGGCGCGCCGACGGTCAGTTTCTGCCCGTAAACGATTTCGCTAAAGAGTGGATAGATCGTGCCCCACAGAACCGCGAACGACGCGCCGATAAAGAGCAGGTTGTTCAGCAAGAAGAACGCTTCGCGTGAGAGCAGCGCATCAATGTCGCGTTCGCTCTTCAAGTCCTTGAGACGCGTGAACAGCAAAAAGGTCGCCGCGAGCGTCACGCCGGCGATGAAGGTGAGAAACCACGCGCCAATGTCAGATTCGGCGAACGCATGAACGGACTGGATCACGCCGCTGCGCGTCAGGAACGTGCCGAACAGGACGAGCGAAAACGTGATGATGACGAGACCCATGTTCCAAACTTTGAGCATCCCTTTGCGCTCTTGCACCATCACCGAATGGAGAAACGCGGTGCCGGCAAGCCACGGCATGAACGCGGCGTTCTCGACGGGGTCCCAACCCCAGTAGCCGCCCCAGCCCAGGACATCGTACGCCCAGCGCCCGCCGAGCAGCAAGCCGATCGAAAGAAAGAGCCACGGGGCAATCGTCCAGCGCCGCGTCGCGCGCAGCCACGCGGGACCGAGTTTGCCGCTGACGAGCGCCGCGATCGCGAACGCAAACGGAATCGTGAACCCGACGTAGCCGAGGTACAACAACGGCGGATGCAGCGCCATCGCGGGATGCTGCAATAGCGGATTCAACCCTTGACCATCCGCCGGCACAAAGGGCGTCGCACCCGCGGGTGGAAAGAGCGCCATGATCGTCTGACCACCGCGCATCCACCAGCGCGCAAAGGGGCTGGAGATAAACGCGAGCATGAACGCGAAAAACGTTTGCAGCGCCATCAATGTTGCGACGACGTACGGCATCAAGGCGTGCGAGCCATCCTGCGCCCTTCCTGCGTCAGGGTGAACTCCGCCGAAGGACAAAGGGGCGCGGTCGCTCTGCCACTTGAGCGCGACGACAATCGCCGAATAGAGCGAGAGAATCCACGACCAGAACAAGAGACTGCCCGCCTGATTCGACCAGAGCGCGGTGATCGTGTAAATGGTCTGCAAGTCGCGGCTGGTGCTGTTCGCGACGAGCGCGAGCGCAAAGTCACGCGTGTACAGCGCGACGACGATAACGCCGATCGCCACAGTCATTAACGCGGCGTGCGCGAAAATGCCGTTGCGCGCGCTCGCAAGCAATTCAGGCAGATTGCGCCGCGCGCCCACCCACGCGGCGATGGTGGTATAGATCGCGACGACGAGCGCGATGAAGATGGAAATGGAACCCAGAGTAGCCATGAATACCTCACAAAGGATGAAGGCAGAGGGATGAAGGATGAAAGAACGAATGGCAAGTATCTTTTCATCCTTCCGCCTGGCTGTGGGAAGTTCACCACAGTCAATCCTTCATCCTTTGTTACGGCTTGTAATCGAGATTGCCCGCTTGCGCGCTATCGTGCCACTCGATCTTCGACGGGTCGTATTTCGACGGACACTTGGCTAGCACGAGCGACGCGTGGAACACGCCGTCGTTACCCAGTTTGCCTTCCGCGATCACCTGGGTGCTCTTCTCGAACGTGTCGGGCAGGATGCCTTTGTAAACGACCGGCAGCATGTTCGCGCCATCGGTGAGGGCGAACTCGGCGGTCACATCTTTGCTGTTAATGTGCGTTGTGTTCGGCGCGAGATTGCCGCCCACACGAACGGCTTGTTTCGTCGCCAGGTCGCCTTTTGCCTTCATCTCCGCCAGCGTCAGGAAGTACTGTTGATTCCCTTGTAGACTGCTGAAGATGAAAAAGCCAAGCGCGCCCAAAATGACGAACGCGCCAAGCAGGATTTTTGTCTGGCGCGGCAGAAACCCTCCGTCGGGTTTAACCTCCGGAACAGATACAGTTGCCATGCTCTTACCTCGTCTGGACTCGCGCACTCATCGGAAACATCCGCCGCGCTCGCCCGGAAATCGTCCCAGCGTCAGGACGGCAGCAAGTATAGCACTCAAAGGAAGCGTTGTCAAAAGAAGAACGCCCCTGGCGCGAAACAGACTCGCCGCGTCAGATGGCGCGGCGAGTGGTAGGGAATTGGATTCTACTCTACAGATAACGCGACGTTGCCATCGCGATGACGACGACGACCAGGCAAAGCGCGGCCCAGACCGATGAATCAGTCAGTCGCTGCTGCAACGCTTTCAACTTTGCCATCTGTTCCGGCGTCGGCGGTTTGCCCGCTGCCTGAATTTCCTTGCCCAGCGCGGTCAGATTTTCTGCCGTGGTGCGGCTAATGAAAAAGCCAATGCCGAACGCGATCAGCCCAATGAGCGCGCCGATGGTAAAGCCAAGCCCGGCGGGGGTCGCGATCCACCCGTTCTGCAATCCGCCCGAGTCAATCCAGTAGAGAATCAGCCCGGCGACCACCGTGAGCGGTCCGGCAATGCCCATTGCCATCACAAAGCCGCCGCCCATGAAGCGCTGCATGAACTTGTTGCTTTCCGGCTGGGTCGCCGCCGCGGCGGGCTCGATAAAGCGCGCCAGGGTGAAGACCGCGCCGGCCCAGAAAACTCCCGCGAAAATGTGAATCAAGCGCAGTAGGACGATTCCCACGTTCATCGTATTCCTCCTTGAGATTCCGAGATGAATGGTTTCCGCTGCTATTCTAATGCGGTATGTTCACGCCGAGTTGCGCGAGCAAACCAGGTACGCCGCCGCCGGGCGCCACTTTGGCTTCGATGCGCGTCGCCTTGCCGTTCTTGATGGTGACCGTGATCGGTTCGTGCGGTAGTTGGATGTGCTTGCCACTCGGCGGCAGCGCTTGAATGCCCAAGGCCGGCAGGGTCAGCGGTTGGGTGTGCGTCCCGCTGATGTGGACCTTTCCCATCACCTTGTCGCCATCCTCTTTCAAGTCGCTGAGGTTGAATTTCCAATTCGGGATCGCGGCGATCAGCGCGCTTTGTAGTCCCACGTACTCGGACTTGGGGATGGGTTGGGGCACCGGACCCGCAAACACCATGTCGTCTGCCAACATGCTCGCCGCTTTCGCCGTATCGCCGGCTTCAAACGCCGCGAGGGTGGCTTTGACCAAATCTATGTTGCTCATCGAACAAAACCTCCTTGAGTGAATTTGCTTTGGGGCGATTCGATCCGAATCGCCGTCCAACACGCGTTATCGGCGCGATAAACGCCCTCGAGTTCCGCGCGCCAGCCAAATGAAGGAAATGTCAGCCGCGTGAGATTGGCGTAGGCGAACGCGCCTGCCCACATCTCTGGCTTCGCGCACGGCAAGAAATGATACGCCAGACCGGGCGTTGACAATTGATAGCGCACCGTGTTCAAGAAAATCAGCGTCTGCACCGGCGAGACGGCTTGATACGAATCGTGCGCCATCCAAAAGCGGTAGTGGGTGGCGATCTCGCCGGGGCGCAGCGGCGCGTGCTGCGCCAGGTACTCCCACGCAAGGCGCGTCGCGGGATCGGATCGAATCTCTTCCGCGCTGGCGCGCTCGAGCGCGAGCATGGCGATGAAACCGACCACCGCGCCTTGCGCGTCTCGATACACAGTGATGCCCTCCGGCTGTCGCGCAAGCCACATTGCCGCCAGTTTTGCCGACTCATCGCCCTCGTGCCGCCTGACCATCGCGACGCACACCGCGCGGTCTCCGTCGCGCATCACGTCGGGCGCGACCGTCCCGCCGGTCTGCCATTCCAACATCGAACGAACGACCGGGTTGGCGTGGTGCAGAAACACCTAGTCGTGCAGAATGCGCTGCTGTTCGATGCCATGCGTTTGCCGAAAGCGCGCGACGTAGTAGGCGCGGGCGCGATGGTGCAATTCCTTGTGCCAATCCGGGTTGCGCCAGCGCAGGTCAGCCGCGAGCGCCTCACGCGCCAGATCGTGCGGGAACAGTCCCTCGCGGCTCGCTTCGACAAAGGACAAGCCGCGCAGCCATTCGAACAATTCGTGCGCGCTCTGCGCGGCGACCGGGTCGACGCGGACGGACGCGCCCGGCTGTTGCAGCATGTGAATCAAGAGCGCTTCCGTCATCACACGCACGAGCGCGCACGCTTCCAGGGCGGCGCGATGCGCGGGGCTGGGTACCTTTTGCGCGAATCGCGCCAGGAGCGTCTGCACGACATCAGGCGCTTCGTCGGGCTGGAAATGAAAGCCCGGCCGCTGCGCGAAGACATCGGCCACGAGCGAAAGCGCGAGCGGATGCCCGTGCGTGAAATCCAAAACCGCGGCGTATTCTGCCGGCGGAATGTTGCGCTTGGCGAGATACGCGCGGCTCTCTGTTGGGCTGAGGTTGCGGAGCGACAAGCCGTGGAGCGCGGCTTGCCAGCCGGGATCGGCGCGCCACGCCGGCGCCGGCGGGTTGCGGTCCGCCAGAACGACCAGCGTGTTCTCGCTCAGTTGAGGGAGGAAGGTTTCGTGCAGCCAGCCGTCCAGCGGCGCAAGCGTTTCGTAGGTATCAATCAGGAGGACCTGGCGCGCAGACTGCGCCGAAAGGGCAGTCAGCGCCAACGCGGTGGGCGCAAGTCCCATGACGTTTTGCAGCACAGCGAGGAAGGCATCGGGGGCTGGTTCGAGGTTGCGCGCGTCGAGGTAAAAGGCAGGCACGCGCGCCTGCTCGGCGATTGCCGCAAATTCGCGCAAGAGCGAGGTCTTGCCGACTCCGCCGGGACCGAAGACGTGCAGAATGTGGAACGGAAGGTCGGCTGACGCGAGCGCGTTTTGGAAAAGCGATTTTTCGTCTTCGCGCCCGACGAATCGCTGGCGACGCGCTGCGCTCAGGCGCTCCGTGACCCGAGATGCCAATTGAGCCTCCATGACTCAAGGCAGATTCTATAACACCTCGCCACGCGCGTCAATGGGTGGGTCGTTTGCGTTTCACGGCAGCACCGCCGTCCCTAGCACCGCGTAGCGTAGCAGCGAGAGCGCGCCCAGTTCGAGCAGCGCAAAGAAAACGCCGGCGGCAAATGGATCGAGCGCGTCGCGCCAAGTGATCGCCGCGCCTTCTTTGCGAAACAGCGAAAGCAAAAAGACCATGTTGATCAAGCCGACGAGAATCGGCACGCTTGCGGCGGTGATGATCGAAATCGGATAAAGAAAGATGCCCCAGCCGGATGCGTTAATCGCGAACAACCCGACCAGGAGCGCCAGCCCGCCGGCGAGTTGCTTCCAGTTTTCGATAATCGGACGATTGTCGTTTTGCCGCCAGAGCGAATAGTTGACCACCGGCGCTAGGATCCCGGCGAAGGCGATGCCGCACAACAAACCGGTTGCCAGGCGCAATTCGAGGCGCGGTTCGTACAAGAACGGCACGACCGGGAGATTCTGATGGAGATCGTACAGGAACGCGTTGACGCCGTCCACGCCCATGCTGAAAACGAAAACGACGAGCGCGACCAAAATCCAGGGAGTCGGCATGCCCTTGGCGCGCCCGCGTCCAAGCGCGATGAGGTACGCCCATACCGCGATACAGCCAACGTAGATGCCGAAATCACGCGCCTCGAGCGGGAGTTTCATCGGCTCTGCAGGATCGAACGCCGCAAAGCCAGGAACATTTTCACGGAGGAACGCTTCGCCCGGAAGCGTCGTGCCACCCAGGAAGTACGAGTGGCTCGGTCGCTGCGGTCAGATGCCGAAGCAGACGCCGTGCAGTTTGTCCATCAGGGGAAACGGCGCGAGGAAAAATCCCAGAACGAGCGCGAGCAAGAACGCGGGGGCAAGCCAAGTTTCGCTGCGCGCGCGGAGTGCCGGTTGCATGGGGCACTCATTTTCCCGACGCGATCACAGCGCCGCGTTCCGTCGCCTCGCGTGCGCGCGCGCGTTGATACTGATCCCTGGCTTCTACCTGCGCCTCGCGCATCGCTTGCTCGACGTATGGAAAGACCAACCAGATCGAGCCGAAACCGAAGAGCGCGCCGGTGATCGCGCGCAACAGCGGCGTGCTTTCGTGCAGCGGCAGGAACGGCAGAATGTATAGCGGGCTGGTGAAGAGTTGCCACGTTCCATCAAGCGCCATCGGAACGACGAACAGCAAATAGACGCGCCAATCCAGCGGCTTGACGCGTCTGCGCATCAGACCCAGCAGCGCGAATGTGAGCAGCATCGCGACGTAAATCGCGGCGTCGCGCTCGCACCACGCCATCTTGTAACCCAACTGCGGATCGCCGTAAAAATTGCGCCAGAACAAGGCGTCGTCCGCCGGATTCGTCACCTTCAGCGCGCTTTGCAGTTCCGCCAGCGTATACGCCGGCTCCACGCCGAAGAAAAAGTACGTGCGGTACGCGAGTTGATGGCAGGTCACGCTGTAGACTTTGTAGATCAGTTCAGCGGGCGCGGTGAGTCCATAGCGCATCAACACCGGCGCGAGAAACGGCAGACCGGCGAACAACGCAAAGAAAACGATCGCCAGTAGCAGCCAGTGCTGCGTGATGAACAAGACCAGGCGATCCACGACCATTATGAAACGCCGCATCTGTGGAGAGACGGGAGTTGTAGCCGACATGATAATCCTTTATGCAATGTGACCGCTGACGACCGATGGCGGACCGCGTTGTTCGGGAGAGGCAAGCAGTCCTCGTTCGTTCTTTCAGTCACGCTCCGTCAAGTGCTTCGCGATAATCTTTTTGACGTACTCTGGTATGGGGAATTGATTTGTTTGCGCCGCCTGTTTCAGTTTTTCGTATGCTTGTACTTCGTCTTCATTCCAGAGAATATCCGCGCGCCGTACTTCTCGCAACGCGATATGCGCATAGTTGTCCGGATTAGCCCAATAGCAAGTCAGACATACACGCGGCCATTGGTCACTCGACCAGTTCGCGCAATGTTCACAAGACCAGGACTTGGCGCGATTGCACGACCCACAGAGCAACATATAGTCGTGAACGTTCCACCCGGCAGTATTTTCATCTCCCGCTACTTGATACGGTACTCGATGGTCTATCTGCAAGTAACGAGACTCGAACCTTCCAGAACAGATCGCGCATCTGCCGCCGCTTGTCTCGTATAATTCATCTTTGAGTTTCTTTGGAAAGGTTCTTCTGCCTTCAAGCCACCCCTTGCGAATTTTGGTCAGGTCGCCGAACTTGTAAGCCGCAATTGAGCGTCCATCAGAAGATTGAACGCGGAAGGTCTCGAGGGGGATGCCTGCCTCGCGAACGTCGCGCGCGGCTCTTGGAGGATGGTTGTAGCCGTATTTCTTCTCCAATTCTTCCGTTGTGATAAAACCACGCTTGAGGATGTGTTCTATAACAATGCGAGCGCGTTTGTTCGTAACAGACCGTAAGAGTTGCCTTATCTTCTTGTTGGGGAATTGGGGTGACATGGGACCCTTGTGGTTAGGTGTGCGCGAGTCTGAGTTGAACCGCGCTTGGCGCTACGATTCCCCGGGTGATCTCTTGCGGATGAGCGCCCAGGCGCTCCACAAGCGCCTTGGAGATATAGACCGACTCAAAAGTTACATCCTCTCTCCCCAAAAGCGTAGATTGCGATGAACGACCGGCTTTGATTTCGATTCTTTCCAGCGCGAGTTCACGCGGCAGTTCTCGGCCGAACGACTTGTTGCCTGTTCGTCCGTCATAACTTAGGACGAACGAGATTTCTCGCGCGTTGAGTTGGCTGAGGGCTTGCATGAATTCTTCGAATTCAATGCCCTTGTAGTAACGCGGGTCTCCGCTATCACAAACTCCCTGATAAGGCGGGTCCATATAGACCAAATCATTTTTCGCGGCAACCTGCAAGACCTGGCGGTAATCGCTGCTGCTCATCGCCGTTCTGCCGCGAAACAGATTGGAGACCGCAAAAATATCATCCGCCATTCGTTGCGGGTGTCGTCCGAGTCTACGATTATCCGGGCTTTGGTTGAACTCTCCTTTGGGATTGTATCGCACCGACGCCTTGACGCATCTGGCTAGAAGATAAAGCAGACAGTCGGGTCTCTGGGTTCGATTGAACTCGTCGCGGATCAGGTCGTAGTATTCTCTCTCCGTGCCTTGTTGTTCTGCCCAAAGTCTTTGGTAACTATCGGCAATCCCTTGTGGGTCGTTGACAATTTCGTGCCACAAAGCCATCAAAGGTCTATTGATGTCATTCAGATGAAACCGCGACGCTTTTCCGTAAGATGCGGCGGCGATGGAAATAGCGGCAGAGCCAGCAAATGGCTCTATCAGCGTGTTGATGTCGTGCGGAAAGAAAGGCAATATGTGTCTGGCAATGTGTCGCTTACTGCCCTGATATGGAATCGGATGAGGAATTTTCATATTTCCCGCCGCGGTCGTCACGGTCCAAGGATGTTCCACTGCCACGCTTTGGCGGGCGCAGGAATTCCTTTGAGGTAAAGCAAATACGGATCGTAGCCGGCACGCCCGAGCGCGTCCCACTCGCCCAGGGATTTGAGATCGCTTTCCGCGTATACCTCGCGCATGGCTTGGTACCAGTTCAAGCCGTGCTGCTTTTGAAAATGCCAATACTCCGCGCCAAGTTTGTTCGTGCGCCAGTCCAACTCGTCGTCGTCGTGCGCCGAGATGCGTTCCCAGCCGTACTGCCGCGCGAGTTCGGTCAAGTCAACCCAAAAGCCGTACGGCACCGGCTTTTTCGCGCCGCCCTCGCCGCGTCCGACGACCCAGCGCGCGCGGTACGACAAATCCCAGGGCGCCTCTTTCAGCGGCTCGCCCATCGAGCCATCCTGCGCGGCGGTCCGCAGATAAACGCGGAAAAAGGTCTCACCTTGCTGATCCTCTCGAACGATCTCCAAGCCGCCGATGCCGCGCGCGTCGGTGTAATCGAGCCGCGTGTCCACCGCGCGCCCGGCTTTGTGCCAGGACAAAGTATCGCACGTATTGTCGCAGCGAAGGTCTAGCGGACGCGCCAGGTCCGACAGAATCGCGAGAAAATCATAGCCGACTTCTTGCTTGACGCGCGTCTGGAGCGCCCCAAACGAATCGGCCACGCGGCTGCTCAATTTGCTCAAGCCACCTTCGAGTCGCGCCGACGTGATGCGGCGCAATTCGTACGGATGACCGCTGCTCGCCGGCGCGAGATCGGGCTGTTCTTTGAACAGACTGCGCGCGTCGGCCGCAGGGTCGTCTAGGTTGGCCAGCGCATCCGACGACCACGCGACCGAGGATGCCATCGTGGGACCGTTCTCGACGATGCGCGGCACGCCGCCGTCCGCCGCGACGATGTAAATCGGCTGGCGCGTAGGCCGCGCCGAAACGAACGCGATCCATTGACCGTCCGGCGACCACGCCGGTTGATCGTCCCAGCCAGAGAAGGTGATGCGCCGCACATTCTTTAAACCGTTCGTCGAAAAATCGGCGACGTAGATCGCGCGCTGCCCATCGCGATCGGAAACGAAGGCGAGTTTTTTGCCGTTCGGCGACCACGCCGGTTCTTGATCGTCATGCTTGTTCTGGCTGAGGTTGATCGCGTTGCACGCCTTGACGCAATCGGCGGCGACGATAAAGATTTGCTGCGTGCCGGTCCGCCAACTGGTGAACGCAATCCACTTGGCGTCGGGCGACCACGCCGGCGCGTAATCGTGCGTCTTTTCGTCTTCCGTCAGATCAAGCGGTTGCGCGCCGTCGGCGTTCATCACCCAGATATCCAAATCGCCGTGGGCGTATGACTCGAACGCGATTCTCTTGCCGTCGGGCGACCAAACCGGCGCGCCGCTGTACGTCATGCCGCGCGTGAGCCGCGTGGCTACGCCGCCGTTGACCGGCATCGCATAGATTTCCCAAACGCCGTCGCGTTTCGAACGGAACGCGAGCGTTTTGCCATCGGGCGACACCGCGGGATCGCGCGCCGGCGTCGCGTTGACCGAGAGGCGCTGCCACGCGTTGCCGCCAGGATCGGCGGTGAAAATGTTCCACGCGCCGCCGCTTTCGGCAGAGACGACTAGGCGACCGGGCGGCACCAGCGCGGCGACAGCAAAGCCTTGCGCAGGTTGACAATCTGCGCAAGGTTGCGCGACGACGGGTTGAGCAAAGGCGAGGCAGGCGAACGCGACGACGGCGAATATGGATCGGAGAAAGCGCGAGCGGAACACAATTTGGAAAATTCTTTGCTCCTTCAAAACTGGCTTGGATTATACCGTAGATTGGAAAGAGCGTCAACCGCTGTTTGACGCTACGCGGCAGCGCGGGTATAATCGAGGCAAACTGTGCGCGGGAGGCAACGTGAAAATTGACGTCGGCGTTCTCGTTCCAAACTTGCTCGACATGCCCAACGTCGCGCGCGCGGCGGAGGCAATCGGTTTCAATTGCCTGTGGACCAGCGAGACGCAGCACGAGCCGTTCCTGCCGCTCGCGCTCGCGGCAGAACACACCACGCGCATCGAACTGGGCACCGCCATCGCCGTCGCGTTCCCGCGCAGTCCGACGGTGCTCGCGCATGTCGCGTGGGATTTGGCGAACGCGTCGCGCGGGCGATTCATCCTGGGACTTGGCACCCAGGTCAAAGCGCACATCGAACGCCGCTTTGCGACGACCTGGGAATCCCCCGCGCCCAAACTGCGCGAGATGATCCTGGCAATGCGCGCGCTCTGGGACGCGTGGCAGGGCGACGGCAGAATCAATTTTCGCGGCGAGTACTACAAGATCACGCTGATGACGCCGTTCTTCAACCCCGGTCCGATTGATTACCCCAACGTTCCGATCTACATCGCGGGCGTGAACGAACATCTCTGCCGCGTCGCCGGCGAACTGTGCCAGGGCTTTCACGTTCACCCGTTCCACACCGCCAGGTATATCCGTGAAATCGTGCTGCCCAACATCAAACTCGGCGCAGAGAAAGCCAAGCGCACGCGCGCCGACGTGCAACTCTCGAGCGCGGTCTTTGTCGCGACGGACGACGCCGAGCGCGAAGCGGTCCGCGCGCAGATTTCGTTCTACGCGTCCACGCCGACGTACAAGACGGTGCTGGAGGTCCATGGCTGGGGCGAGGTGAATCAAAAGTTGGGCGCGCTTGCCGCGCGCGGCAAATGGGATGAGATGCCCGCGCTCATCAGCGACGAAATTCTGAACGCGGTCGCGATCGTCGCGCCGCAAGAACAAGTTGCCGCGCAGATCACAGAACGCTATGCCGGCTTGCTCGACCGCGTCACGTTCTACGCGCCGTTCACGCCGGCGGAAGCGGACAAGTGGCGCGCGATCGTGGAGGCGTTCAAGTGAGTTTTCGATTGAACCAAACCACTTTGCATAATCGCGCGCGGCGTTTGCAAACTTTTTACATCGCCGCCAATTGACTTTTGCCAAGAATCGGCATATACTATCAGTGACGCTAGCAGTAGAGGAGGAACGTACCAGCATGAATGGCGGAGCCGCCCGCATTCTGGGCGCAGTCGCAGAATCGGGCATTCGATATATGGCACCTGCGTAGCACTAGGCGCGCGTCGCGTCTGGTGCTTTATTTTTTGTCAAGCGGCTTCGGGCGCAAGCCCAATTTCACGTCAGGAGGATTGGATGGACTCCAGCATGATCGGCAAGATCGAGAAGGCGAAACGGTACGCCAGTGAAGCGCAGCGTCGCGTCGTCTTCAAGCAACTCCGCGTCTCAATCGAAGGAGACAACAACACCTGGACCGTCTCATTCGACGCTGGGCGCTGGTCGTGCGGCTGCCACTATTTTTCGACGCACGGCTTGTGCCAGCACACCATGGCGATGGAACGCGTGCTGGGCAGCATGTTACCGCCGGTCCACGAAACAGTCCCGGCGGTGGCGTAGAACAATCAACTGAATACACGAGCGCAAGAGACGGGGTGCCGGCCGGCGTCCCGCCTCTTTTATTTTTCTGCGATGTGTGCTATGATGCGTCCTGAACAAGATGCTGAAGCAAAAGCGTTTTTGGCTGGGTTTGATCGTCAGTCTGTTGCTCTTGGCGTACGTTTTCTACCAGGCGGACCTTGGCAAAATTCTGAATTCGTTGCGGCAGGCGCAGTACATCTATCTGATCCCGGGACTGGCTCTTTATTTTAGCGGCGTCGGCGTCCGCGCGGCGCGCTGGCACTTGTTGCTGCGCGCGATCAAGCCGATTCCAAGCCGCGCCCTGTTTCCGACCGTCGTCATCGGCTATATGGCGAACGATCTGCTGCCCGCGCGGATGGGCGAACTGGTGCGCGCGTACATTCTCGGCGCGCAAGAGAACGTTAGCAAAGCCGCCACGCTCGTTACGATTGTCGTCGAACGCATCTTTGACGGTTTGACCATGCTCACGTTCATCGTCGTTGCGTCGTTCCTGCTCAGCCTGGCGGACGAAACGCTCGCGGCGCGTTTGCCCCTCGTCGGCAGCGTGTTCGTCGCCGCGATTCTCGCGTTGGCGTTACTCGCCGGCATGCCGCACCGCGCCGAACGCATCGCCGATTTTTTTGTGCGGCGACTGCCGGCTCCGCTGCGCGAGCGCGCGAGCCGCCTCACCCGTTCGCTGCTCGACGGGCTGGGCGTGCTGCGCAGTCCGCTCGACTCGTGCGCGGTGTTTGCGCTCTCACTGGTCGCCTGGCTGTTCGAAGCCGGGATGTACGCGGTCATTGCGGTGGGCTTTGGCATTGCGCTGCCTTTCCCGGTTTTTCTGCTGACGTGCGCGCTGGCTAACCTGGTCACGATCGCACCGAGCACCCCGGGATACGTCGGCGTGTTCGACGCGCCGGTCGTATATACGCTGACGCTATTTGGCGTGGAACAGAATCTGGCGACCAGTTACACACTCGTCTTGCACGCCGCCCTGATTCTGCCCGTGACCGTGTGGGGTTTTTATTATCTCTGGCGTGCTGGCTTGTCGCTAACGCAGATGACGCGCGCGTGACCTCACCCCCATCCCCCTTTGTCCCCCTTCCCCATCTCATGATTAGTTCATCAGGAGAGGGGGAAGGGGGGACAGGGGTTAGGGGTGAGGTGGAGGTTTGCCATGGGTAGCAAATCGGATCACGAACTCGTTGCCGAGATTCAAGCCGGTCAACGCGAGGCGCTGGGTGAATTGTTCGACCGCTACAGCCCCGCGCTATATGATTTGATCTACCACCTCATCGGGGACCGCGATCAAGCCGCGCGCGTGCTCGCAGAAGTCTTTACGCGCGTTCCGTCCACGGCCGCCGACGTGGACGCGCATACTCCCATTCGGGGATGGCTGTACGGCTTGGCGCGCGAACTCGCGCTCAATTTCCTGCGGCAAAGCGATTGGCTGGAAGCCCTCCCGCCCTCCGACGAGCCCAGCGTCTCCGGCTTGATCGGCGACATCTGGCGCGCCGCGCGCGGGATGCCCGCCTTTCATCGCGCGGTCTTGATCGTCGAAGAATTGCACGGCTTGTCCCCGACTGAAAAGGCGCGCGCCCTGGGCGTCATGCGCACCGACCTGCCGCGCTTGATGGAGGATGCGCGCCGTTCCTTCGACAATCAGTTCGACCTGCTAGCGCGTCAGCACGGCCGCCCCCTCGCGGCGCAGATTGATCCGGAACGAATCTGGGGCATCCATCGCCGCATCGGAACGAGCGGCTCGCTCTTTGGCTATTTGCCGACGCTCGTCCTGCCGGGTTCGCTGGCGGAGACGGTACGCGCCAGAGTAGCCAAGTCCGCGCGTCTCCTCAGCCCCACACCCGCGCTTGAAGCCGAACCTCAGCCAGTTGAAGGCGTCGCGCCGGGCGAACCCGGCGCAGTCGAGCCCGGCGCGCTCGAACCGGCAATCGCCGCGCCAGCCCCGGTGCCACCCGTCGCCGTCGGGTCCTTGTTTGAAGGGTGTTCGCTGCAACTGATCGGGCTGGCATTGGCGATCGCGCTAATCATCACCGCGCTCGCCGTGGGCTTTGGTTATTTTCTCACGCGCGATACGACTCCGCCGACCATCTCGCAAATCGCGCCGGCGGACAATACGTTCATTGCCGCCAATCCATCGCCCGGCGCGACTACCACCCGGGTCACTATCTCCGCAACGTATCGCGACAATCGCACGATTGATGTGAAATCGCTGCGGCTGGTTCTCGACGGTCGGGACTTCATGGCTCAGGCAACCGCCAACGACACGACGATTTCCTACGCCGCGGAACTTGATCCCGGCACGCACGTCGTTCTCGTCGAACTGCGCGATACGTCCGGCAACAAAGCCTCGCGCGCTTGGCAGTTCACAGTGGGTAGTCCGCCGCCGGAACCGACCGCTACGCCGACAATCACCCTAACGCCGACACTGCTGCCCACACCCACGCTGCCTCGCACGCCGACGCCGACCGGGACGGCGACCCTGACTCCGCTGCCGGTGATCAATGATTTCAGCGCGACGAGGACGGCGATCACGCGCGGCATGTCCGTGCTGCTGACGTGGAACGTGTCGGGGGCGGACCAGGTTTTCCTGAATCAGGACAAGGTAGATCCCATCAGCAGTCGGCTGGTGACGCCCGCCGCGACGACGATTTACCATCTGATCGCCAACAACATCAGCGGGACGGTAGACCGAGCCATCACCATCACGATCCAGGATTTGCCTGATCTCACCGTCACCGATATTGCGCTGACGCCCACGAACCAGGTCATGTACACCATCCGCAACATCGGTACGGCGGGCGTCACGCGACAGTTCCGGGTCCAGGTCACGGCGAACAACGTCCTGATCGAATCGGACTATCCGGTTTCGGCGATCTCGCCAGGTCAAGACCAAAAGTTGCTCGCGCCCAACTATTTTGTCGTCGGCTCGCAAGTCATCACCGTGCGCGTCAATATACTGCAAGAGGTGCAGGAATCGGACTATAGCAACAACGAACTGACGCGCACGCTGACCGGTCCCACGGTGACGCCAGTACCCACCTCGACGCCAACGGCGACCCCGACGGCGACGAGCACGCCGACCGCCACGTTTACGCCAACCAGCACGCCGACAAATACGCCGACAGCCACGCGCACGTTGGTGCCGACCAGTACACCGACGAGCACGCCGACGAACACGCCGGTTCCGTTTGCCGTGACCGCTGTCGTCGCCAGTGTTACTCCGACCACCTACACCGGCGCGTGTCCCGGCAACTTTGACCTTGCCGCGGCGATCACGACCAATGGGGCGGGGACCGTCACATTCCAATGGGAGCGGAGCGATGGCGTTGCCAAGCCGCCCACGTCAATCATCTTCAATAGCGCCGGCACGCAAACCGTGACCGATCGTTGGGCATCGGCGCCCCTCGGCGCGGGCTGGCAGCGTCTCCATGTGACCTGGCCTAATGACATCGTCTCCAATCAAGCCGCGTTCACAAATAGTTGCAAGTAGCCGAAACGAGTACCGCTAGTACAAGAACCACAAGTTCTGCGGGGTGGTAGCCCGCCCGTCCTGAGCGATAGCCGAAGGATGGCTGCCTTCCACCCCGCCAGATGTGCCTGTCGGACTAATAGGGACAACCGTGCTGCTGGTCTATCTCGCTGCGGCGTGGGCAATCGGGATTGCGATCGCGTCTGTGGTTTCCATTCCAATCGCGGCCTGGGCTTGGTGGCTCGGGTTGCCCGCCGGATTATTGTTGATCTGGTGGCGCGATCCCTGGCTCCGCCGCGTTCACCTGTGTCTCCTGGTCTTGCTTCTGTCCGCGCTTCGCTACACCGCCGCGCTGCCTCCAACGGAATGGCACGACGACGCGCTCGCGTTCTACAACGATCGCGGCGCGCTGCTCCTCGTCGGCGACGTGATTGAACCGCCCGACGTGCGCGATCGCTCGACACACGTGCGCCTCGCGGTCACGCGCATCCGCGTCGCAAACGCATGGCGCGCGGTTTCGGGGCTTGCGCTCGTCCAGGCGCCGCGCGAGACCGCCGCGCGTTACGGCGATCAGTTGCAAGTGTATGGCGAGCCAGCCACGCCGTTCGAGTCCGAGGATTTCTCGTACAAGAACTATCTTGCGCGACAGGGCATTCATTCGCTCGTGCGCGTGTACGGCGGCGTGAAAATCCTCGCGCGCGACCAAGGTAATCCCTTTTTCGCCGCGCTGTACGCGTTCAAGGTGCGCGCGTTCGCCGCGATTCACGCGCTTTATCCCGAGCCCGCCGCGTCGTTGCTCGCCGGCATTCTGCTGGGCATGGATGCCGGCATTCCGCGCGAGCTGTCCGACGCGTTCAGCGCGACCAACACCGCGCACATCATCGCCATCTCTGGCTTTAACATCTCGATCATCGCGGGCATCCTGGCGCAATTGGCGCAGCGCGTCGTCGGCGCGCGCCGCGCGACACTCGTCGTTATTCTCGGTTTGGCGCTGTACACCCTTTTGGTCGGCGCGAGCGCATCGGTTGTGCGCGCGGCGATCATGGGATCGCTCAGCGTCCTCGCGCTGCATTACCATCGGCAAAACGATGGGCTGAACGCGCTCGCGGCAGCCGCGCTGCTGATGCTGGCGTGGAATCCATTCACGTTGTTCGACGTCGGCTTTCAGTTGAGTTTCCTCGCGACGCTCGGCTTGATGCTTTACGTGACGCCGCTGACGACCGCGTTTGAAAATCTCGGCGCGCGCGTCACGTCGTCCGAGCGGGCGCGGCAGATCGTCGGGGCGCTCAACGACTCGTTCATCGTAACGCTCGCCGCGCAGATCACGACGACGCCGTTGATCGTTTTCGTGTTCCATCGGCTCTCGCTCGTCGGACTGCTGACGAATTTTCTGGTTCTGCCGCCGCAGCCGGCGGTGATGCTCTTGGGCGGACTCGCGACGTTGACGGCAATGGTGATCCAGCCACTCGGACAAGTCATCGCCTGGATCGCTTGGGTCTTTCTTGAATTCACGATCGTCGTCGTGCAGGCAACCGCGCGCTTGCCCTTTGCCGCCATCGAGGTCGGTCGCTTTGATGCGGTGATTCTCGCGGCGTATTACCTGCTCTTGTTCGGCGCGACCTATCTCAACGCGTTCGCGTCGCGTCCTCAACCGGCGCCCACGCCTGCGCGCAGCACGAACGAAAAGAGGCACGGGATGGGGGCAGCGCTCGCCCTGGGTAGCGCGCTGGTCGTCGGCATGTGGTTGTGGAATCTCGCGTTCACGCTGCCCGACGGCAAAACGCACGTTGAGTTTCTGGACGCCGGCGGCGCGGCGACGTTCGTGCGAACGCCGAATGGCACGCGCGTTCTGATTGACGGCGGCGCGAATCCGAGCGCGGTCCTCGCCGCGCTTGGACAGCGCATGCCGTTCTGGGAGCGCGCGCTCGACGTACTCGTGCTGACGGATGCGGATGACGACCACCTCGCGGGCTTGGTCGCCGCGCTGGAGCGGTACGACGTGCGGCAGGTCATCCAGGTCAACGTAACACAGCAGACTGCCGCGCAACAGAAATGGCGCGCACTGATCGCGCAGAAACGCGTGCCCAGTCTTTTCGCGCAAGCCGGCGCGCAGGTCGAACTCGATCGCGGCGTCGCGCTCGAATTTCTCTATCCGCTGGAAGGCGCGCAGCCGGCGATCGCGCGTCTGCGCGCGGGGCAGATCGCGTTTCTATTCGCGGAGAGCGCGCGCGTGGACGATCAAGCCGCACTCGCATCGGACGACGTTGGCGGCGCGGTTTTGATCGCGCCGCGCCAACTCGCGCCCGAGTTTCTCGAGGCGGTCAATCCGCAATTTGCGATTCTCTTCGCCGATCGCGCGGCGCGCGACCAGCCGTCGGCGGATTTGCTGGCGGCGCTGGCGGCGACGACGATTCTGCGGACCGACGCGCGCGGCGTCATCGAAATGGTAGTAGATGGGCGAGAGTTGCTAGTCCGATAGTTGCACAAGTCCCGCTGTGCGCGCCAAATCCGGTCGGTGCGCCCGCGCGTATGGTTTGAACGCGCTCGATGAATTTGTTGACGATCATTATGGATAATGGCTGATCCAGTTGGGCTGTCGGCAGCCGCGACTGTCGAAGGCAAAAACAGACGCCTGGCGCAAACCTTTAGCGCGCTGCGCCATCGCAACTATCAATTGTTCTTTTCGGGACAACTAGTCTCGCTCATTGGCACGTGGATGCAGAACGTCTCGCAGCCGTGGTTGGTGTATCAACTCACCGGCTCGCCGTTGTATTTGGGCATCGTCAGTTTTGCCTCTGCCGTCCCGGTGCTTTTCCTGTCGCTGTGGGCAGGCGTGTTCATTGATCGGGTCCCCAAGCGCAAGTTGTTGATCATCACGCAGATACTCGCCATGACGCAGGCGTTCTTGCTTTCGGCGGACGTGTTCCTTGGCTGGGTGCAGCCGTGGCACGTCGTCATCTTCGCATTCATCCTCGGCGCAGTGAACGCATTTGACGCGCCGGCGCGACAATCGTTTGTGATTGAAATGGTGGGTCGAGAAGATCTGCAGAACGCGATTGGTCTGAATTCGGCGATGTTTCAGGTGGCGCGCATCATCGGCCCGAGCCTCGCCGGTATTTTGCTCGCGGCGATCGGTCCGGCGTGGTGCTTTTTTCTGAACGGAGTCAGTTTCATTGCGGTCATCATCGGGTTGGGGTTGATGCAAGTTCAAGCCAAGATTGGCGCCAAACGCGATGCCAGTCCCATCGCGCAGATGCGCGAGGGCTTGGGCTATATTCGCCGGAATCAGGTTGTGCTGACGCTACTTGTCATGGTCGCGGTGGCTAACATTTTCGCGTTCGGTTATTCAGCGCTGCTGCCCGCCTTCGCGCAAGACGTTTTGCATCAAGGTCCCGCCGGGCTGGGGCTGCTGAGCGCGTCAGTTGGCGTTGGCGCATTGATCGGCGCGCTGACCGTCGCATCGCTTGGGAACTTTCAGCACAAAGGGCGCTTGCTCACGTTTGGAAATATCTTCTTTCCGCTGATGGTGTTGCTCTTTGCCGCGTCGCGCATTTTTCCGTTGTCCATGGCAATCCTCGTCGGCGCGGGACTGGGCTTTATGATCCAGAACGCGATGACGAATACGCTGATCCAATTCGCCGTCCCCGACCATTTGCGCGGTCGCGTGATGAGCGTGTACATGCTTGTCTTTCAGGGATTCTTCCCGATTGGCTCGTTGATGGCGGGCACGATCGCAGAACATTTCGGGATTCCAATGGGCGCGGCTTTCGGCGGCTCTATTGCGCTGATGGCTGGATTTTTCTGGCTTTGGCGCGCGCCATATATCCGCCGGCTGATGTAAGCGATGTGGGCACAGATTGTCGGCGCGCTTGTGGTACTCGTCATCACGACCTACGTGATCCAATTCTTTATTCCGCGTTCCGCGCGTTCGAACGCGCGGCGCGCGAGCGCGCGCTGGGACATCGCGCCGCTGCTGGGATTCTTCGGCGCGCTGTTGCTCGCGCTGTCGCTGACTGAAGCGCTTCGGCGCGCGGTGATTGAGGCGTGGGCGTGGGGCAGCGCGCTCGGTTTGGTCGCCAGCGTGGTCTTTTGGATCGCGTTGGGCTATCGCGAGAACGTGACGCAACCGCGTAGCGAATCGGCGCTACGCGCGACATTCAGAATCGTGCGGACATACGGAACATTAGTTCTAGTCATAGTTCTCGGTGTCTATCTCGCCGCCCGAGTCTTCGGCGCGGTGGTAGAGGTGTTTGTCGCCGGCGCGATCGGGATTCTGATCGTTGCAATGGCAGTTCGAATTTTTGTGAGGGCGCGTCAGATAACCAGGACAGGAGATAATGATGGCAAACCAGTTTCGATTGCTGGGCGCATACGCTCATCCCGACGATGAGCAAGGCGTCAGCGGTCTGATGCACAAGTACGCCAGCGAAGGCGTGGATGTCACGCTCGTCTGCGCGACGCGCGGCGAAGCCGGCGAAATTGCGCCGGGCGTGAACGCGACGCCGGAAAACTTGGGCAAGGTGCGCGAAGACGAACTCCGCTGCGCCGCGGAAAAGATCGGCGTCAACAACGTTTACTTTCTCGACTATCGCGATTCGGGGATGATGGGCACGCCAGAGAACAACGACCCGCGCTGTCTATGGCAGGCGAATCTGTTTGACGTGACCGAGAAACTGGCGCGGATCATTCGTCGTCACAAGCCGCACGTGATGCTCACGTTCGACGCGAATGGCGGCTATGGGCATCCCGATCACATTCAGATTCATCGCGCCGCGTTGATGGCGTACTTTGTCGCGGGCGATCCGCGCGCGTACCCCGAACAGATTCAGAGAGAGGATTTGCCGGCGTGGACCGTCTCCAAGTTGTACTGGGGCGCGTTCCCGCGCAGCCGCTTTGAAAAGTACGCGGCACTCGCAAAGCAGGCGAACATTGACCTGTCCGTACCGCTGAAAGAGTTCCTCAAGCGCGCGCTGCCGGACGAGGTGGTGACGACCAAGATTGACGTGGCGGACTATGTGGATTTGAAGTTGAGCGCGCTGTTCTGCCACGCGTCGCAACAGAATCCGAACAGTATCTGGTCCAAGATCCCGCAAGAGATCCGGCGCGAAGGGCTCAAAGTCGAAACAGTGATCCGCGCCGAGTCGCGCGTGCTGGCGCCACAGGGAATCGAAACAGATCTGTTTACCGGAATCGCGTAATTGCAGATTTCAAATTTCAGATTGCAGATTGCGCGCGGTCAAATCTGAAATCTCAAGTCTGAAATCGAGAAATGATTTATCAGGTTGGCGACAAGAGCGGGGTCTATTGCATCGAGAGCGCGGGCAGCGCGCGCGTCTATTTTGTCGGCGCGCCAGAGTTCACGCTGATTGATGCGGGGATGCCGGACAAGGCGGACCAAATCCTAAGCGCGCTCGCAAACATCGGCGTACAGCCGCTGCACGTCAAGCGCATTATTCTCACGCACCATCACTACGACCACGTCGGCAGTCTGTGGGAATTGAAGCGGCGGACCGGCGCGCAGATCATCGCGCACCATCGCGACGCGGATTATATTGACGGAAAACGCCAGCGCCGCGCCCCACGCCAATTCAGCGGACGCGTGGTGTATGGCTTGATGAATCTATTCGGCGCGCGGAATGTGCCGGGCATCGAAGTGGACCGCCGCGTGGGGGACGGCGATACGATCGGGGGGTTTACGGTGCTGCATACGCCGGGACACACCCCGGGGCACATTTGCTTGCTGCGGAATGGCTATCTCTTCAGCGGCGATCTTCTCACCGCCAAAGCCAGCGAGTTCAGCGAGACGCCGCACGTGTTCACGGCCGACGTGCCGACTTCGCGCGAGAGCATTCGCAGGGTGGCGCAGATGGAGTTTGAAGCGATTCTATCGTCACACCATCCCCCGGTGGTGTTTGGCGCTACGGAGAAGATGCACGCGCTGGCAGAGAGAATGGGGACACTGTAGGACAAGCCTGCACACTCGTCTTGTGTCCAAAA
>DHFK01000057.1:0-11237 GCA_002400365.1 Anaerolineales bacterium UBA4826 | reverse complement strand
CCATCGGTGCCGTCCGTGCCGCCGCTCAGCACGACGACGTTTTTCATCCCCGCAATTTCGATGGCTGCCGCGAGCGCGAGTTCCTGATTGCGCCCGCCCTTGCCGGCGCCGCGCACCGTCACCGTCGTCTCGCCTCCCGCGATGAGGCACGCCGGCTTGGCGATCGGGCGATCCGACCGCGCGATCTCTTGCGCGATCGCCGCGAACACTTTAGCCACCTCGCGCGCCTCGCCTTGCACGGACGTCGAAAGCAAGCACGCGTTGAAACCGCGCGCGCGCGCCTCTGCCACTGCCGCGTCACATGCAAGCCCGTTGTCCGCGATGATGACGTTTTGGACGCGCGCGAAAAGCGCATCGTCCGTTTTGGGCGTATCCGGGATCTCTTGGCGCGCGCCGCGCTCGAGGTGTTGGACGATGTTCGCCGGCAATTGCGCGCGCAAGCCGCGCCGCGCGATGATCTCCAACGCGTCGGCAAACGTCGTCGAGTCCGGCGCGGTGGGACCGGACGCGATCGTATCGAGCGGCGAGCCGAGCACGTCGGAGAGAATCAGCGCAATGATCGGCGCGCGCGTCCGCCGCGCGAGTTGTCCGCCTTTGACTTGCGACACGTGCTTGCGGAGCGTATTCATCTCGTGGATCGTCGCGCCGGCGCGGAGGAGTGCGTCCGTCAGCGCGCGGAGGTCGCCGAGCGAGACGCCCGGCGCGGGCAATTCCAGGAGCGCGGACCCGCCGCCGGAAATCAAACAGACGATCAAATCGTTTTCGTCCGCCGCGTCCAGCACCTCCAGAATCTTCTGCGTACCGAGCAAACTGTTCTCGTCGAGGAGCGGATGCCCGGCTTGGTGCAAATGAATCTGGGCGGTTGCGAGCGGCGCGGTGTGGCCGTACTTGACCGTGACCCAGCCGCGCGTCAATTTGTCGCCGAGGATGTCTTCGGCGGCTTGCGCCATGGTCGCGCTGGCTTTGCCAAAGCCGATGACGAACACGCGGCGCACGCGCGTCAGATCGTACGCGCGCGCTTGCACGCGCAGCCGATCGCCATTCCGTTGCATTGCGCGTCGCACTGCCGCGCGCGGGTCCGCCGCGTCGAGCGCGGCGCGGAAGATGGCGCGGGCAGAGTCCCGAAAACTCATCGCAACACACTCGCGTACACGCGCTCGATCTCCCGCCCGGCGCGCTCCCACGAAAACAACTCGAGCGCGCGCTGGCGTAACGCTTGACCGATCGCGTGGGTACGCGCCGGGTCGTCGAGCAGCGTTCGCATCTGCTCCGCAAACGCGCGCACATCGCCGAGCGGCGCGTACATGCCCCACTCGCCCAAGTACTCGCGCATCACCGGAATGTCGAACGCGACCGTGGGCAAGCCCATCGCCATGTAATTCAAGACTTTGCCCGCCGCCTCGGTTGCGCTCATCTTCGGCTCCAGCGCGATGTCACCCAGCGCAAGCCATCGCGGCACATCTTCGTACGGGATGCGCCCGATGAAACTCGCGCGCGCGGCGATGCCAAGTTTCTGCGCGTACGCCTGGTAATACTCTACATTCGGAAAGCCAATGATAACGAATTGCGCGTCCACACCGCCCGCGAGCAATTCCTTCGCCGCGTCGAGCATCACGCGCGTGCCGCGATACTCCGCGAGCAATCCGATGTACACGACGATTTTGCGCGCGCACGGAATTTGCAGACGCGCGCGCAGTTCGCCAACAGCATCAACGTGCGACGCCGGCAGAAAAGTGTCTGCTTCGACGCAGTCGTATAGCACCGTCACGCGTTGGTCGGGTATCTGGAACTCTTCGATGAGGAGATGCGCGGCGTTTTGGGAACTGGTCAAAATGTGCTGCGGTAGGCGATCAATGCGCCGTTCGAGTCGGCGCGCGATCGCATGGAGAATGCCGCGCGGCGCGATAAAACGATGGTCTACCATCTCGCTGGTGAGACTGCCCTGGAAATCAAAGACGAGGGGGACGCGGAGGAGCCGGCTCAACACGCCGCCGATGAGCGCGCCTTCGTGCAAATGCGCGTGGATCACCTGCGGCTTGAACTTGAACGCGACGCGCAGCGTCTTGAGCGCGAGCAGAACGTCAATGAAAAGTTTCGAGCGCGAGGGGCCAACTTCGCGGTGGGCGCGGAAAGGAATCGGCAGCGCGCGCTCAATGTCCAGGTCGGGGAGGTTGCGTCCGAGCGGATACGTGACAATCTTGACGCGGTGCCCCATTTTTTGCAGGATCCGCGCCTCCTCGCGGATACGGACATGACATCCATAGTCGAGGAAGAACGACGTCGGGGCAATCATCAAGATACGATAAGGCATGGGGGTATGTAGGGGCAACTCTGCGTGGTCGCCCAGTTTGAATGACCACAAAGTTGGGGCGACCACAAGGGTCGCCCCGCCTATTTGCGTTTCGGCGCGCGGTCGGCAAGCCCGCCGAGGAGAAACCGCGCGGCGTTCAGTTGCGCCGCCTGGTAGTCTACTGGCGGCATATCGCTTTCCCGGAGTCTGCCGCTGAGCCACTGTGCGCGCTTTTGGACGAGGTCTTCAATCAGACCCTGGAGCGCGTCGCCGTCGCCGCGCTCGACCATACCGCGCAACTCTTGCAGTTGTTCGGTCAAGCGGTCAATCCAACGCGCCAGGTCGGCGCGCTGCGCCAGGAATTGTGCGCGCGCAGTTTGTCCATCCTGCGGCATCAGGGCGGTGGCGGAGTTAAAGTCGAGACTGGCGACGTTGCCCAGTTCGCGCCAACCCTGGCTGCGCATCGTCGCCGCGGCGAGCGCGGTTGCCAGCAGCGCCGGCAGGTGTTCCACGCCCGCCGCCAAGCCATCGTGTTCCGCCGCGTCCACAAAGTACGGCTTGGCGCCGAGCGTGTGCGCAAGATTGGCCACCGTTTCGATCGCGCCGGGTTCGGCTGTGACCGCGGGGGTCAAGCAGTACGTCGCGCCTTGGAACAGCGCCGCGTCTGCCGCGTCGATCCCGCGACCGGTAAGGGTACGCTCGGGCTTGAGCACCGGATGACCGCCGACAAAATGAACGTTCCGGGGCAAATCCTTTGCCCATTCGAGGACCGGCAACTTGGTCGTCGCGGTATCGGTGACGATCACGCCGGGTTCGAGGTGCGGCTTGAGCGCAGCCAGCGTACCTTGGATGCCCTCGAGCGGGAGCGCGAGGACGATCAGCCCCGCGCCGTCGCACGCGCCGATGAGGTTCCAATCGGTTTTGTCCACCGCACCGCGTTTCAGCGCGCGGCTCGCCGCGCCGGCGTCTTTGTCGTGCCCGACGATTTCGAGGTCTAGTTTGGCTTTCTTCAGCCCAAGCCCGATCGAGCCGCCGATGCAGCCCAACCCGACTATGGTCACGCGCGATTTGGGCATAGCAACCTCAGTCGTCAGTCTACAGTCGTCAGTCTACAGTCAACGCACAAGCGATTCTGTCTGGCGACTGTTGACTGTTGACTGCCGATTGATCTCACCGCCACGCTCCCGGCAACTGGCTTTCTGCGCCGAATTTGTCGGTCAATGGCTGGACGTTGCCGCCGGTTTTGTCCATGACGTAGATATCCAATCGCCCGCCGCGCGTGGAGGCGAAGGCGATATGATTTCCGTCAGGCGCCCACGTTGGGCTAAAGTTGTTGCCGGCGTTCGTCAGTTTGCGCGCGTTGGTCCCATCGGCGTTCGCGACCATGATCTGGTAACTGCCATCCACCTGCTTGGAGTAGTACGCCAACTGCTTGCCGTCGGGACTCCATGCCGGCGAGCCATTCTCGCGCTTGTCGTTGGTCAGTTGCAGCGGACCGCTGCCATCCGCGTTCAAGCGCCAGATTTCATGCGCGCCGGTCAGGTTCGATACGAACGCGAGCCACGTCTTGCCCCACGTCACGCCGCGGAAACTCTCGTTGCCGCGCGCGGCAAAGAATCGCTGTTCGAGCCCGCCCTCCGCGCTGATCGTGTAGATGAATTGCGTGCGAAAGTCGTTGTCCATTCCAACGTACGCAATCATTCGACCATCGGGTGACCAGGTGGGGCTCGAAATGCCGCCCGCGGCAGAGGCGGAGCCATGGCTGACCAGATCCTTGTCATTCCCCGCGCGATCGGTCACGCGCAGCACATCGGTCAAGCCATTGGGTCCATAGACGTAGGCGACCCGCGAGTGATCCGGCGACCAGGCATACGGCGCGACGTTCGTGGAGATTCGCGCGTCCGCCGGTTTGGGCCCCAGCAACTTGAATCCAGAGAAATTGCGCGGGTCAATCACTAGGTTGTTCAGGACGTACGATGACTGCGCGGGGTCATACGAAATAAACGCCATGGTGCCTTTTGCCGGCGCAAAGACCTGGGTCGGCGTCGCCGCGGCGGCTTTTGTCGCCACCGGTCCGCCTGGCGTTGCCGTGGGCGGCAGCGCGACGGCGATGACCGGCACCTGATCCAGCGAACCGGTGACCGTCAAGAAGGCAGTGGCAACCCAAGCGGGATGCTGTGGGTCTGGAAACGCTACTTGGAGCCATTTGCCGTCTTCGTTCTTGCCCAGGATCACCGCGCTGGTATTGTTCGGCATCTTGCCGGCGATCGTGAATTGCGTGCCGGGACCTTGCCGCACATTCACCAATTGCTTAGCGGTCGCCTTGGGTGGAATCGGCGTAGGTGTGGGCGGGATGGGCGTAGGCGTGGGTGGAACGGGTGTGGGCGGCGGCGGCACCGGCGTCGGCGGCGGTGGCGGCGGCTGGGTTGGCTGTACGGCCACTGTCGGTTTCGGCGTTGGCGTCGCGGTGGGGCTAGTTCCACACGCGGTCATTGCCAGAACCAACAGCGCCAGGGCGAGCAATGTGAAAATGTGTCGTGCGTTCATAAACCTCCTAAGCGATTTTGTCTTTAGAATCGGGCGCCGATGAGCAGTCCCAGAATCGTATATACAGGGCGATAGAGAATTTCACCCATCACGCTTCCCCCCGCGAAGAGCAGCAAGATCAAGATAAAGAAACCGTACTGGCGCGTCATCTCGAATCGTTCGGCGAGGGCTGGCGGCAACAAACCTTGCAGGATCGCAAAGCCATCGAGCGGAAAGACCGGAATCAAATTAAAGAAACTCAAGATCAGATTGTAATAGACGATGCCCACGAGCAGATCGAACGCGATGCTTTCTGGACCGCCGGCGAGAACGATGACTTGGAGCGGGGCGCCCAACACGATCGGCATCGCGCGGATCGGGAGCGTGACGAGCGCAGCCAAAATGATGTTCGAGAGCGGGCCGGCGGCTGCCACAATCGCGGGACCGGCGCGCGGGCTGGCGCGCAGCGCGTACGGATTGTACTGCACCGGCTTGCCCCAGCCAAATCCGCCGACGAGAAACATCAACGAGCCGACGACATCCAAATGCGCGGCGGGTTGGAGCGTCAAACGCCCCTGACGCCGCGGCAGCGGATCGCCCAGCCAGGTCGCCGCCGCGGCGTGCGCGAATTCGTGGACGCTGATCCCAAAGACCAGGGCGATCAACAGCGCGACGAATTCGGTCGGTCCCATTTGTCCAGAGAGCAATTGATAGATCAAAGAGCATCCTCCGCGTGCGAACGGTCGCCATTATACCACAAAACAAATAAATGTCGAAGGCGCGCACACACAGCGTACAGGGCGTGTGCCAAGTCAGCCGCCCCATGTCATTTGCGAGGAGCGGTCCTGAGCGGAGTCCTGAGCGAAGCGTAGCAGAGTCGAAGGAAGCGAGTCGAAAGATGCCGGTGCTGAGCGAAGCCGAAGCAAGCAATCTCCAATTCGCTCGTTGGAGCGTGCTTCGGCAAAAACCGCCTCGCCATGAGACGACGCGGCTGCCCCGGCGCGGGCGCAGCCGACGTCGCCGCGCGAAAATTTTAAGGTGCTATTCTTTTAATCCTATTGTATAATCGAAACGGCGAAGATCGCGCGCGGCGTGGCGCGACAGAATCGGAAATATTCTTTGCATTGCGATAAAGTGAGGACGTAGTGAAAGTCTTGGTAGTCTTCAATGTGGTCGAGCAAGTAGGATGGGGTAAAGCCGAAGATATTTTTGCCGAGCAAGAAATCGTTTTGGTCGAACAGTTTATCGAAAAGGCATTGCAGGAACACGGACACACGACGGCAGCCGTGCCGATCCGCGATGACTTGTGGGGCCCCCTAGCCAAGTACGATCCCAATGAATGGCTGATCTTTAATCTGTGCGAGAGTATCCGCAACAAGACGTATCTCGAACCGTACATCATCTCGGTCTTTGAACACCTCGGTTTTCGATACACCGGCTCGAACCGGCGCACGCTCTCGACGTGCCTCCACAAAGCGCGCACCAAAGATATTCTCCACGCGCACGGCATTCCCACCGCCGCGTTCCAGGTCTTTACGCCCTGGACGATCCAACGCCGGCTCGAATTCCCGTTGATCGTCAAGCCGGTTTCCGAAGACGCCAGCATCGGCATCACGCTCAATTCAGTCGTGCAAGATGACCGCGCGTTGCGCCGCCAGGTCCGCTTTATCTGGGACTTGTACCACGAGCCGGCGCTGGTCGAAGAATTCATTGACGGACGCGAATTCAACGTGACGATCCTGGGGAACGAATCGCCGCGCGTCCTGCCGCTCTCCGAAATCAATTTCCGCCGCATCGCCGATCCCTTTGCGCGCATCGTCTCCTTCCGCGCCAAGTGGGTGCCCGCGTCCGCAGAATACTTGGAAACCCCACCTACGTGCCCGGCGCGCGTCAGCGAAGCGCTCAAAGCCCGCATCGAAGACATCGCCCGGCGCGCGTACCAAGCCCTCGGCTTGCGCGATTACGGACGCGTCGACATCCGCGTGCGCGGCGGCATGCCGTACGTCCTCGAAGTGAATCCGAACGCCGACCTTTCGCCGGACGCCGGAATCGCGCGCGCGGCGCGCACCGCCGGCATGTCGTACGCGAACCTGGCGGACGAAATCGTGCGGCTCGCCGCGCGGCGGTATCGGATGAAGGGCTTGGCGCGCCCGCGCATCGTCGCGTACGAACTCAAGGCGCGCAGCGCGGGCAGCGACGGCATCTATTCGATTCCGGCGAGCGCGCTCGCGCCGACTAGCCGCGCGCCCGAAAAGATCAAGCGTTTGCGCCCCGCCCCCGCCGCTGGCGTCGCCGCCTAAGCCGCTGGTTATGACCATTGCATCCCCACAGCCCCAGGATATTCCTGTCATTGCGCGCATCGCCGAAGGAGCCGGGGTCTTTACACCTCAAGAACTCTGCGTCGTGCAAGAAATGCTCGACGCGTTTTTCGATCCCGCGCCGCGCGACGACCACACGTTCGTGGTCTATCGCAATGGCAATGCCAACTCGGTCGCCGGCTTTGCCTGTTATGGCCCCACGCCGCTAACCGATCGCGTCTGGGATCTGTACTGGATTTGCGTGGAACGCGCACAGCAATCGAATGGCATCGGCAGCAAGTTGTTGCGCGCGATCGAAAACGATTTGCGGGCGCGCGGCGCGCGCGCAATCTACCTGGAGACGGAGGATTCTCCGACCTACCAACCCGCGCGCGAGTTTTACGAACGGCATGGTTACGCCTGCGTCGCTCAACTCTCTGATTTCTACGCGCCGGGCGAAGGCAAGGTGATCTATCGTAAAGTTCTGCAGGAGAGGTAACGATGACATCACATGACACAGATATAACTGCCGACGGCATCACGCGTCGGCAGTTGTTATTAAACGCGACGATCGGCGGCGCGGCGCTCGCGGTAGGCGCGCTGGGCGGCGCGGCGGTCAGCGGCACCGCCACACGCGCCCAGGTCGAACTCGAACTCGTCAAACTGCGCGCGCTGGTCGCGCTCTACGAGCAACTCGAAAAGGTGGGAATCGACGCGATCGTGGCGACGGGAATGAACGTCGTGCGCGGCGCGCTCGATGCGGTGAAAGCCGGCGCGCGCTTGGCGCGCGATGGGATCACGGCGGCGGAAAACGCGCTCAAGAATTTTCAGGCGCTGCTCACTAGTCTGCGCGGTTTGGCAGACGCCGCCGGGCGCATATTGGCCGACCTTTCGCAAAAACTCCAAACCGCCCAAACGTCCGTCGCCGCGATGTTGGGCGCGGCGCTGCCGCTGGCGGAAGCGATCGCAAATTTCTTCAACTCGCTGATCCAGAAAATCCCCTTTGGCATTGGCGATGACATTCGCCGGGCAATCAACGCGCTAGTTGACCTGATCCGCGCCTTGCCCGCAACGGTGGACGGGCTGTCGAACCAGTTTCTGAAACCGCTCCGGGACACATTCTTCCCAGCCGCCGGCGACCCGGCGGTGCAAGCCGTGGTGGTTGACCCCATCACGCAAAACCTGCTCACCCCGCTCAAAAAATTCTTGACCGACGTCGAGACTCTGGCGGAGCGCTGGGACAAGGATTTCGTCAAGCCAACGCAAGACGCGCTCGATCAGCGCGCCAAGATCCGCAAGCAAATCGTTGCGCTCAGGCAAGACATTGGTGAGGAGGCAGAGAGGGCATAAGAAGGCGAAGGAGGTACCGATCGTCGAGTGGCAAGCCAAGCCGTACATCCGCGTTTCAATTCAGGCGTACAACACGCCGGAGGATGTGGACCACTTGGCGCAGGCGCTTGAGAAATCTCTCGGGTAGATCCGCTCAATTCGCCGCCGGGAGCGTGAAATAAAAAGTGGACCCCTTGCCCTCGCTGCTCTCCGCCCAGATTTTGCCGCCATGCGCTTCGACGATGTGTTTGGCAATCGCCAGCCCCAAACCGGTGCTGTGGGTCTCGCCTTGCGCCCGCGCGCGATCCACCTTGTAAAAACGCTCAAAGATGCGCGGCAGATCGCGCGCCGGAATCCCGACGCCGGTATCCTCCACTTTGATTTCGACGCTGTCGCCGGCTTGGCGCGCGCGGATCGTCACGCGACCGCGCGCCGGCGTGAACTTGATCGCGTTGTGCAGGAGATTGCTTAACACGCGCCGCGCGCCCGCCGGATCAGCCAGCACGCGTTGATCTGCCGGCGTTTCCACTGCCAGCGCAACCTCCTTGCGCTCGGCTTGCAGACGAAAAACCTCTACCACTTGTGCCACCCATTCGGCGACCGGCGTTTCCACTAACTTGATCGGCATCTGCCCGGATTCGATGAGCGCGAGGTCCATCAATTCGTCGGTGAGTTGATGCAGCACGTCCACTTGGCTCTGCAGCTTGGCAAGCCACACTTGCGCGGGCGAGGCTTCACCCAATTCGTTGGCGAGCGTGTCGGCGAGGATTTGCAGCGAGGTCACCGGCGTTCGCAATTCGTGCGAGATGTTCGCGACGAAATCACGCCGCACGCGACCGAGCCGTTGCAGTTCGGTGATTTCGGTCAACGCGACGAGCGCGCCAAACGTTTCCCCCAGCGGGCACATCCGCACGCCGACCTGAAAGGTGCGCCCTTCCTTGACGACGATTTGCGACAAGGACTCGGCGCGGCGCGCGAGGATTTCCGTCACCAGCGGCTGCAACTGCCAATCCCAGCCCACATCCTCAAAGGGACGTCCGATGGCGTCGTCGAGATTGAACAGCGATTGGGCCGCGGCGTTCAGAAAGACGATCCGCCCGGCGGCGTCAACGAGCGCAACGCCTTCGGCGATGCTCTGATTGATGGCATCCCACTGTTCGCGCGCGCGTTTCAATTCCTCGCGGGCTTGATCGCGCTCGCGCCGCGCCGTCTGCCAGAACTCGAGCGCGCTGTCGCCGCGGCGTTTGAAAAGCCACGCGACGACGACCAGAACCAGGACAGAACCGACCACGATGCCCGGCAGCGTTTCCATCAGCCCTCGAACCGATAGCCCAAACCGCGCACGGTCTCGATGCGCCGCGGATTTGCCGGATCATCTTCGATTTTCTCGCGCAGCCAGCGGACGTGGACGTCCACCGTGCGCGTATCGCCGCTATAGTCAAAGCCCCAGACGCGCTGCAGGAGCAAATCGCGGGTCAGCACCGCGCCCTTGTGCCGGATCAATTCCGCGAGGAGATCGAATTCCTTGAGCGAAAGGTTGAGTGCCTGCTCCCCGCGCCACGCCCGATGCCCGACGAGGTCGAGCGTGAGATCGCCTGCCTGCAATTTGGTCTCCGGCTCGCGCCGCCCGCGCCGCAGCACCGCGCGCAAACGCGCGAGCAATTCGCCAAGCGAGAACGGCTTGACGATGTAATCGTCCGCGCCGGTATCCAAGCCGACGATGCGGTCCACTTCACCGCTGCGCGCGGTCAGCAAGACGATCGGCACGTCCATTTCGTGGCGCAGCGCGCGGCACACCGTCAGCCCGTCGAGTCCCGGCAGCATCACGTCGAGCACGATCAGGTCCGGCTTGCGCTCGCGCGCGAGATCGAGCGCAGTGATGCCGTTATCGCTTTCGATCACGGCATAGCCCTCGCGCGCGAGGTTGTAGGCGAGTGTTTCGCGCAGCGTTCGATCGTCCTCGACGAGCAATAGTTTGGTCATAGGTGTTATGTGGCGGGGCGCTGAATGTTCAACTCTTCCAGGCGTCCCGTCGCCGCGTAGATCACGCGCTCGCCGATGTTGGTGATGCGGTCGCCAATCCGTTCCAGGTTATGCGCGGCAAAAAGCAAATTCATCGCGCGATTGACCGTGCGCGGATCCGCCAGCACGTAGGTCAGCAACTCACGAAAAACCTGCTGATACAAGTTGTCAATTTCGTCGTCCCGCTTGCAGACGGCGCGACCCATCTCGGCGTCTTTGCGCGCGAACGCGCCCAGGACCTGTTCCAGCATTTGCTGGCACGTCTCCGCCATGCGCGGAATATCAATCAGCGGCTTGAGCAGCGGTTCGTCGCCCATATAGATCACGATCTCCGCCAGATTCTTAGAGTGGTCGGCGATGCGCTCCAATTCGATCGCGACGAGCAAGATCGTAATGACCTCGCGCAAATCGCTCGCCAGCGGCTGCTGCGTGGCGATCAACTCGTAACAGCGCTCTTCGATTTCGTACCGGACGCGGTTGATGTCGTCGTCGTGCGCGATGATCGCCTGCGCCAGGACGCGGTCGCGCGTCTTGAGCGCCTCGACCCCGCGGAGGATCGTCTGCCCGGTATCCGCGCCGAGTTCCAGCAATTGATTGGCGAGCGCGGTCAATTGCGCTTCAAACGTATCGCGTGGCATGTTGTCTCCTAAGAGAGTGTTTGGAGAATCTGGTTTGGCGTTCGGAGTGGGCGCTTTGGCGACTGGAAAGCGCAGTGAACTGCGCACTACGAGCAATTTCAAAACACTCTCTAACCGAATCGTCCGGTGATGTAA
>DHFK01000056.1 GCA_002400365.1 Anaerolineales bacterium UBA4826 | reverse complement strand
CTGGTTACAGGGACACTACCCTTTTTTGGCGCAGGGAGTTGGACGCGTGGCGAAAAATTTTAAGGCAACCGCAGGGGCGAAACACGCAACGATTTGCGCGCTGGTGACTGTACACATCTTCATGTGGTGCGGGCAGCCTTGCCCGCAGGCGAGCCGCCTGCACCAGATGTGTACAATCACCAGTTTGCGCGCGGTTGGATTATGTGCTACAATTTGAATTGGAGACGGCGCGCGGATGCCGCCCAGTCGAAAGGAGCAGTTGAAATGCCATTCGGTTTGCAGCCCACCCATCTGATCATCATTGCAATCGTCGCGCTCATCCTCTTTGGACCCTCGCGCCTGCCGGAAATTGGACGCGCGCTCGGCAAGACGCTCAAAGAATTCCAATCCGCCACCAAAGAAGCCACCCAGAGTTTCACCCAAGAGGTGACGAAACCCAGCGAACCGCCCCAGGCAGAATCGCCCACGGTCGCGTGCAAAGCATGTGGCAAGCCCATCCAAGCCGGTATGAAATTCTGCCCCGAGTGCGGCGCGGCGCAGTAACCCGGCGCGATCAGTCTGCGGATGATTGAAGAGGGATGCCCAGGTTGGCATCTCTTTCTGTTTGACGCCATTCGCAGCGCAAGGAACACCTGCAAGCATGGCAACTGAAAAGCGCATGGGCGTGCTGGAACACATCGAAGAGTTACGCAGCCGCCTGATCATCGCGATCGTTGCGATTCTGGCGACCACGGCGCTCGCGTATTTCTTCTCCGACGCGATCATCTACCTTTTGCGCCAGCCCGCTGGCGACATCAAACTCCAAGCCTTCAGCCCCCTCGACGGTTTTATGATTCGCTTCCGCGTCGCGCTGTACGGCGGACTCGCGCTGGCGGCGCCGGTGTGGATCTACCAATTGATGCGCTACATCGAGCCGGCGCTGCTGCCCAACGAAAAGCGGCTCATCAGGCCCGGCGTCGCGGCGATGGTCTTTCTCTTTCTGCTCGGCAACGCGTTCGGCTATCTGATGCTCCGCAACATGATGGGCGTTCTCTTTACCATGTTCGGCGCCGAGTTGAATTATCTGCCGAGCGCGGATGCGTACATCTCGTTCGTCGTCTATTTTCTCGTCGCGACCGGCATTGCGTTCGAGTTGCCGATCGTGCTGTTGATTCTGATGAAATTGGGCATCGTCAAGCCGCAATTTCTGCGCCGGCAGCGCAAGGTCGCCTACTTTATCATCTTCGTCTTTGCCGAATTGATCACCCCGGTTGCCGATCCCATCGTCGCGCCGACGGTCGTCATGCTGCCGATGATCGTGCTGTTCGAACTCGCGCTCTTTTTCGCGCGCTTTGTCGTACCCAAGCCGGCGCCGAAAACGGCCCTCCCTAGTCCTGAGCATAAAGCCGCCTAGTCCACCTCACCCGGAGAAGCAATGGCGCTGACTCCCTCAGACCTGGTCGAACTTCTTGGCCGTGTAGAACATTTCAAACGCTTGCCCGTCGCCGATCGTGAAACGATTGTCAACGCCGGGCAAATTCGCATCTTCCCCGCCGGCGCGGTGATTTGTCGCGAAGGCGATCCGTGCGCGGGAATGTTCGTGTTGCTCGCCGGTCATGTGCATCTGTGCAAACTAGGGCCCCAGGGTCAGCAATCCATCGTCGCCGAGATCGAACCGGTCATCATGTTCAACGAAGTCACCGTGCTGGACGGCGGGGCCAACCTGACGACGGCAATTGCGGTTCAGGACTGCACGACCTGGAACATTAGCCACGCGAACTTTTTGTCGCTTATGCAGCGCTACCCGCTCGTTGGCTTGGCGCAGGGCCTGTTGCGCGTGATGGCAACCCGCACGCGCCGGTTGCTGTCGCAGTACGAAGATGTGTCTTTCCGCTCTGTCCTGGCACGCTCGGCAAAATTGCTTTTGGAGTTGAGCGACAACGGACAGCGTCCCATTGATCGCAAACAATTGACGAATACGGAAATGGCGGCGCGCCTTTCCACTGTGCCAGAAGCGCTCAGCCGTTCGCTCAAGGTGTTCAAACAGAACGGCGACATCCTCTGCACACGAACCTCGATCATCGTAAAGCAACCAAAAGCACTAGAGAAATTCGCCCAAATTGACCCTGTGCTTTTCAAGGGCTGATGCCTCCACCATCCGCTTCCCCACATTGACAAAAGTCAATGACATTCCACTGTTGTTGTGGTATGCTTGGCTCAAAAGATCACAAAGAACAAGTGCGTCGACGCGCGGTGACGCGCGCCTTGTCCCGCGTCTGCTCGAATGGGACCGACGCGCAGCGAAGCAAGGTGTCGCACGCCTTTCAGATGATCCAAGCATTTGAAAGGCGTTTTTCTTTCTGCACGTCACGCGCAAACACGCAGCAAGCGTCTCAGTGTTCTTCCGTGTGATTCGTGGTTAAACTACTCTTCCGGTGCGCGGATGCGGCTTTCCGAAAGGAGGTGGTCTGGACCCGGCTGCATCCTAGCGACGAAATCGCCCTGACGAATGTTGTTGCGCCGTCTCACTTGCCTGATGATGGTCATGCTCTTTCATGGCGGCAGCAACGTCGGCGACGATGGCGAATTGCACCTCTCAAGCCAATCCATGCTCAATGGCAAGGAGGTTGCCTGAATGAAAACCAAAATCCTGTTAGGTAGTCTGCTGGTGGTTGCCGTGATAACCTTCATCTCATGCGCGCCTACCCCAGCAACCCCCGTGAAAGAGACAGTGGTCGTGCCACAGACAGTCGCCGTCCCCCAGACGGTCGTCGTGCCTCAGACGGTAGTTGTGCAGGTCACCGCCGCGCCGCCGCCGACCAAGGCGCCAGAGCCGACGAAAGCAGTTGACCTGGCAGCGATTCAAGCGGCTTGGAAAGGCGGTCCCCACAACAACCAGTACGACCTGTACAGGGGCCCGAACACCTATTGCGCAGTGTGCCACTCACCACGCAACTGGGATCCAGCCGCCAAGGTGGGGACGTCGCCCAACTGCTTCTCCTGCAAGTTTCCCTACGACACGGCGGCACGGAAGAACCCGAACGACCGCTTCCTGACAGAAGCCGAGTGGAAGGTCATCGGTTGCGACATCTGCCACCCGGATGGAAGGGGTCCCAAGATCGCCATTTGGAACAATGGGACGGGTAAATACGACTCTGTGTCGTCAACCACCGCGCTGTGCGAAAAATGCCACACGGATAGCCTGGGGGCTACCCGTCACCAAGTGCGCCTGGGAGGTGGCGCGCACTCGAACCAGATCGGCACGACCAAGCATCGTCCCGATCAGTGCACCGATTGTCACAACCCGCACTCGGGCGCAGCAAGTTGCACCAACTGCCACACCTCATTGACCAAGATCGCTGGACACGATGCGGCGCACGCGAACGTGCGGTGCGTCGCCTGTCACGATCGTTCCAAGACGGAGATCGGCTTCGAACAAGTCCCCGATCGCGCGCGCTCGGGTGCTGTGCAACAAACCAAAATCTTCGGCACCGTCAGGTCCGTTACGATGGCGGACAGGAAGACGATTTGGGTGCGAAGCACTTCACACGATTTCAACAAGTCTGTCGGGAATGCCTGTACAGTCTGCCATGCCCCGGGCAACAAGTGGGGAATATACGCTTTTACGCCAACCCCCACGCGCCCGCCAGCAACCCCGACAGCCACGCCCACCAGGTAATGCAAATGACGAGTGGCGAGTGTCGCTTTGACGAGGGCCTTCGACGCTTGTCACTCGTCACCCCGGATGCATCGAAATGAGCATACGCTTATTCATCGCGCGCGTTTTGGCAAGCAGCGCACTCGCCGTCAGCGCGTGCCAACCGATCACACCGCCGCCTCCGCCGACCGCGACGAGCGCTGCGCCAGTGGCACCCGCGCCGCCCGCGCAACCGACGACAGCGGGACAATCAACGGACGTGAAACAGGCATGGCAAGCCAGCCAACACGCGAATACGTTCGTCGCCGACGCGGACGGCAATAACAACGATTGCGCGCGTTGCCACGCGCCGATGAACTGGCTGCCGACTTCAATGAACGACATTCCCGCGACGTGCCAAGCGTGCAAGTTCAATATCTCCCCGCCCAAGCCGGTCGTCCAAGCCGATTGGAAAAACATCGGCTGCAAGCAATGCCACAAAACGGAAAAAGACGTTGTGACGAAAGAGGTCGCGTGGCTGAACGCTGCCATCGCGCAGTTCGATACGAACGCGGATCCGTACGCGCCGATCACATCAAACACGGCACTGTGCGAGAAATGCCATCGCGACGCGTTCAAGATTGACCTGGGCAAGGGCGCGCACGCGAACAAGGTGTGCACCGATTGCCACGACGCGCACTCAACGCAAGCCAGTTGCACAGATGCGCGGTGTCACGCGAATGCGCTCAAGCCGGACAAACCGATCGCCGGGCACGACGCCGCGCACGCGAACGTCAATTGCGTGGCGTGCCACGACGCGGCAAGTTGGCAAGTGGAACCAACCGGCGAGAAGCGAATCTGGCTGACGTTACGTCCGACCGATCGCACAGGCACACCAAATCCCACGGCGTTCGCCTCGCACAATCTACAGAAACAAGTGGACTGCGCGCGTTGCCACTTTGCGGGCAACCCGTGGAATCTCAAGACGCAGTGAACCTGGTTTTTGTCATTGCGAGAATATCACGCCGCGCGCGGCGTGTGTCAGGGCAGAAACTTGGCTTCGATACTGGACTCGAGCCTTCAGGCGGATTATCCCGCTAAAGCGTCGAGTCCAAATGGTTATGTAGGGCAAAGTTTCTGGGTAGCGGTCTGTACGGAGCAATCCTCAACTAAATGACATTGAAGTTTTGCGACGAAATTGCTGCAAAGTGAGAGACTGGACACAAGAGTTTGTTTATGCAAGGTTCAGTTGATCGTTACAATTTTCTGTTTCGCTCAACCAAAGGTCTCGTGCTGGTCGCGATTGCACTGATCGGACTGGCAACTGCGTTCTTTGGGATGCTGTCCGGTCCGATGGCAGAACTGGGCATCCGCGATGCCTGGGTGCGGCTGTTCAACCGATCACTCAATCCCATCGAGCGCGAAGGGCGCATCGTGATGCTCTACCACACGATTGCGATGGCAGTCGTGGCAATCGAGACCTACATCATTACCGCGATCATTCCAATGAAACAGCCCCAACGCGCGAACATCAACGCGACGATCACCGTCGGTTACATCGCGGCGATGCTCGGCGGATTGGTGTTTGCCTACTTTGGGCATAATTGGATTTTCCACGGCATCTTCATTGCCGGGCAAGCGCTGATCTTTTTCGCCGGCGTTCTCCTCGCAATTGCGCTGTCGCCCTGGAACAAAGAGTACCGCGCAAGACCTGGCTCTGCCATGGGGCCCGGCGGCATGGATTTGGAACGCGCGGCGTTCTTCACGATGGCTGTCGCCACGCTCGGCTCTGCGCTTTTTGGCGCGGTTCCGGCTTCGTTCTCCGGCAATGGCTTTGAAACGTTTCTTGCCGAAGACGTGGTGCGCGAGGTGCACAAAGACGCGCTGCAACTGTCGGTGATCGGACACTTGCACATCATGCTCACGCTCATCGCGGTCGCGCTCGCGCTCATCGTCGGACGCTGGCTCGATTTCAAGGGGCGACTGCACCGCTGGGCGATGCCGTTGATGATCGCGGGCACGATCGTCATCACGCTCGGCGTGTGGCTCGTCGTGCCGTTTGAAGAGATCGCGCACTATGTCATCTATGTCGGTTCGGTGTTCATTCTGCTCGCCGCGCTGTTCCTCGTCATCTTTGGCTTTGACAAGTTGATGCGCGAGCGACTTGAACAGAAAATCGCGCAGGCGAACATCGCGCAGAAAATCGGCGCACTGCTGCACGACCCGCTCAAGTTCGGCGCGTTGTGGCAGATGGTGTACATGAATTTCGTCGTGACCTTCATTGGACTCTTCATGGCGATCCGGCTGGACAAAGTGATTCGCGTGTGGCCCCAGCGGGAAGAACGCATCACGCTCACCGGGCACTGGCACATCCTTGCGGGCATCATCGCGACGATCATCCTGTTCTACTACGCGGACACGCTCGGACTCAAGGGCAAGGCGCGGCAACTGTTCGGCTGGTTCGTCATCGTCGCGTCGGATGTGGCGTTTGGCGCGGCGGCGTTTTTTGCGACCAAGCGGCTGTACGTTTCGGAATCCGCGCAGCAACCGCTTGTGGACGCGGTCATGCTGATGGTGGACGCGGGGCTGGCAACGGTTCTGGTCGCCCTCGCGATCCTAATGGTGTGGCGCTTGCTTGACCTGTTCAGAAAGGATGGGTGGTGGAAGAAAGAACTGGGTGAGGAGGTGCCGCAATGAAACTCATCGTTCCTCTTTTGATTATCGTCACCGCGCTGATCGTCGCGTGCGCGGCGGCTCAAGCGCCATCCACCCCGCCGCGTGTCGAGACCGGCGTTGACCCGGAAGTGTGGGCGACGGTGCCTGCCGGCGAATTTCTGTTCGGACCGCACAACCACCCGGTCAAGATTGATTACGCGTACGAGATCATGGTCACCGACGTGACGAACGCGCAGTACGCGCGCTATCTAAACCGGGCGCTTGCCGATGGCAGGGTCAAGCTCGCGAATCATCAAGTGGTCGGCGCGTATCCCGGCGACAAATTCACCGGTCGGCGCCACGAAAAGCAAATCCTCGCGGGGGACTACCTGCACGTCCCGATCGGCGACAAAGACCTGCGCCTCGTTTACGACGAAAAGACGTTTACCGTCAAGCCGGGGTACGAAAACCATCCGGTCGTCGCGATCACGTGGTTTGGCGCGAAAGCATACTGCGAGTACAATGGAGGCTGGTTGCCGACCGAAGCCGAGTGGGAAAAAGCCGCGCGTAGCAGCGATGGCCGCGCGTATCCTTGGGGTAACACCATCGCGCTGAACCAGGCGAATTTCTATAGCAGCCGCGACCCGTTCGAAAAAGGTTTGGGCGCGCAGGGCGGTACGACGCCGGTCGGTTTTTACAACGGCAAGATGTACGACGGCTACCAGACGCTCGACGCGCCGAGTCCGTACGGTCTGTACGACATGGCGGGCAACGTGTGGCAGTGGACCGGCGACATCTACGAAGGAATGCACTATCGCTATATGCGCGGCGGGAGCAAGGGCGTGTACGGATACAACCTGCGCGTCTGGTCGCGCAACAGCGCCGAACCGGACTATTATGGTCCGAGCACCGGGTTCCGGTGCGCGCGACAGAGCAAGTGACGCGTGACGTGTGGCGAGTGACGTGTGACGTGGGAAAACCTCGACACTCGACACCCGTCACCCGTCACTCGGTTCGACCTGTTGTATAATCTACCTAGAGGTAGCAGAAAAATTGGAGGAATCAATGACAGTGCCGACGATGGCGTTGCCGCTGAGGGGCTGGGTCACGCGGTTGCGGATGTACTGGGCGCTGACCAAAAGTTTACAGACCGGCTTGTTGCTCGTCACCGGTCTCGCCGGTTACACCAGCGCGCGCTGCCCGACGCACAGCGGGGAAATGCTGCTAGCAGTCGCCGGCAGTTTGTTCCTCACGATCGGCGGCAGCACCGTGCTCAACATGGTGTACGATCGCGACATTGACGCCAAGATGCCGCGCGCGTGTCTGCGTCCGCTGCCGGCGGGCAAGGTTTCGGCGCGCGAAGGATTCATTCTGGGTCTCGTCCTGGCGACTGCCGGCGTGGGCTGGTCGTTCGCGCTTAGCCCGCTCTACGGCGCGGTCGTCTTCGCCGGCTTGTTCTTCGACGTCGTGATCTACACGCTGTGGTTAAAGCGCCGGACGCCGTGGTCAATCGTCTGGGGCGGGATCGCGGGCGGAATGCCGGCGCTGGCTGGACGCGCGCTCGGCGCCGGGCAGATTGATTTGATCGGCCTCTTGCTCGCGCTCTCAATTCTGCTGTGGATTCCGACGCACATCCTGACGTTCGGCATCAAGTACGCCGATCAGTATCGCGCGGCGGGTGTGCCGATCTTTCCGAACGCGTACGGCGAACGGATCACGCGCTTGATCATTTCTCTGTCCACGGGTCTCGCGGCGATCGCGATGCTGCTCGCCGCGTGGCACATCGGCTTGCCGTGGCGCTACTTTCACCTAACCTTCTGGTTGAGCGCAGCGCTGTTGGTAATCACGCTTGCCAGCGTCCTGCGCCATTCGCCGAAACTGAATTTTGCGCTGTACAAATTCGCATCGTTGTATATGCTGGGTTCGATGGTGCTGATCATGTTGGGAGTCACGACTAATTGAAGATTGCAGATTTCAGATTGCAGATTGAAAACAGACAAATCTGAAATTGATTCCTGGAGGTCAAAGATGACAAACAAAGCCGGTTTGGTTTGGCGCATCGTTCTCGTCGTGGCGATGGGACTCACGACGGTGATGACGTTGTTGGGCGCGGTCGGGACCGCGTGCCTCGCGTGGAGCGGAAACCTGTACGGCGCGGCTTTCAAATGGATCGTCCCGTACATGCCAACGTACCAGATGCTCGTCTACGTCAGTCTGATCGCCGGCGTGGCAATGACGCTCGTCTGCTATGCCATCGTGCGCGGCGACAAATGGTTCTATCTCGGCGCGCTGGTCACGCTGATCGTTGGCGGCGGCGCGGCGGCGGTGCAGATGTTTTACACCTCGTCGCTCAAGCAGATTTCGTTCTTCGCCACGCCACCGACGAACATTCGATTCTACATCACCGCCGCGACGCTAATCGTCTTTGTGATCGTCCGCTTCCCCGGCATTTGGAAACACGTCACCTCGGCGAATCCATCGCGGCGCGGCAATCTCGGCGCGCCGACCGGCCTGGCGCTGATCGTCAGCGGCTTGGCGCTGCTGACCACGCCGCTGTGGGCAGGTCCCTCGCACATGGTCGAAGACTATAACTTGGTACTTACGCTCCAAATTCCGATCGTGGTGGATGGACTCGCGCTGATCGTCGTCGGCGTCGGCTTGTTGTTCGCGCGGCGACTGATCGCGCTGGCGCGAACGCGGCGCGCGGCGCTCGGCAACCAATAGTCAATCGTCGGCAATCCATAGTCAGATGCGCAGAGTGCTGTGTGGCGAACACAGCACTTTTGTTTTGCGACGAGACCACAACGAATTAGGGAAACAGCGTCCTCTTTGCATTTCCTGCGTCGGGTCGTGTTGCTGACAAAGGGCTATTGGGGCTGGGAGTGTAATGTGGTAGAATGGGGTCAGAGGATGAACCCTGGCGGCGATGCCGTTGCCCATTGGTCGAAGGAGATGCAGAATGAAGACTGGTCACGCAGTCAAATTGCTTTTGCTCGCCGCGCCCTGCGCGGCGCTGGGTATTCTGCTGATGGAATTGCCGATCGGGCAACCGGTCAGGGCATCGCGCTCGGCAGCCAACCAGCCCTACTGGCCCAAGTTTGGTTACGATGCCGCCAACACCAGTCGGAGCCCTCATCTCGGACCGCAGACTGCGCGACTCGCCTGGACGTACCCGGTAACCCAGGGACGCGTCATCAACCAGCAGCAAACCGTGGACCATGACGGCACGCTTTACTTTGCCACCTGGGGATCCTGGACTTGGCAAGCGGGGCAAGGCGAACGCGCGCACGGAAAACTGTACGCCCTGTATCCCAATGGCTCGCTCAAGTGGGAATACGATCCGCTGGGGCCGGCAGCCGACGAGTACTATCTGGGCACCATCGAGACCGCCGCGACCATCGGTCCCGATGGCACGCTCTACATCGGACGCGGCGACGGCATCTTGCGCGCGGTCAACCCCAACGGCATCGAAAAATGGAGATGGGCGGTTTATCCCAACGCCAATGGTCGCGCCCAGATTTTTTCCAGCCCGGCGGTTAGTCCGACGAACGGCGGCGCCCTGGTTTACTTTGGAACTGGACACTATCAGATTCTCCTTTGGAAAGGGGGGACGGATGCGTTTTACGCGCTGGAGGATCGCGGGACGTATACGCCGACGGTGCAATGGACCCATCCGGCAGACGCCGCGTCGGGAGGCACCTTGCCGGATTGGGTGTTCTGCAATCCCGCGATCACTCCCGATGGCACCGTCTATTTTTCCGCCGGGAATACCCTCTACGCCTTCGCTCCCAACGGTCAGGAGCAATGGCGCAAGACGACGGTTTATCAGATGTACACGCCGGTCATTGGAGCGGACGGCACTATTTACGCGCAGGCGCTGGGCGCAACCGGAGCGATCGTGGCATTGAACCCGGACAAGACCACCAAGTGGATTTATGCAGCAGGCACAGGGGAAACCATCGTCTCGAAAGTAGCCATCGGATCCGACGGCACGCTGTATTTTGGATCGGGCACACTGGATGATGCGCATGACCCAAGCCCACAACCGCAGAACATTGGGAAACTCTACGCGCTCCTCGATTGCGGGCAGAATTGCGTCAACGAGAAATGGGCGCCAGTGGATTTTGGGCTTGCCGTTGGACCGCCAACGATTGATGCCGCCGGGATCATTTACCTGGGATTGCGCGGCTACCAGAAGGGCACGCCGCCGGTCCCCGGCAAGGTGGTCGCGCTGCGCGACAAGGGGCAGGGGCAAGGTGTTGCGGAACTGTGGCGTGTGCAAGTCACCGGCGAAGTCTGGAGCGCGGCGCCCGTGATCGGTCCAAACCAGACCCTGTACTTTGGGGATGCAGTTTGCATTGACGAGACCACCTGCGATGAAAATACCGATGTGCCATCCGTCTACGCGATCAGACCGGCGGAGACTTTTCTGCGCTTGCCGATTGTAGTCAGATGACGAGTTTTAGCAAGCCTCCTCTTCCCAAGTAGCCGGTTGTCGGAGACGCTACGCGCGTTTTCTCGACAATTTTCGTGTCGTAACCAGAAAACGCGCGTAGCGTCTCCGACAGACCGCTAGCACTCCACCTGAAAAATCTTGCGTCCTTGTCATTGCGAGCAGCGCGCAGCGGTTGCGACGAAGCAATCTCCGCGCAACTTGGATTGCTTCGTCGCTGCGCGGCTCGCAATGACACAGGGCAACTGTGCACGCGCCCTGCCAACCATGACGCCGCGTTGCCAGATTCCCCCCATGTGTGTATAATACTCTCGCTCCGTTTCGAAGCGAAAGGAAGAATAGCGTGAATACTCTCTTGTCCGGTGGGACAAACCTCATTATATTTATCGTGATGCTTGGCGTGCTGGTCTTTGTTCACGAACTGGGACACTTTGCGGTCGCCAAACGCTTGGGTATCCCGGTTCTGGAATTTGGCTTTGGCTTTCCGCCGCGCCTCAAGACCTTGTTCAAGCGCGATGGAACCGAATACACCATCAACGCGATTCCGCTGGGCGGATTCGTGCGCCTGATGGGCGAAGAAGACCCCAGCGTTCCCGGCGGCTTTGCCAGCGCCAAGCCCGGCATCCGCGCGCCGATCCTGCTCGCCGGCGTGACGATGAACCTGATCCTCGCCTTTGCCGTCTTTGCGCTCACCGCGTTCGTCGCGCCGCCGTACGCCAGCGTTCAGACGACGCGCATCGCCGGCGTCGCCGAGAATTCGCCGGCGGCGCGCGCGGATTTGCGCATGGGCGATACGCTCGCGGCGGTGAATGGTCAGGATGTCAAAGACGATTATCCCGCGCTGAGCCAATTGTTACGCCAAAACGCCGGGCGCGCCGTGACGCTAACAGTCATCCGCAATAACGCGCCGCTCGATCCGATTACGCTCACGCCGCGCGCCAATCCCCCGCGCGGCGAAGGTCCTCTGGGCGTTGCGCTGAGTGGCTGGGTCGGCTTGCGCGTGACCGCGGTCGCGCCGGGTTCGCCGGCCGAGCGCGCGGGCGTACGCGCGGGCGACGTGCTGGTCTTCCTGATTGATCCAAAAGGACGAACGCTCAAGGATCAAGCGGAGTTGGCGCAGTTTACCACCACGCATCCGAATTGGAGAATCGAATGGCGCGTCGCGCGCGGCACGAAACTGCTCGACCCCATGGTCGTGCAAATTCCCGACAACGTGACCGCGCAGAACGCGACGCTCGGACTGGATTTGCAGACCGGGCTGCTGGATGCGCCGGGCAAAGCGCTCCAGGAAATGTGGCAGGTCGTCGCGACGATCCCGCCGATGGTCGGACAACTCTTTGCCGGCACCGCGCCGGCGAATTCCTTCGTCGGTCCGCTTGGGATTTACCAGGTCACCGGCGAAGTCGCGCAGCGCGGCGGATTGGTCGCGCTCTTGGAACTGCTCGGGTTACTGAGTCTGAACCTAGCGGTCGTCAATCTCTTGCCGTTCCCGGCGCTCGACGGCGGGCGCCTGGTCTTTGTCGCGCTCGAATGGCTGCGCGGCGGAAAAAAGATTGACCCGGCGAAAGAGGGCTTGGTGCATCTCGTCGGCATCGCCGTTCTGCTTGGCTTGATGGTCTTGATTTCGTTCTTTGACATTCAGCGCTTTATCTCGGGCCAACCGATCCTCCCATAGTTCAGAAGCCAGGGTTTCTTGGAAACCCTGGCTTCTCGAGAAGGCGCTTTGCTTCAACCGGAACACCTCGTTCAACTGAACGAAGACGCGCCCCGCTGCCCCCAATGCGGCAAACGCATCAGCGCGGAGATGTCGGCCTGTCCCGCGTGCGGTTACGAACTGCTGCCCCATCGGCGCCGCATCCGCTGCAAGCGCTGCGGCAGTCGCATCCCCGCCGACTTGTCCGAATGTCCGCGCTGCGGCGCAGACCCGCGCGTCGGACGCCTGCCTCCGCTCGTGTCGCGCATTGCCGTCGTCGTCATCGGCGTCCTTCTGGTCGTCTGCGTCGGCTGGGTTGTCTTTCGCGCGATCACGACGAATGTGCTCACGCGCGCGTTTCAATCGAACGCGCCAACGCGCGTCACGCCCCAGGTCGTCCACGTGATCTACGTCATCGCCACGCCGGTCCCACCGACGCCGACGCGCGCGCCCTCGCCGACGCCGACCGTGCGCGTGACGCCCTCGCCGACGCGACGCGGCGCGCGCGCGCTCACGCCGACGCCGCTGGCGCCTCCGCCGGCGAGTTCCTACCCGGCGGTCGCTGCGCTCGCGCCCGCGCACATGACGGTGTACAGCGGCGCGAACGCGGTCATCGTTTTGGAATGGCAAGCCAGCGCGCCCGCCGGCTTGCGCGAGAATGAATGGTACGAGATCCGGCTGACTTTTACCGCACGCGATGGCGCGCCGGGGGAACGCAAAAGTTATTCGAAGGAAACGCGCTGGATCGTCGCCAACGCGCTCTACAGAGAAATCTCAGCCGACGCGCGCACGTTCAATTGGAGCGTCCGCGTCGTCCGCGTCGAGGGGATTGATCCGCTCTCGTCGCCTAGCCGCGCGTACATCAGCCCGGCTGGCGTGACGCGAGTGTTCATTTGGAATTGAGGTTCAACCTTGCGAAGGTTCCAAAACCTTCGCAAGGTTTATCAACAACTGGAGGAGAAATGGAACACCGAGTCATCAGTAGCAGCCAAGCCCCTCAAGCCATCGGACCGTACTCGCAGGCAATTCGCGTCGGTGATTTCGTCTTCTGCGCCGGCCAAGCCGGGCTTGATCCCGCCACCGGCAACCTCGTCAGTGGCGGCATCGAGCCGGAAACGCGGCGCGTCTTGCAGAACCTGGCTGCCGTCCTTGAAGCCGCCGGCAGTTCGCTCAGCCGCGCGGTCAAGACCACGGTCTTTTTGACCGACATGAACAATTTCGCCAAGATGAACGCGATCTACGCCGAATTCTTTCCGGCGAATCCGCCGGCGCGCTCAACTGTCCAGGTCTCGCGACTGCCAAAGGACGCGTGCGTGGAGATCGAGGTGATCGCGACAGTAGGGCAGTAGCCACCCAGCAGCAGTTGCGAACCGCCAAGAGATCGGAGTGGTCGTTGGTGTAAGAGTTCTGCTGACGATTGGACACGAGGGTTAGACATGCACATTCCCGATGGTTATCTCAGTCCCGCGACAGCCGCCGTGATGTACGCGGCGTCGCTTCCGTTTTGGTATCGCGCGACGCAAAAGATGAAAGCGTTGGTCACCGGACGACTCGTGCCGCTCATCGCGCTCGTTGCCGCCATGTCGTTCGTGATTATGATGTTCAACGTGCCGCTCCCCGGCGGGACGACCGGGCACGCGGTCGGCTCCGCGCTCGCGGCGATCGTTCTCGGTCCGTGGGCGGCAAGTCTCGCCGTGTCGGTCGCGCTCGTCATCCAGGCGCTCTTCTTCGGCGACGGCGGAATCCTCGCCATCGGCGCGAACGTATTCAACATGGCGATCGCGATGCCGTTCGTCGCGTTCTATCTCTATCGCTGGCTCAGCGGCAGCGCGCCAATTGTCTCCGCGCGGCGTGTGATGGCTGCGGCGCTGGCTGGCTACGTGGCCATCAACGTCGCCGCGCTGTTGACCGCCGTCGAGTTGGGCATTCAGCCGATGCTTTTCCGCGACGCCGCCGGGCACGCGCTCTATTTCCCGTACGGCTTGGAAACGGCAATCCCCGCGATGATGCTCGGGCACCTGACGATTGCCGGCGGAGTCGAAGCGGTTGCGACCGGGTTGGTGATCGCCTGGCTGCAGCGCACGAACCCCGAATTGCTCGAGACGTTCAGCCAGCCCGGCGCGGCGACCGCGCGTCTGCCGCGTCGGGCAGGCCTCGGCTTGACCGCGCTCATCGTGCTGACGCCGATCGGCTTGCTCGCGCCGGGGACCGCGTGGGGCGAATGGAGCCGCGAGGAATTGGCGAAACTGGGCTTGGGTTACATCCCCGCCGGATTCGACAAATGGTCGAACCTGTGGCGCGCGCCGCTCTCGGATTACGATCTGCCTGCGCTGAACAATCCGACCGTGGCATACGTCCTGTCCGCCCTATTTGGCGTCGCGCTCGTGCTGAGCGCTATCTTTGCGCTCGGCTGGTTGATCGAACGCATCACGCGCCGCGGCGCGACCCGGACCGCGTGAGCATTCATCCAAGGGGAATAGAATGAAACTCGCCGTTTCCGGCAAGGGTGGCGTCGGCAAGACCACGCTGACCAGTTTGCTCGCTTTTACGTTTGCGGCGCAAGACTATCAAGTTCTCGCGATAGACGCCGACCCATCGCCGTGTTTGGGAGACGCGCTCGGTTTCCCCAGAGAATTGATTCAAGGTCTCACGCCGATTGCAGAGATGGAAGCACTGATCGCCGAACGCACCGGCGCCAAGCCGGGGACGTATGGCGGTATCTTCAAAATGAATCCCCGCGTGGACGATATTCCCGATCGTTTCTCCGCGACTTTTCGCGGCATCAAACTGCTCGAACTCGGCGCGGTGAAAATGGGCGGAGCGGGCTGCATCTGCGCGGAGAGCGTGTTGTTAAAGCAACTGGTTTCGATGATTCTGCTGCAGCGCAACGAAGTCGTGTTGATGGACCTGTACGCCGGCGTCGAGCATCTGGGGCGCGCGACGTCCGATATGGTGGATGCGCTGCTCATCGTCGCCGAGCCGACCGCGCGCAGTCTGGGCACCGCCGCGCAAATCAGACAACTCGCGACCGACATCAAGATTCCGAAACTCTATCTGGTCGGCAACAAGGCGCAGAATCAAGCCGATCGCGATTTCATCGCCGCGAATACGCCGGGACTGCCGGTGATCGGCTATCTTTCGGCAGACCCGGCGGTGCGCGAAGCCGATCGCGCGCGCAAACCGGTGTACGATCTTGCGCCCGCGTTGGTGAAAGAGACCCAGGCGATCATCGCTGCGCTGGACAAATAAGCCATGCGCGCGCACCAAGCCTTCTTCGAGCGCTTGGCGGAAGAGTGGGATGCCGCTCAATCCCCTGCGCGCCAGGAACGGCTAAGGCAACTTTTATCGCGCTTTGACAATGTGTGGAAAGAGTCGCCGTTAATCCTGGACGTTGGCACCGGCACGGGCGCGCTGCTACCCCTCCTCCGAGAACGCGCCGCGTTGACACCCATCGTCGCGATGGATTTCGCGTATGCCATGTTGCAGCGCGCGCGGGAAAGAGAACGCTTCGCTCTGATGGCGCAAGCGGATGTTCACCATTTGCCTTTTCCGGCGCGAACCTTCGGCGCGATCATTTGCCACAGCAGTTTCCCACACTTTGCCGACAAGCCGGCTGCCCTGAGCGAATTAAAGCGGACGTTGCGGATTGGCGGTCGCCTGATCGTCATGCACGATATTTGCCGGGAGCGGGTGAACGCGATCCATCGGTCGTCCGCTGTGACGCGCTGCGATCTCTTGCCGACCGGCGCGGAAATGGAGCAAATGTTGCTGCAAGCCGGCTTTTGCGAGGTTCAGGTTCAGGATTGCCAAGCCCACTTTTTGGCGGTGGGAGTGTCGCATGTCTAATGCAAAACCCGCGCGCGGCTTTATTGAAAAGACGCTGGGTGACATCACCGGCGCGCTGGAGCAAACGCTCTTCGCCGAAGAAATCGCGCGACAGGGCGGCTTGCTCCAATCGCTCGACCCGCGCGCGAAACTCGTCGGCGCGCTCGCGCTGTTGATCGCGATCAGCGTCTCGCAGAATCTGCGGGTGATCGTCGCGCTGTACGCGCTGACGCTGCCGGTCGCGTACGCCTCGCGCGTGCCAATGGGATTCTACTTGAAACGCGTGTGGGTGTTCATGCCGTTCTTCACCGGCGTCGTCGCGCTCCCCGCGCTGTTCAACGTCTTTACGCCCGGCGCGCCGCTCGTCACGCTGATTGATCTGGCGTCGCCGCGCGTGTATTTGGCGATCACGCAGCCCGGCGTCGTCACCGCCGCGTTCTTGTTGCTGCGCGTCGGCGCATCCGTTTCGATTGCCGTCTTGCTCATCCTGACGACGCGTTGGACGATGCTGCTCAAGGCGCTGCGCGTTCTGCGCGTGCCGCAAGTCTTTGTGCTGATTCTTGGCATGACATACCGCTATATCTACGTTTTGCTGCACGCGGCGAACAACATATTTCTCGCGCGGCGTAGCCGCGTCGTCGGGCGCGTGTCGAGCGCGGAGAATCGGCGCTGGCTGGCGGCGAGCATGGGCGTACTGTTCGCCAAAGCGTACGCGTTGAGCGACGACGTCTATCTCGCGATGCAATCGCGCGGTTTTCGCGGCGAAGCGCAGGTGATGGAAACGCTGGCGTGGCGTGGCGTGGATTGGTTGTGGCTGGCAGTGTTTCTCGCGGTCGCCGCGGGCGCCGTGTGGTTGGGACACTGAAATTTGGAGGCACAATGAATTCATTGCGCGAGTACTTTGAAAGGCAAGTCCGCTTGTTCGACCAGATCGCTTTTGAACGCGTCGACGCAGTCATCCGAGAACTTGAGCACGCGCGCGTGGACGGACGCCGCGTGTTTTTGTTCGGCAACGGCGGCAGCGCGTCCACCGCATCGCACTTTGCTTGTGACCTGGGCAAGGGGACGCTTGCGCCCGACCGCCCGCGCTTTAAGGTCATCGCGCTCGCCGACAATTTGCCGACGCTGACTGCGTACGCAAACGACGTCGGCTACGATTCTGTCTTCGCCGAACCGTTGACTTCGCTGGCGGAACGCGGCGATCTCGCGATCGGTTTCAGCGGCAGCGGCAACTCGCCGAACGTTTTGCGCGCGATGCAAGCCGCCCAGAAACTTGGGCTTGTGACCGTCGGTTTCACCGGCTTTGCTGGCGGCAAACTCAAAGACTGCGTCCAAACGCACGTCAACGTTCCGTCTGAACTGATGGGGCAAATCGAAGACGTGCACCTCGCGCTGACGCACGCGATCTGTGAGATGTTGAAGATCCGGCACGATTCGCAGTGATGAGCGGCATGGTCCTCGTCACCCGCCACCCGTCACACCCTTTCAATGGCTGACGATCTACTCCTCGCGCTCGACTATGGCGGCACGAAACTCTCTGCCGCCATCGCGCGGCGCGGCGAACGCGCGTGGCTCGCGCTCGAACGCGTTGCGTCGCCGCCGGTTAAAGACGCGCGCGACGATCAGGCAACGATGCTCGCGCTCGCGCGGAAACTATTGGCGGGTCGCGCGCCGGTCGCCATCGGCGTGAGTTTTGGCGGACCGGTGGATGCCGCACGCGGGCGCGTGATCTTGTCGCACCATGTTCCCGGTTGGGAAGACACGCCGCTGCGCGCGCAATTGCAAGCCGCGTTCGGCGCGCCGGCGAACGTTGACAACGACGCGAACGTCGCCGCGCTCGGCGAATACAAATTTGGCGCGGGCTTGGTAGAGACGTTGCATGCAACGTCTCTACTGTACGTCACCGTCAGCACCGGCGTTGGCGGCGG
>DHFK01000132.1 GCA_002400365.1 Anaerolineales bacterium UBA4826 | reverse complement strand
CCAGCCCGCCGTATGATCGCGGGAGTACAGTGTGTGCGCGATGAAGTGATGATGGGTCAGCGATGCTCGCGGATCATCGAACTACTTGGTGCAGTCTGCTGCGCCGCTCGGCAGCGCGCCGAGGTCTTTCAGCGAGAGTTGCAGCAACGCGCAAGACCGCTTAAAGTTGTGGATGGCAGCGGCTTTACCTTCATTGCCATTGCCCGTCGCCCTGCCCCACATCACGCCGTACACAAAGCGGAAGTTGAACCACGCGCTCTTCGCCTTGGCATCTGCGTCTGCGGGGATGGTGGCGTAGGGATTGCCGGTTTCGACTTTCTTGAATCCCTTGGCTTCGAGGGCTTTCCAAGTTGCATTGAGCAAGCCCTTGATTTCGTCCTTCACGCCTTCGGCAGCGCCGCTGCCGTCATAGTCGGCTTTGGCTTTCAGATTGAAATCTTTGACTTCGCCATGGCACGACTTGCAGGACGCGCCATAGTCGGTCTTGCCGTCCGGCGTGACCGTGTTGAACGAGTGGCCGCCCACCTTGTATTGCAGCGGGTTACCCGCTGTGGTGATGGCAGCCCACATGTGGCAGACGACGCACGGACCGGGCGTATTGCCCTTCTTGTCGCCAGCGGGGGTGAACAAGAACTGGGCAGATTCCGGATTCTTGGAATCGTACGCGGGATTCGGGACCGGCGCCGCGCCGATCATCATGCCGTGCGGCGAGTTCGGGACCGTCTGACCGTAGGTGATACCGCCCAGGTCGGTCAGCATTTCGGCGGCAGAGGAGTAGTGGGGGTAACTGACGCTTTTGCCATCCGCGATATTCTTTGCCTGGTCGTCGCTGTTGCGGCGAATGTTATGGCAGGTCTCGCAGCTGGCGGACAGTCCAACGTCTTTGGCTTTGTCAGCAAAGGGCACTTCGACCGGCTTGCCGACGACGCGCAGTTGGAAGGCGTTCGCCTCCGAGTGCGGTTCGTGGCAGCCCGCGCAGGTGAGCGTGGAGGCTTCGTTGTTCCAAGCGGCCTGGTTCTTGGGATTGGCGAGGAAGGACGCAAAGCCCTTCGCGGTGTGGCAGCGCACGCACCCTTGTTCTGCGGGGCCCGCGATTTCCCATGCGTGCGCGGTTTCATCCGAGTGCTTGGAGAAGGTGATTTGCACGCCGCGGGTATGACCGCCGCGCGTGCCGTGGCACTGATTGCATACCCCATTGCCCCACGATGCGTCCATCACCTTGGCGCCGTTTTTGACGTGCTCGTTCGCGGGACCATGACACTGTTCGCAGCCGATGGTGCCCATGTCCTTGATGCCAGCGGGCGCGGCGTCATAGTTGCTGGGCGCATTCTTCGTAAAGACCTCATCAATCTGTTTCCAGGTTGGGAAGGTCCAGTTGGCTTTGGCTTTGGCGTCAAAGTAGCCGCCCGAGCCATTGTACGGCTCGGCGTAGTAGCCGGTGGCATGACAAGCCACGCAGGTTTCAGAGTAATGCGTGATGTAGCCAGCGGCGCCCGGCTGGATGCCACGCGGACCGTCAATCTTGTTGTCCAGTTCGAGCCGGAAAACATTCGCGTGACCGGTCTTGGCCCATTCCTCGGTCTTGGCAGGATGGCATTGCTTGCAGTTGCCGGTGTAAACGCCAATGTAGGTGCCCGCGTTGAAGAACGCGAACTGTGGCGCGCTGGCGACACCCGCGTCGTTCGTGAGACGCACGCTCACATAGTACGCGCCGACGACATCAGGTGTGAACTCGGCAGTCATCGTGCCGGTGATGGTGGATTTAGAGTCCGGGGGCTTGACCAGGGACCAGGTTGGCTTGCCGGAGTTCTTTGGATCTTGCGCGGTGACCGCGAGGTGAACGGGCACCTTGATCGGCACGTTACTGCCGCCGGTCGTTGCCATGGCGATCGTCGCGGTGGATGGTCCAACAGCAGTGTCGGAGACGATCTTGATGGTGGTGGTGATCGCGTTCTTGTCGGTGGCGACGCCGGGTACCGCGAGAACTTTCAAAACCGCAACTGGCGGCGCGGGCGTAGGGGTGGGGCCCTGCGCGTGCGCCGCTTGCGGCGCAAGAGCGAATGTGATCGCGAGGACGCCGATCAACAGAGCGGCTCCTGCGAGGATGACGAGGGTCTTTGTGTTCATGCTTTCTCCTCACTGAGAGAGTGTTTTAATCGAATTGGCGTCTGTTGCTTTGATTTGCTTGGCGGGACACTCCTCCTTTTTGCGGTACCGTTGCGCAGCCCCCTCGTCAGAACCACGCGCTGCCATCCGCTTGGATTTTGTCCGTCGTGGACAACGAACGATTCAGGCGTCGAGATAACGCGAACTGCCGGAAACATAAAGCGTCCCGACACACGCGCAGATGCGCGCCCGGTCGGGACGCTCAAACGCCCTGATACTTCAAAATCGGCGCAACAACGCCATCGCGCCGAGGTTCATCTCTGATTCATAGTATACCCAGTGAGAGGGCAAAAGTCAAATTCCGACGCAAACGAAAGCGGGCTGGAGCGGATCTAAGATTCGTCCAGCCCGCCGTATGATCGCGGGAGTACAGTGTGTGCGCGATGAAGTGATGATGGGTCAGCGATGCTCGCGGATCATCGAACTACTTGGTGCAGTCTGCTGCGCCCGCCGGGGTTGCGCCGAGGTCTTTGAGCGAGAGTTGCAGCAACGCGCACGAGCGCTTAAAGTTGTGGATCGCCGCGGCTTTACCTTCGCCGCCCGGACCAGCCGCGCCCCACATCACGCCATAGACGTAGCGGAAGTTATACCACGCCTGCTTGACCGAGTCGCTGGCATCGGCAGGGACCGTTGCGTACGGATAGCCGCTCTCCTGCTTCTTCAAGCCCTTGGCTTCGAGCGCTTTCCAAGTCGCGTTGAGCAAGCCCTTGATTTCATCCTGCACGCCTCCGGCGGCGCCGCTGCCGTCATAGTCGGCTTTGGCTTTCAGGTTGAAATCTTTGACTTCGCCGTGGCACGACTTGCACGCCGCGCCATAGTCGAACTTGCCGTCGGGGCTAACCATGTTGAAGGAGTGATCGCCAACCTTCATAAAGTTCGGGTCTTTGGCGTCTGTGATGCCCGCCCACATGTGGCAGTAGACGCAGGGACCGGGAACATTCCCCTTCTTGTCGTTCGATTTGCTCCACAAGAACGTGCCGGGTGTTGCGGCATTCGGAACCGGCGCTGCGCCGACCATCATGCTGTGCGGCGAGTTCGGAACCGTCGCGCCGTACGTCACACCGCCCGAGTCCGATAGCATCTCGGCGGCAGAAGAGTAGTGCGGGTAGGAACCCTTGACCGCGTTTTCAGGTACGCCGCGATTGTTGTGGCAGGTGAAGCAGATGGCGGAGAGACCAACATCCTTTTTGACTTCGAAGGGAATCTCGACTGGCTTGCCGGCGATGCGCAACTGGGCATAGTTCGCGTCCGAGTGCGGATCGTGGCAGGTCGCGCAACCGATCGAGCCTTCTTCCGGTTTCCACGCGGCTTGGTTCTTGGGATTGGCGACGAAGGAGACAAAGCCCTCTGCCGAGTGGCAGCGCGCGCAGGCGAGTCGCGCGGGACCGGTGATTTCTTCGAAACTAGTCCCGGTCGTGTGCTTGGAACTCAAGATTTCAATGCCACGAATGTGGTGACCGCCGCCGGCGTGACAGACATTGCACGTGCCGTTGTTCATGGACGATGCCATGACGTTCGCGCCGTTCTTGACGTGCTCGTTAGCGGGACCGTGACATTGCTCGCACTGGATGTTGCCCATGTTCTTGATTTCAGCCGGGGCAGCGTCCCAGTTGCTGGGTCCGGTTTTCTTGCCCGCCGCGTTGATTTGTTCCCAGGTTGGGACCTTCCAGCCGGTTTTCTCCTGGGCGTCGGCGAATCCGCCATTCTTGGCGGCGGGGAGGAAGAAACCGGTAGTGTGGCAGCGGATGCAGCCCTCGGTGTAGTGCGAATCTGAGGTGGGAGAACGGCTGTTGTCAATGTTGTCTTTGAGGATGCTGGCGTGCCCAGTTTTTGCCCACTCGGCAACCTTGGTCGGGTGGCACTGCTTGCAGTTGCCCGTCTCCATGCCGATAAAGGTACCGGCGTTGAAGAAGGCGTACCGAGCCGCGCTGGTCCCGGTGTCACCCTTGAGGGAGACGCTGACCATGTACGCGCCGACGACATCTGGCGTGAACTCGGTTTCCATCGCCGCGGGGTCTTTGATTGCCGCCTTGGAATCGGCGGGTTTGATGAGCGACCAAGTTGGCTTGCCAGTGTTCTTTGGATCCTTTGCCGAGACCGCGAGGTGGACCGGGACATTGACCGGCGTGTTGCTCAAGCCGGCAGCGCCCACGGCAACAGTTGTCTTGGCGGGCCCCACCTTCGTATCGGTGATGTACGTGAGTGTCGCGGTCATGGCATTCTTGTCACCCGCTGCATTCGCCCAAACCGGGACGACTTTCAAGACCGCGACCGGCGGCTGGGGCGCAGGGGTAGGGCCTTGCGCGCTGGCAGTTTGTGGCGCAGGGGCAAAGATGAGCGCGATCAACGCAATCAACGTGGCTGCCCCGGCGAGGATGACGAGGATTTTTCTGTTCATTCTTTCTCCTCACGAAAAAAGTTTTTTGTTCGCGTCTGAGCCAGAACAGGTTCTGTTAGTTCCGTCTCCCTCCTTTCTTCGGGTACCGTCGTGTCGTCCCCTCGTCAGAACGGCGCTAGGCGGTCCACTCGAGTACGCCCATCATGAGCGATCGGTCATTCGAACAGTCCGAGCAACGGCAAACGACGGGAAAATAAAAAACGCCTCGCATTGCGCACAAGATTCTTGTGCGCCATGTCGAGACGCAAAAGCCAATCGTCACTTACCACTAGCCCGGCGTCCTTACCGGACTATACGTACTTTATGGCTCTAGTATATCTTGGCGATGGTCAAATGTCAAACCAAAGATGGTACCAATTTGGTCAAAAAAAGTCGATCGTGCCAGAGAGAACCGGCGAACCCGTCGAAGCGTATACCTTACAGAATACGCTTGTGGTGAACCATCCGCGCGACAATAAAGCGGAAAGGCGAGGCGAATGAAAACCAAGAGACCGATCGTCCTGACGTTCACGCTGCTCAGTCTAGTGTGGGTAGCCATCCCCGCATCCGCAAATACCCACGCGGCTGCGCCGATGCCGCAACCGCAGAGTATATCGCCCGCTGTTTGCTCGACAAACGCCTTGACTGCCGGACTAGGCGGCGCGAACAATGTGCCGCCGAACAACAGCGCGGGCAATGGCATCGTACGCTTGTCGGTCAATCCAACTACGGGTGAGATCAACGGGCAGTGGACGATTAGCGATCTCACCAATATCACTGCGGCGCACATCCACCAAGCGGCGGCGGGCGCAAATGGTCCGATTGTCCTGCCATTCAGCGGGACTCCCAGTAACGGCGGAACATTCACCACCAGCAACACCGACATGACTGTGGCGAACAACATCCTGGCAAACCCCAACGGGTTCTACACCAACGTGCACACGGCGACCTTTCCGGGCGGTGAGATCCGCGGACAATTGATCTGCGAGGTTGCCCGGCTATTCTTGCCGCTCGCTGCCAGGTAGCGTTCAGGTCTGCCGCACCAGTTCCTTGGCGCTCGCGATTTGCGCGCGCACCGCGTTCGGGCCCGTCCCGCCGATGATTTCGCGGGCGGCAACCGATCGCGCGAAATCGAAAACGTTCCTGACGTCCGCGTCGAACTCTGGTGTGATGGCTCGGTAATCCTCCGGCGACAATTCAGATAACTCTATCCCGCGCGCTTCCGCGAGTTTCACCGCTTCGCCCACCTGGCGATGCGCGTCGCGGAACGGCACGCCGCGCCGCACAAGGTAATCCGCGAGGTCGGTCGCGAGCATCGCGGTATCGAGCGCAGCGCGCATCTTGTCGGCGTTGACGCGCAGCGTGCGAATGACGCCCGCGACCACCGGCAGCAGCGCGACGAGCGTGTCCACCGCGTCGAACAGCGGCGCTTTGTCTTCCTGCAAGTCCTTGGCGTACGAAGACGGCAAACCCTTGAGTACCGCCAGCAACGTCGTCAGGTCGCCGATCAGGCGCCCGGCTTTGCCGCGCGCCAGTTCCAGCGCGTCCGGGTTCTTCTTCTGCGGCATCAGACTCGACCCGGTCGCGTACGCGTCGTCTAACGTCACAAACCCAAACTCGGCAGAGGCGTACAACGCCAGGTCTTCGCCGAGCCGCGAGAGGTGCACACCGAGGAGCGCGGCGTCGAACAGAAACTCGGCGATGAAATCGCGGTCGCTCACCGCGTCAATGCTATTCTCGCTCACGCGCGCAAACTCCAACTCGTGGGCGAGAAACGCGCGGTCAATCCCCAGCGCGTTTCCGGCGAGCGCGCCCGCGCCGAGCGGCAAGACGGAAACGCGCGTCGCGCAATTGCCTAGTCTCTCCGAATCTCTCTGAACCATCCAAAAGTACGACATCAGCCAATGCGCGAATAGAATCGGCTGGGCGCGCTGCAGGTGCGTGTAACCAGGCATTAGAACGTCAATGTGCTGCTCTGCTGTTTCGACGATAGCGCGCTGGAGATTGGCGATTAGAGATTGGAGATCGGAGATTGCGTCTAGCACGAAAAGGCGCGTGTCGGTGGCGACCTGATCGTTGCGGCTGCGCCCGGTGTGCAGTTTCCCCGCGACGGTCCCGACGAGTTCCCCCAATCTCCTTTCGACTGCCGTATGAATGTCCTCGTCCGCCGGTTTTGCTTTGAACGCCCCAGTATCAAATTCTGCTCTCACGCGCGTCAGTCCGACCATCAGCGCATCGCGTTCTGCCTCAGAGATGATGTTCGCGCGCGCGAGCGCCTTGGCGTACGCGATGCTCCCGCGAATATCCGCGTCGTACAGCCGCCAATCGAAAGAGAACGACGCGTTGAGACGCGCAAACGCGTCGTCAATGGATTTGGAAAAGCGTCCGCCCCACATAAGCCCCATTTCAGATTTCAGATTTCGGATTGCAGATTATTAGAATCTGAAACACTTGCACCGCACGCAAGTGCAGGTGTCTGCAATTTGAAATCTGAAATTCATGTGCGGTACTTGCCATTGATCGTCACATAGTCGTGCGACAGATCACACGTCCACACCGTCGCGCGCGCGTGCCCCAGTCCGAGATCGAGCCGAATGAAAACGTCCTTGCCGGAAATCGCGCGCGTCGAGTCCGCTTCGTCGAAACTCGTCGGCGCGCCATTGGCAAAGACGTTCACGTCGCCGAACCACAGCGCCATTTTGGCCGGCTCGACCGCGACGCCGCTATAGCCCGCCGCGCAGACCACGCGTCCCCAGTTTGCATCGCCGCCGTAGAGCGCCGTCTTGACGAGCGGCGAGTTTGCAACCGACTTGGCGACGCGCGCCGCGTCCGCCTCGTCGCGCGCGCCGGTCACCGCGATCTCCACGAACTTGGTCGCGCCTTCGCCGTCACGCGCGAGTTGCTTGGCGAGATTGATCGCGACTTGCGTCAGCATATCCGTGAAAGCTCCAAGCTCTAGTTCCCCAATCCCATAACCTGACGCGCCGTTGGCGAGAACAAGCACCGTGTCATTCGTGCTCATGTCGCCATCCACGCTGATGCGGTTGAAACTGACGCCGACTGCCGCGCGCAACGCGCGGTCCAACAAAGCGGGCGCGATTTTCGCGTCGGTCGTGATCACGGAAAGCAGCGTCGCCATGTTCGGATGGATCATCCCCGCGCCCTTTGCCATGCCGCCGATAGCGTAGTGCGTAGAGCGTAGGGCGTAAACCTTTGGGCGCGTGTCGGTGGTCATGATCGCGCGCGCGGCGTCAGCCCCGCCGCCAGCCGACAAACTCTGCGCGGCTTGCGTGATGCCTGTGCGTACTCGCGCGAGATCGAGTCGCTGACCGATGACGCCGGTCGAAAGCACAAGCACTTGGTCCGCGCGGCAGTCCAGCGCGTGCGCGGTCGCGTTTGCCATCGCGCGCGCGTCTGCCATGCCGTCAGCGCCCGTGCACGCGTTCGCGCAGCCGCTGTTCGCGACGACGGCACGAAGCGCGTTTTGATTCCGCGCGAGCGTTGCCTGATCGTACAGCACGGGCGCGGCTTTGACGCGATTCGTCGTGAACATGCCCGCGCCCGCGCAGGCGCTATCGCTCACGACGAGCGCGAGATCGAGCGCGCCGGTTTGCTTCAGCCCGCACGCGACGCCGGCTGCCCCAAAGCCACGCGCCGCCGTAACGCCAACTTTCGATTTCTGATCCTTCGTTTCACTCAGGACAAGTTTTTCGATTTCTGATTTTTGCATTTGGGTTTTTGGCATGTTTGGCATATTTGGCACGTTTGACTCGCTGCCTAGTCGCGCTTGAACTTGCTATAATCCGGCGCGGCGTACGTGCTCTTGCCGTGCCGTTCGATATCAATCAGCGCGCGCACTTTGAGCGGAAGTCCGAATAGACGAATGAACCCCTCGGCGTCTTTTTGGTTATAGACATCTTCCTGTCCAAACGTCGCGTAATCCTCGCGGTATAAACTGAACGGCGATTTGCGCCCGACGAGGATGGCGTTGCCCTTGTACAGTTTCAAGCGCACCACGCCGGTCAGCGTCTTTTGCGTCTCGCGCACAAACGCGTCGAGCGCTTGACGCAGCGGCGTGAACCATTGACCGTTGTAAACCAGGTCGGCGTAGCGCAAGGCGACTTGCTGTTTGTAATGCAGCGTCTCGCGGTCGAGACAGATTTGTTCGAGCGCGTCGTGCGCTTCGACGAGAATCGTGCCGCCGGGCGTTTCGTACACGCCGTGCGATTTCATCCCAACCAAACGATTCTCGACCAAGTCCACGCGCCCAATGCCGTGCTTGGCGCCGAGTTGGTTCAGCGTCGTCAACAATTCGATCGCGCCCATCGCGTGCCCGTTGATTTTGCGCGGCGCGCCCTTTTCAAATTCGATTTCGACGTACTCGGGCTCGTCGGGCGCCTGCTCGGGCGCGACGGAGAGTTGATACATTGCGGCTTCGGGTTCGCGCCACGGGTCTTCGAGGATGCCGCCTTCGTGCGACAGATGCCAGATGTTCCAGTCGCGCGAGTAGATGGATTTGAGCGTCGCGGTCACGGGGACGTTGTATTCAGCCGCGTAATCGAGCGCGTCTTGACGCGAGCGGATGTTCCACTCACGCCACGGTGCGATCACTTTCAATTTCGGATTCAGCGCCTGATACGTCAATTCAAAGCGCACCTGATCGTTGCCCTTGCCGGTTGCGCCGTGCGCCACCGCGTCCGCGCCTTCCATCTCCGCGATCTCGACTTGCGCTTTGGCGATCAGCGGGCGCGCGAACGATGTGCCGAGGAGGTATTTGCGTTCGTACACTGCGCCGGCTTGAATCGTCGGGTAGATGTACTCGGTAATGAATTCCTCGCGCAAGTCTTGGACGTAGCACTTGGTCGCGCCGCTGGCAAGCGCTTTTCTTTCGACGCCGCTCAACTCATCGCCCTGCCCGATGTTGGCGCAGACGCAGATGACCTCGCAGTCGTAATTATTTTTCAGCCACGGCACGATGACCGACGTGTCGAGTCCCCCCGAATACGCCAGCACGACCTTGCCAGCTTTCTTTTTCTCCATCGTGTCCCCCTTGGACGATTTCAGATTGCAGATTGATCCGACGTGGTGCGTGTTCCGTGTTCCGTTCTACGCAGCACGCAGCACGCAACACGCATCACGTCTTGCTGTTGACCGACCTCACCACCGCGACCTCATCGCACGCGTCGCGCACTGGGCAAACGATGCAATCGCGCCACACTTTTTCGGGAAAATCGGCTTTGACGGTGACGACGAATCCTTGCTTTTCGAAAAAAGGCACCGCGCGCGTAAGCGCAAAGACGGTAGGGATGCCGCGCGCGCGCGCTTCATCCACTAGCGCGTCCACGATCTTCGCGCCGACGCCATTCTGGCGATACGCCGGCGCGACCGCGAGCGAGCGCACCTCGCTCAACGTCGGTCCCATCTCGACGAGCGAACCGACGCCGACGACGCGTTCGTTGTCTGTGGCGACGAGCCAATCGCCGATGCTGGCGCGGATGGCGGAGAGCGAGCGCGGCAGCAATTGCCCTTCGCGTTCGCCGAGATCCACAAGATCGGCGATGACTTGCGCGTCGGCGGGGGCGGCGCGGCGAATGAGTATTGGATTTATAGCCACAGAGGGCACAGGGAANNGGACGCCAAACTACGAACGCTCCAACCACCCAACGACCCAACCACCTACCCAACCTCCGCCAATACCTCCCCGAACTTTTCCACCAACTCGTCCACGTGTGTCTTATGAAACACCAGCGGCGGCACAAACCGCACCACCTTCTCGCGCGCCTTGATGAGCAGCAAGCCGCGCGTGTAACCCTTTTCCAAAACTCGCTGCGCGTCCATGTCGAGTTCCACGCCGATCATCAACCCGCGCCCGCGCACCTCTTGGAGGTGCGGCGAATTGATTTCGGCGAGACGCTCCATCAAGTAATTCCCCGTCTCGTTCACGTGCGCGAGAAACTTGGGATCGCTGACACGCTTGAACACACTGAGCGCGACCGACGTAATCAGCGGTCCGCCGCCAAACGTCGTGCCGTGCTCGCCGACGTGAATCGCGGATGCGACCGCATCGGTCATTAGTAGTGCGCCGATGGGTAAACCGCCCGCCAGCGGTTTCGCCAGCGTCATCATGTCCGGCTTGACGTCCGCGTGCGCGTGCGCCCACAATTTGCCGGTGCGCCCCAAGCCGCACTGGATCTCGTCAAAGATCAGCAGCGCGCCGCGTTCATTGCACAACGCGCGCACGCCGCGCAGAAATTCGTCGTTCGCGGGGAACACGCCGCCCTCGCCTTGCACCGGCTCGACGAGGACCGCCGCTGTCTCGTTCGTAATCGCCGCGCGCGCGGAATCGAGATCGTTGAAATTCGCGAAGGTCACCCCGGGCATCAGCGGACGAAACGGCGCTTGATATTTCTCCGAATCGGTCGCGGCAAGCGCGCCCATCGTGCGTCCGTGGAAACTACCGCGAAACGCGACCAAGCCGGCGCGATGCGTGTCGCCGCGTTCTTTGTGATACTTGCGCGCGAACTTGATCGCGCCTTCAATCGCTTCCGTGCCGGTGTTCGCGAAAAACACCTTGTCCGCAAACGACTTTTCGACGAGCGCTTGCGCGAGCGCGACTTGCGGCTCAGTGTAGAACAGGTTCGACGCGTGGAGCAAGCCGGCTGCCGCGTCCTGAATCGCCTTGACAAGTTCGGGATCGTTGTAGCCAAGTGCGTTCACCGCGATGCCCGCCGCGCAGTCCAGATACTTGTTGCCGTCGGCGTCGAACACATAGACGCCTTCGCCGCGTGTCAGCACAAACGGCGGACGCGCGTACGTCTGGACGAGGCATTTTTTCTCCGCTTCGATGAGTTGTTGTGAGTTCATTGTCTTCTCCTGGGTTTCTGGTGTTGCGTGTTGCGCGTTGGGCAGAATTGACGGAACACGCACCACGCATCACGCTACGAAAACTGTTCCCCCGCCTTGAGTCAATCCTTCCAAATGCGTAATCCGCGCGGCTTGCGCTCCCCCCGCCACCGCTTCCAGCGCCGCGCGCACTTTGGGGATCATTCCCCCGCGAATCACCTGCGACTTGATGAGCGCTTCTGCTGCTTGCGCGGTCAACGAAGGAATGACGCGATCATCACACATCACCCCCGCGACGTTCGTGACGAACACGACGGCATCTGCGTTCAGCGCGCGCGCCATCGCGCACGCGACCGAATCGGCGTTGACGTTGTACGCGCCGTCGTCGCCGAGCGAAATCGGCGAAATGACCGGGACGACTCGCTGTGAGATAAACTCTTGCACTATGTCACCGCGCACGCTGACTATTTTGCCGACGCGACCCAAATCGCCCGCCGGATGCTGCATCTTCTCAACTCGGACGACGCCGCGATCCACGCCGCTCAAGCCGATCGCGTCCGCGCCCGCGCGCAAGAGCGCGGCGACGATGCGCTTGTTCACGCGCCCACTCAGCACCATCTCGGCGATCGCCAGCGACATTTCGTCCGTGACGCGCAAGCCCTCGACAAAGCGCGGCGTCAAGCCGAACTTGATCTGCAAGTCCGCAATTTCCTTCCCGCCGCCGTGCACGATCACCGGCGTATCTGGCATCGCCGCGACCGCGCGCGCGCAACCGTCAAGGAATTGGGGATCGTCAATTTCGTTGCCGCCGACCTTTAGGACCAACATTGATTGCTTATCCCGACACCGTGATGCGTGAGACGTGAGACGTGCTGTCTTCACGCATCACGCATCACGTTTCACGTTTTATAGTAGCCCCGCCGTCTCTTCCAACCCGAACATCACATTCATATTCTGCACCGCCTGTCCCGCCGCGCCTTTGATGAGATTGTCAATACTCGCGCAGATGATCGCCTGCCCAACTTCCGCGACGGGGTGAAGCGAGATGGTGCAGTAGTTGGTGTAATTGCTGTGCGCGAGCGTCGCCACTTGTCCGCCCGGCAAAATCCGCACAAAGGGCTCGGCGCGGTACGCTTCGACGTACAGGTCGCGCAGCGCTTGCTCGTTCCAGCCGTCCTTCAGTCTCACATACATCGTCGAAAGAATACCGCGACTCACCGGCAGCAGGTGCGGCGAAAAAATGATTCCCCGAGTTTCCCCGAGCGCCGTCAGTTCTTGCTCCATTTCCGACAAGTGCCGGTGCGCGCGTCCGATGTTATACGGCGATAGGTTTTCGTTCACCTCGACGAAATGGACCGTCAACGACGGCTTGCGCCCCGCGCCCGACACGCCCGACTTGGCATCCACGATGATCGCGCCGTCGCTCGCGCCCGCGCGCACGATGGGCGCGAGACCAAGAATGACGCTCGTCGGATAGCAGCCGGGGTTTGCGATCAACTGGGCGGGCTTGATTTTCGCGCGATGAATTTCGGGCAAGCCGTACACCGCTTGCGGCAAGAGGTCAGGCGCGTGGTGGTCGAGTCCGTACCACTTTTTGTACGCCCCCGCGTCGCGCAATCGAAAATCGGCGGAGAGGTCAATTACGCGCGCGCCGGCGTCGCGTGCGCGTTTCGCAAAATCGGCGGACGCGCCGTGCGGCAGCGCGAGAAACGCGACGTCAATTGTGTCGAGCGGCGCGGCGTCGTGCGCGACCAGCGGGATGTCGTAGGGGCAGGGAAACGCATCGCTCAGTTTCTTGCCGACGTACGAATCGGACGTCGCAAACGCGATGTGGACCTGCGGATGCCGCGCCAGAATCTTGACGAGTTCGATGCCGGTGTACCCGGTTGCTCCAAAGATGCCAACTCGAATCATTTCGTCTCCAAAATAAAAACCCAGACCGACAAAATTCAGGGGTCTGGGTCGCACCTTAGAATTCGCGTGGCTAGTCCGCGCGATCAGGGAGAAACGCCAAATGCACCAGACCGATGGGCTGGTGTACGACGCGGGCGAGGGCTGAAAGCAAGCGTAAGCATTTGCGTTTTCAAGGTGGCGAGAATATAGCACAGTCGGCGCGGGTTGTCAAATCGCGCGGCGCAATCGCGCGTTCACAGTTACGGCGCGGCTTTTCTCGGCGCCTCTTTCTTGATTAGATGCGCGGCGATGTGCGCGATCTCGCGCGCCAGCGGATGATCGGGCTTTTCAATCGTCAGCGGCACGCCTCGGTTCACACTCATGACAACGGGTCTGCCGCCGCTGACGATGCGAAACTCGATGGGATGGTGGAGACTGCGTTCGATTTCCTCCGGCTCGATGCCCACGCTGGAGTTCGCGCGGTTGAGGATAACGTGAATGTGATCGAGCGTCACGCCGAGACTAGGCGCGATGTCGAGAAACAGCGCCGTATTCTTGACGGGACCGATTTCCGGCGTGAGCACAAGCATGATGTCGTCGGCTTTTTCCAGAATGGATAGCGTGCGCTCGTCGTAGGCGGAGTGGCAGTCGGCGATGACATAGTCGTAAAACACAACGAGGATGTCCAGCAGCCGCTTGACGTGTTCGGAGGTAACCAGGTCGGCTTTCTCCGGGCGAAACGGACTCAGCAGCACACGCACGCCCGAAGAATGGGGGACCATCACCTGGTTGACCAAATCGGCGTCAATCTCGTCAATCCGTTCGACGAGATCAACCATGCTGCGGACCGGCGGCAGGTTGAGATGTACGCCGATATCGCCGAAGAAAAAATCTCCATCGAAGATGGCGACCCGTTTTCTGGTCTGCTGCTGGATCGTGATAGCCGTGTTGACACAGATGGTCGTCTTGCCGACGCCGCCTTTGGTTCCAAAAAAAGCGATCGTTTGCCCCCGCGCGAGCGGTTCGGCATGGGGTCGCGCCGGGATTTGCGCGCGCAACAGTAGATTGCGAATGCGGTACGCCAATTCTTTCGAGTCAAAGGGCTTGGTCAAATACTCGTCCGCGCCCGCCTCGAACCCAGCCAGTTTGTCAGCCACGTCCCCTTTGGACGACAGCATGAGAATCGGCAAATAGCGCGTCGTCGAATTCTGACGCAGCCGTCGGCAGAGTTCATAACTATCCATGCCGGCAAGCGGCACGTCAATGATGACCATGTCGCACGTCCGCTGCGGGACCTTATCCAGCGCATCCTCTCCGGTTGTGGCTGCAATAACCTGGTGCCCTTCGGTAGTAAGCACCAAGCCCAGCAACTTGGAGAGCGTGGGATCACTGCTGACGATTAGAATGTTTCTCCGCGGACTCTGACTCATTTTCCTCCCCCCTCGCCACACTCCCACCGATCAATTGCCGCGGCGGGCATCTTCCTCCACCAAGTTGGCAATTACTTGACCCAGCCGCACTGAATAGTTCGTGCCGCGATCTTCTGGATAGATCTGTGTAGTGTTCGCGAGATACAAGTTTCGCAGCGGCGTGCGATATTCGGGAATTTGTTTCGAATAATTCAGCGGCACGATCGGCTGCGCGGCGGCTTCCTTAAAGTGCCACAACTCCTCCACCCAGTCCGGCGCAAAACTTGGATTGATCTTTTGCAAATGTGGCACGTACGCGTTGAAGAGTTCGTCGCGCGACATTTGAAAGTACGGACTGGACGGATCGAGGTAATTCGATACGTACAGGATGCGTTTGTTGCCATACACTTCCGGCGCGATGAAATTCGTGTGCTCGATGGTCGCGACGAACGGGATCGTGCGATCGGCGATGTTCAGCCAGTAGATGCGCGACAGGGGTTGTTTCATCTTTAGAATGAGCAGTACCGCTGCCATGTACTTCGCCGCCTTCATCTTGGCGACATAATCCGCGGGAAGTTCGGCAACGATCTTGAGCGTGGCGAACGACGGCGCGGTACAGACGATGCGATCAAAGCGCGCGTACGACCGGTCCCCCGCAAGTTCGCGCTGTGCCGCTTGCGATGCCGCGTCGTCCGCAAACCGCAAGCCGACGGCAGCGCCGTTTTCAACGACCACGCGCTGTACCGTCGTTCCAACGTAAATCTTGCCGCCCTGCTTGCGAATCGCGTCGGCAAGCGCATCAATCAAGACTTGGTACGAGCCGCGCGGGTAACCGAGGACTTCTTTCGTCAAACCTTTGCGCGAGCCGAGGCGCAGCACGGCTTTGTACCAGAACCACACGAGCGGAATGTTCTCCGCCTCTGCGCCGAACTTGCCATAGAACAGGGGACCCAACTGCTTGTCCCACGCTCTTTGTCCCGCGTATTTTTTCAACCAAGCGGCGGCGGTGATGCTTTCATAATCCGCCATGCGATTGCGCCGCGCCTGCAAAAAGGTCAGGTAGTAGAGGACCAGACCGAGACGCAGTCTGTCCACCAAGGGTAATGTCCCCAGGCGCAAGAGGTCGGTCGGCGAGACCACGTTCCAGATTCTGCCGTCGTCGAACCAACCGGTCTTTGATTCGATCCACTGTACGCGGTCGCCCAGCCCCAGTTCTTCCATTTGCGCGATGATGTGCGTGTCGCTCGTGAACCAGTGGTGATAGCCGCGCTCTAGCCGCGTGCCTTCAATTGGAAATGTCCCCGCCAGCCCCCCAAGTTCCGACATTCGTTCGAACAGAAATGTTGGGTATCCCTTTTTGCCCAATTCGTACGCGGCGGTCAAGCCCGCGAATCCACCGCCGATGATGGCTATTCTTTGCGTCATGTGTCCCTGGTGCAGTCATAGAAGTCGGAGGTTAGAAGTTAGATATTGGAAGTTAGAGGTCAGAGGGGTGCAGCCGCTAATCTCTAACTTCCAACTTCCAACTTCTAACCTCTAAATATGGATTGCCTGTCCCAGCGCGTCCAACGCCGCCTCCGCGATCACTTCGGTCAGGGTCGGATGCGCGTGGACGGCGTGCGCGAGTTCCAGCGGCGTCAGTTCCATGGATTGCGCGAGACTCAACTCGCCGGTGAGGTCAGTCACTTCAGGACCAACCAGGTGCGCGCCGAGAATCTCGCCGTACTTTTTGTCCACGACGAGTTTCACAAATCCCTCGTACTCGTTGATGCCGAGCGCCTTGCCGTTCGCGCGAAAGGGGAATTTGCCGACGCGAGAATCATACCCTTGCTCTTTCGCCTGCGCTTCGGTCAGCCCCAGCGACGCGACTTGTGGATTGCAGTACGTGCAGCGCGGCACGCGGTTGAGGTTGAGCGCGCGCGTCTCCTTACCCGCCAGCGTTTCCGCCGCGATCACGCCTTGCGCGGACGCGACGTGCGCGAGCGGCAGTTGCATCGTCACATCGCCGATGGCGTAAATGCCCGGCACATTCGTTTGCATCTGCTCGTCCACTTTAATCGCGCCGCGCGTGATCTGGACGCCGAGCGCTTCCAGGCCCAGGTTCTCGCTATTTGGCTTGACCGAGATCGCGACCAAGACCTTTTGCGCGTCAATTTCCTCCGTCTTGCCATCTGACGACACTTTCAAGCGTACCCTCGCGCCCACCTTTTGCGCGCTTTCGACTTTGGTGTTCACGCGGAATTTGACGCCGAGCCTTTGCATCGCCTTTGCAACTTCGACGCTCACCTCGGCGTCTTCGCGCGGCAGGAGATGCGGCAGCATTTCGATCACCGTCACCTCCGCGCCGTACGCGCGATAGACGTACGCAAACTCCATCCCGATCGGTCCCGCGCCGACGACGACGATAGGCGAGGGCAGTTCTCTGAGTTCGAGCGCTTCGCGCGAGGTAATGACGTCTGTGCCGTCAATCGGCAGACCGGGGATCGAAATCGGGCGCGCGCCGGTAGCGATGATGATGTTGGGCGCGGTCAGCCCGCGTCCGTCGTCCGTGCGATCAATCGCGCGGCTAATTACTACGCGGTCGCGGGCGGTTAGCGTCGCTTCGCCCTTGACGACCTCGATCTTGTTCTTTTTCATCAAGAACTCGACGCCCTTGACCAGTCGGTTGGAGACAACGCGGCTGCGGTCTATCGCCTTGCCGAAATCGGCGGAGAATTTTTCGACCTGGATGCCATACTCATTGGCGTGGCGGATCGTCTCGACGACGCTGGCGTTCTTGAGGAGGGCTTTGGTTGGAATGCAGCCCCAGTTGAGACACGTGCCGCCCAGGTTGTCCCTTTCGACGAGCGCGACGCGCTGTCCCAGTTGCGCGGCGCGGATCGCGGCGACATAACCGCCCGGTCCGCCGCCGATGACGATAAGATCATATTGCGAATCAGCCATCCCAATCCTTTTGCTGTCTGGTTCTGAGTATTCGAGTCTCTGCTATACAATTGCTCCAACACCGCGCAAGTACTTTTCTATCCGCAGTTCGTCGCGGCTATTGGCAAGGTCTTGACGGATCGCCTCGTGGATCGTTTCGTCCATAGAGTCACGCCTTCTTTGCGAACATTCTCCAAGAAGAACGAACGCAGTTTGCGCATTCTTTGGTAAAGAGAAGGGCCGATCACTTTCGGCGAAATGAGGGCGTTGTGCTTGAGTGAGATCGGCGAACTGAGACTAACTATCTTGTCGTGCAAATGCCAGTCATCGCTATTGAGCAGCACAAACACGTCCAAGTCCGATTCCGCATCGAAATCGCCGCGGACCTTCGATCCAAATAGGACGACGCGGATAACGCGATCCGCGTAATCCTGGCGCAGGCGTGCGACCAAGTCATCCAGCGCCGCGCGTTCACTCTGGGTGAGATATCTCAAGCCGTTCTTGCGCATGGCTTTCATTGATTTGATTATACCACGATTTCACTTGGACGGGAAAAAAGCCACGCGCTCGTCGGCGTCGAAATCGAAAAGCGGCACAGGAATCACTCCTCTGCCGCTTGATGCGCACTGGGATTCAGTTAGAACTTGCGGAAGCGTGTTAGCGGGGCGCCGCAGATCGGGCACTTGTCCGGCGCGGCGCCTTCGACGGTGTAGCCGCAGACCTCGCAGACGAAAATCGCAGGGAGGTCAAGGTCCTTCTTCGCCTCGGCAGATTCCTTGGCGCGCGCGTACAACTTGGCGTGAACCTTTTCCGCCTCGAACGCGCGCTCCATGCTCGTCGCCGCTTGCTTCTCTTCCTGCAATTTGGCGACCGCCATGTAGGCAGGATACATTTCCTCGACCTCGAAATTCTCGCCACCCAACGCGACCTCGAGATTCTTGACTGTCACGTTGGCGCCGCCGAGCGCGCGCAGGTGCGCCGTCGCGTGCATCTGCTCGGAAAACGACGCGGCGCGGAACAGGCGCGCGACGTTGGTCAAGCCCTCGCGTTCCGCCAGATCGGCGAAAACCATATACTTCATGTGCGCCTGGCTCTCGCCGGCAAACGCCGCCTGCAAATTGGCTTTGGTCATCTCTTTCATTCCAAACCTCCTTGTAAGGACGAGTCCCGGACTGGACTCCAAAAAAAATGGCGAAGAGCACCCGCCCTTCGCCATCAAAGGAAACAAGCGCTTTTACTTCGCCAACCCGAACGAATATGCCGCCCACGCGATCGCCGCGCCGATGGCGGGGCCCGCAAAGTACACCATCAGGTCGCCCAGGTGACTCGACACGATCGCAGTACCCAGGTATCGCGCCGGATTCATCGCCGCGCCCGTCAGCGGTCCGCCCGCGAGGATGTCCATCGTCAACACCAATCCGATCGCGAGACCGTAAAAGCCCTTGGGCGCGCGGCTGTCCACCACCGTGCCATAGACCACGAGCACGAGAAAGAACGTCAGGATGATCTCGACCAGAATGCCGGTCGTCGGGCTGACGTTCGCCGCCAGCGCGGGCGTGCCGAGAAAGCCCGTCTTCGCCGACGGATCAACGAAGATTACGAAAAGCGCAAGCCCAGCGATGATTGCGCCGGCGAACTGCGCGATCCAGTACACTACCGCGCCCGACCATTCGATCTTTTTGCCGAGCGCGAGACCCAACGTGACCGCCGGGTTTACGTGCGCGCCGCTGATTGCGCCCAGCGCATAGATCACGATCATCAGCGTCAAGCCATGCGCCAGCGCGACGCCAACCAGACCGGCTTGTCCATTGGCGATCGCCGCGCCGCCGATAAAGGTGAGCGCGAAGGTGCCGATCAATTCGGCAAACGCCGGTTTTGCAACGCCCTTCATGACGTTACCTCCAGGAAGATGGATTTGTGCGGGGCATCATCACCCCGCGAGCAATGGCTGGTTTAGATCATTCGGGTCGCTTGAACATGTACCCTACGCCGTGTTCGGTCAAAATGAACTTTGGATTCGCCGGGTCTTGCTCGATCTTGTTGCGGAGATAGGAGATATACACGCGCAGATACTCGGTCTCCCCGCCGTATTCCGGTCCCCACACTTTGCGCAGCAGATCGGCGTGCAGCATCACGCGCCCGGCATTCTGCACCAGTTGCGACAACAACCGGTACTCCGTGGGACCGACCTTGATGTCATTCCCGCGCACGGTGATGCGGCGCTGCTGAAAGTCCATGGTAAAGTCGTCGCAGACAAACGGCGGACGCGCCTGCACATCCTCGCTGGACGCGGCGCGGCGGAGGACCGCTTCGACGCGCGCCAGCAATTCGTGGACGCTGAACGGTTTCTTCACATAATCGTCCGCGCCCAGGTGTAACCCTTTGACCACGTCCACATCCTGATCTTTCGCGGTTAGCATGATCACCGGGACCGATGAGAATTCCCGGATTTTTTGCAGCACGTCAAAGCCATCCATGCCGGGTAACATGATGTCGAGAACGACGAGGTCTATCCCTTCCTTCTCGACCATCGCCAAGCCGCTGGGGCCATCCAAAGCGGTGACTACTTTATAGTGCTGCGCTTCAAGATTGGAACGTACCAACTTTACCAGATGTGGCTCATCATCAATCACTAGAATCTTTGCAGGACGCATTCGTTTCTCCTTGCCAAGCGAGACAAGCCCGCGCTGGCTGGACACGCTAGATTATAGCAAAGAAGAAACTGAACGTCAACGGCGCATTTGACAACGACCGCCACTTGAACTATAATCGCCGCAACATGCTGAACCAACTTCCGCCAGTTAGCGCGATCAAGCATCATCACATTGACGGGGTGAGTCGCTAAGCGACGTCGCCGATTTGGTCGCGTCTGTTACTCACCCCAAGGACAAGTCATTTGCGACTTGTCTTTTTTGTTTCCTCACCTCTCACCCCCTCTCCCCTCTCCTGANNTCAGGAGAGGGGAGAGGGGGAAGGGGGAGCGGGGTGAGGTAGGAGAGGAATGATTTCGCAACCGCTCGACAAACAACTGCCTCACGGCGTCGCCGATTTGTTTTTCAACGACGCGGCGCGCAAGCGCGCGGTCGAACGCACGCTCGCCGATACGTTCGCGCGCTGGGGCTATTCCGAAATCATCCCGCCGACGTTCGAGTACTACGAGTCGCTCGCGGCGGAAGCGGGACCGCAACTGCGTGAGGAGATGTATCGCTTTTTCGATCGCGATGGACGCACACTCGCGCTGCGCGCCGATTTCACGATTCCGACCGCGCGCATCGTCGGCACCAAACTATTCGACCGCGCGATGCCATTGCGCTTTTATTCCATCGGTTCTGTGTTTCGCTATGAAGAACCGCAAGCGGGGATGCGCCGCGAGTTCACGCAAGCCGGCATCGAACTCATCGGCGCGGCGACGGCCGACGCGGACGCCGAAGCGATCGCGCTGGCGATGACGGCGCTGCGCGCGATCGGTCTAGACGATTTCCGGTTCACCCTCGGCAACGCGGCGTATCTGCAGGCGACGACGCGCGACCTCGCGTTGAACGATGCCGACGACCTTGCGTTGCGCGAAGCGATTCGGCGTAAGAACACACCCGCGCTCACGCAATTGCTCGCTGCGCTGAAACTCGACGACGCGCGCAAACGCGCGCTCGCGCAACTGCCGACGTTGTGGGGCAAGGCGAATGTCCTGGAGCGCGCCGAGTGCGTGAACGACGACGCGCGCGCGGCGGTCGAACACTTGCGTGCGGTCGTCGCGCGGCTGGCGCGATTCGGCTTGCAAGATTTCATCACGCTCGATCTCGCCGAGAATCGCGGCATGGCATACTACACCGGCATCTTGTTCGAAGGATTTGTGGAGGGGCTGGGTTTTGCGGTCGCGAGCGGTGGACGGTACGACAACCTCATCGCGCATTTCGGTCCGAACCTGCCCGCGGTGGGTTTTGCGATTGGCGTCGAGCGCGCGCTCATTGCGTTGCGCGCGCGCGGCGCGGTCAGAGCCACGATCGCGCCGGATGTCATCGCGCAGGAATACAGCGCGCGGGTTCAAGCGGCGCGGACGCGCGGGCAGGTCGTCGAGGTGGATATCCTAGAGCGCGACGCTGCGGCGCTGCGCGCGTACGCGCGCGTGCGCGGCGCGCGCGAGATTTGGTGGCGCGACGGAAAGAGTGAATCTGTCATTGCGGGCGACCGCAAAGCGGGAGTGAAGCAATCTCGAAATGGCGAATTGGGGATTGCTTCGTCGCCGCTCCGCGGCTCCGCGCAATGACATAGGTGTTGTGATGTCTGGTCTAACCATCGCACTGGCAAAAGGTCGCCTGCTCAATCCTTCCCTCAAACTCCTCGCGTCCATCGGTTACGCCTTGCGCGCGGCAAAGGATTCGCGCAAACTCGTGCTGGATGCTGGCACGGCGCGATTTCTCGTCGCCAAGCCCATGGATGTGCCGATCTACGTCGAGTACGGCGCGGCGGATGTCGGCATTGTCGGGCAGGACGCGCTGCGCGAAAGCGGCGTCAACGTGTACGAGCCGCTCGCGCTGGGGTACGGCAATTGTCGTCTGGTTGTCGCGGGCAAGCCAGAATACAAAGATGCCGAATGGCGGTTGCTCGCCGGCTTGCGCGTGGCGACGAAATATCCGCGCATGACCAAGCAGTACTTTGCCGCGCGCGGTTTGTCCGCCGAGATCATCGAAGTGTACGGCTCGGTGGAACTCGCGCCGGCGGTGGGACTCGCGGATTTGATCGTGGACATAGTGGACACGGGGCGCACTTTGCGCGAGAATGGCTTGGTCGAACTGGACGAGATTTTCAAAAGCCAAGCCGCGTTCATCGTCAATCGCGCAAGTCATACGTTGCGGGTGGATGAGATTCGACAGGTAATCGAGCGGATTGAGGTGAAACGTGATGCGTGATGCGTGTTCCGTCAATTCTACGCAACGCGCAACACCTATCACGATCTTACAGGGGAAAAACAGGTGACAATACCCATCCTTGTTGGCGAATTGGCTGGTCGTGAAAGAATCCTCCGCCAGCGCGGATTGCTCGACAAAGCCATCTCGCCCGCGCTGGCAGAGCGGTTACACAAGACCTTTGGCGAGCCGCTGACGCCGGAGCAAGCCGTCGCGCGCATCATCGCAGACGTTCGCGTGCGCGGCGACCCGGCGCTGCTCGACTGGACGCACAAACTCGACGGCGTCGAGTTGCAGACGGTCGCGGTAAGCCAAGATGAGATTGACGCGGCGTATGCGGAAACGCCGGCTGCGGTACGCGACGCGCTCGAACTCGCGGCACATCGCGTGCGCGCGTTCCACGAAAAGCAAAAGCCACAATCGTGGATTGATTGGAGTGGTGAATCGGCGTTGGGTCAACGCATCATTCCGCTCGCGCGCGTCGGCGTGTACGTGCCCGGCGGCACTGCGCCGCTGCTGTCTTCGTTGTTGATGGCGGCGATTCCCGCGCAAGTCGCCGGCGTGCGTGAAATCGTCGTCGCGACTCCGCCGGTACTTTGCCGTGCGACTAATCGCACGGCTGTACCCATCGCGACGCTCGCGGCGGCGAAAATTGCCGGCGTGTCGCGTGTGTACGCGATGGGCGGCGCGCAGAGCATCGCCGCGCTCGCGTTCGGCACGGAGACGGTCGCGCGGGTGGACAAAATCGTTGGACCGGGCGGGTTGTTCGTCACATTGGCAAAGCGGCAGGTCTTTGGCGCGGTCGGCATTGATGGTTTGTACGGTCCGACCGAAACGCTGCTCATCGCCGACGATTCCGCGAATCCCGCGTGGTGTGCCGCCGACATGCTCGCCCAAGCGGAGCACGACGAACTCGCGACCTCATTGTTAATTACCAATTCCCAATCTCTTGCGGAATCGGTCGCGCGCAATCTCCAATCTCAAATCTCTACGCTCTCCCGCCGCGACATCATCGCGAAATCGCTCGCCGGGCAGGGCGCAATCGTCGTCATCGAGAATTTGGACGAGGCGATGGAACTCGCGAATGTGTTTGCGCCGGAGCATCTGTGTTTGCTCGTGCGCGAGCCGTGGAACTGGGTCGGCAAGGTGGAGCACGCGGGCGGCGTGTTCGTGGGCGAATGGACGAACGAAGCGCTGGGCGATTACGTGATCGGTCCGAGTCACGTGATGCCGACGGCGGGCACAGCGCGATTCTCGTCTGCGTTGAACGTGAACGATTTCGTCAAAGTTACCAGCGTTTTCAGCGTGAGCGCGCGGGAAGCGCAGGAACTTGGAGCAACTGCGGCGACGCTCGCGGAAGCGGAGGGCTTGACCGCGCACGCGAGCGCGCTAAGAAAACGAGTGGCGGGTGACTGATGGTTTCTGATTCATTCCCGATAGAGGCAAACGCTCTGCAATCGTTGCTACTGGAATTGCTGCGGCAAACGCTAGGCTCGATGGTGAAACTCGTTGACTGCGCAATAGGCAATCGGCAGCACGATTATGTTGTGCTGCTCGCGCGATTGACTAACCCATCTACCCAGGTCGTCGTCAAACTCGCGGGACCCAATGCGGCGATGGCTTGTTCGTTTGATCGCACGGCGATGTTTCATCGTTTGGTTTCAGCCAAGACCACTATTCCGATGCCGGAAGTTCTAGCGGTTGATGTTTCCTACCAAGACTGGCCTTGGCGGTATTTCATCAGAAGGCATGTTCCAGGTCAAGAATGGGCCAAAGTGTGCAAAGACTTGGACACTCAAGAGTTGTCGGATGCCTATCAGCAGGTTGGTAACGCCGTCGCTCAGTTGCATACGATTCGTTTCCCAGGATTTGGTGAAATCGCTTCGGATGGGAGTGTCCAAGCAGGCAATAATTGCGCGGCGGCGATCGCAGAACGAGCGCGGCTTGTTATCAAGAATGTACGCTTGTGCGACCTTTTTCTAGAAACTTTAGAGCAACGTGCAAAATTGTTCGCGGATGTTGGCGATGCCAGTCTTTGTCACGAAGACCTGCATCGGTACAATATCCTGTTTCAACAGCACCAAGGGCGCTGGCGCTTGGCAACGATTTTAGATTTTGACAAGGCATGGGCTGGGCATCACGAGTCTGATCTAGCGCGTCTTGAATTCTGGAGAGGGATGACGAGCAAAGAGTTCTGGTCGGCTTATTCAGCGATTCATCCCCTGGATCCGCTGTACCAGCAGAGGCGATTGGTCTATCAGTTCCTTTGGTGCCTCGAGTTTGCCAAGCCGTCAGCAGAACATCTCGCCGATACGCGGCGTCTCTGTGAGGAGTTGGGTATTGAACCTGTCGAACATTTCTAACGCGACAATTGACCCTGAAAAACTCTTGCGCGAAGACCTGAGCGATTTTCCGCCGTACTCGATGGGACACACGCCGCTGGCGGACTTGGATCGCTATATCAAACTGGATTTGAACGAAAACGCGTTCGGTCCGTCGCCCAAGGCGCTTGCCGCGCTTGCCGAGATGCGGCATTACCATCACTACGTCGGGCAGGACGAATTGCGCGCTGACATCGCGCGCTATGTCGGCGTAGATGTGTCGCACATTGTCGTGAGCAACGGCGCGGACGAGATCATTGATCTAACGCAGCGGGTCTTTTTGAATCGCGGCGATGCGATTGTGGATTGCCCGCCGTCGTTCGAAATGTACGGATTCTTCGCGCGATTGAATGGCGCGAAGATCGTGAGCGTTCCGCGGCGAGATGATTTTAGTGTGGATGTGGGAGCAATAGAAAAGGCAATTAGAGATTGGAGATTAGAGATTAAGGATTCCAATCTCCAATCTCCAATCTCCAATCTCAAATTACTCTTCCTCGCCAACCCCAGTAACCCGGACGGCAGTATGCTCTCGCCCGCCGACGTGGAGCGACTGCTCGCGCTGCCGGTGGTCGTCGTGCTCGATGAGGCGTATGCGGAATTTGCTGGCGAGAGTTACGCTACGCGCGTGCCGACGCAATCGAATTTGATCGTGCTGCGGACGTTTAGCAAGTGGGCAGGATTGGCGAGCCTGCGCGTCGGTTACTGCATCGCGCCGCAGGGGGTTGCCGCCAAAATTTTGCAATGCAAGGCACCCGAAAATGTGAACGCAGCGGGAATCGTCGCCGCGCGCGCCGCGTTGGAGGACCTGGACTATCTAATGGGCAATGTGCGCCGCATCATCGCCGAGCGCGAGCGATTGTCCGGCGCATTGGCACAACTCGGATTCCTGCAACCGCTGCCGAGTCGCGCGAACTTTCTTCTCTGCCGCGTGGTCGGACGCGATGCGCGTGCACTGCGCGATGCGCTTGAACGGCGCGGCATCTTGATTCGCGCGTTTGGCTCACCGCGTTTGCGCGAGTACGTTCGTATCGCGGTGGGAACGCCGGAGGAGAACGCGACGTTGGTGAGTGCGTTGAGAGAAATGATAAATGACAAATGAACAAATGCCAAAACGGACTGCCACCGTCACACGCAAAACCAAAGAGACCGATGTGCGCGTCACGCTAAACCTCGACGGCGCGGGAAACGCGGACATCGCGACCGGCGTGCCAATGCTCGATCACCTGCTTTCGCACGTCGCGGTACACGGTTTGCTTGACATGAACATCCGCGCGACCGGTGATTTGCAGATTGACGCGCATCATACCGTCGAAGACGTGGCAATCGTGCTGGGCGACGCGCTCGACCGTGCGCTCGGCGACAAGCGCGGCGTCGCGCGGATGGGGCACGCGTACGTGCCGATGGACGAAGCGCTCGCGCTTGTCGCGGTGGATTTGAGCGGACGTGCGTACGCGGTGATTGACGCGCCATTTGCCGCGCCGATGCTCGGCACAATGCCCGCGAGTCTCGTCGCGCATTTTCTCGAAACGTTCGCGACGCACGCGCGCATAAACTTGCACGCGCGCGTCTTTTACGGACGCGACGACCACCACAAAGCCGAAGCGTTGTTCAAGGCGCTCGGTCGCGCGCTTGGGATGGCAGTGGCGATTGACCCGCGCCGCGCGGGTGTGGCGTCAACGAAAGGAACGATATAATCCGCGAATGACGCGAATCTTGCGAATAAGAAGGAGATTAGCGTGATTCGCGTTATTCGCGGATAAAAAAGGTTTTGCGATGATTGCGATTGTAGATTACGGCATGGGCAATCTTCGTTCCGTGCAAAAAGCGTTCGAGAAGATCGGCGCGACGGCGCGTGTGGCGCCGTTCCCGCGCGATATCGCGAACGCACGCGGCATTGTGTTGCCGGGTGTTGGCGCGTTCGGTCAAGCGATGGACAACTTGCGCGCGATCGGCTGGGTCGAGCCGCTGCGCGATGCGTGCGCGCGCGGCGTCCCGTTCATCGGCATTTGCCTCGGAATGCAATTGCTGTTCGAATCGTCGGAAGAGATGGGGCAACACAAAGGCCTGGGCATTCTGCGCGGCGAGGTCAAGCGATTTACCGGCAGTCTAAAGGTTCCGCAGATGGGCTGGAATCAAATCCACATTCGGGCGAATCCTTGGACTACGCTGCGCTCCGCTCAGGATGTTTCGCCTTTGTTGCGTGATGTCGCCGACGGCAGTTACGCATTCTTTGTTCATTCCTATTACTGCGTGCCGCGCGATGCGTCGGTCATTCTGGCGACGACCGATTACGGAATCGAGTTTGCGTCCGTCGTTGGCAGCGGTCATGTGTTTGGCGCGCAATTTCACCCGGAGAAAAGCCAGCGCGTTGGGCTGAAGATGTTGGAGAATTTCGCGTCAATTGTAGAACATGGAGCGTGAAACGTGGTGCGTGTTGCGTGATGTTTCAGACGGAACACGAGACACGCAACACGTGAAATGACCATGATTATTTTTCCCGCAATTGACCTGCGAAATGGGCGCGTTGTGCGTTTGCGGCAAGGGCGCGCGGACGCGGAAACGACGTACAGCGATGATCCTGCCCAAGTCGCGGCGCGTTGGCAGAACGAGGGCGCAACGTGGCTGCACGTGGTCAATCTCGACGGCGCGTTCGGCAAAGATTCATCCGCGAATGGACGCGAATTAACGCGAATTATTCAATCAGTTGCGATTCCCGTGCAGTTCGGCGGCGGACTGCGAACGATGACGAGCATTGAAACGGTATTCGCGCTCGGCGTCGCGCGCGTCGTCGTCGGCACGGCGGCAATTGAAGATCCCGCGCTCGTTTCCGATGCAATTGCGCGATTCGGCGCGGAGCGCATCGCAGTCGGCATTGACGCGCGCGCCGGCATGGTCGCGACGCGCGGCTGGCGCGATCAATCTCTAATCTCTGGTCTCGATTTAGCCAAGCAAATGCGCGCGCGCGGCGTCACGCGCATCGTTTACACCGACATTGCGCGCGATGGCATGTTGCGCGGCGTTGATGCCGATGCCACTGCCGCGTTGGCGCGCGCGAGTGGCTTGCGCGTGATCGCCTCGGGCGGGGTCGCGAGTCTCCGCGACATTGAATTGCTCGCGGCGCGGAAAGAAATCGAAGGCGTGATTGTGGGACAGGCGCTGTACACGGGCGCGGTGCGTTTGCGAGAGGCGATTGATGCTGGCAAAACGAATCATTCCCTGCCTTGACGTGAAAGATGGTCGTGTCGTCAAAGGCGTGAACTTTGTCGAGTTGCGTGACGCCGGTGACCCGGTCGAACACGCGCGCGCGTACGATGCGGCAGGCGCGGACGAACTCGTGTTTCTCGACATCACCGCGTCGTACGAAAGGCGCGATATCTTGCTCGACGTGGTGCGCGCGGTTGCGGATCAAGTGTTCATCCCGTTCGCGGTGGGCGGCGGCGTGCGGACGCTCGAAGATTTCCGCGGCATTCTGCTCGCGGGCGCGGACAAGGTCGCGGTGAACACCGCGGCGGTGGAGAATCCAACGCTGATCACGGAGGCGGCAGGGAAGTTCGGGGCGCAGTGTGTGGTGGTGGCGATTGACGCCAAGTTGAAAGTTAAAACTCAAAAGTCAAAGGGTGCAAATCGAGAATCGAACATCGAAAATCAGAAATTGGAATGGGAAGTGTACACACACGGCGGCAGAATCCCGACCGGGAAGGATGCCGTCGCCTGGGCGCGCCAAGTCGAAGCGCTGGGCGCGGGTGAGATTCTGCTGACGAGTATGGATCGCGATGGCACGCGCGATGGGTACGACATCGCGTTGACGCGCGCGGTCGCGGACGCCGTTTCGATTCCGGTGATCGCGTCGGGCGGCGCGGGGCGCATCGAACATTTCGCGCACGCGCTCATTGACGGGCACGCGAGCGCGGTCCTGGCGGCAAGTTTGTTTCATTTCGGCGAATTGACGATTCGCGAGGTCAAGGAGTTCTTGGCGGCGCGTGGTGTGGCGGTGAGAAAGTGACAGGGTGGCAAGGTGACAGGGTGAATTTTCTCCTTGTCACCGTGTCACCCTGTCACCTTGCCTCGAACAGGAGGACAATTGGCTGGTGAAATCAACTGGGACGCCAACGGGCTGGCGCCGGCAATCGTGCAGGACGAGAAAACCAAGCAAGTGCTGATGCTGGCGTATATGAGCGCGGAAGCGCTGGCGAAGACGATGGAGACAGGCATCGCGCATTTCTGGAGTCGGCGGCGAGAAAAGTTGTGGATCAAGGGCGAAACGTCGGGCAACCGGCAGCGCGTCCGCGAGATCAAGTACGACTGCGACGGCGACACGATTTTGTTATTGGTTGATCCGCAAGGTCCCGCGTGCCACACCGGCGAGGTGAGTTGCTTCTATCGGAGTCTGGGAACAGCAGAAAAAGGATGAAGGCGGAAGGATGAAGGATGAAACTATTTTCGGAGTTTTCATCCTTCATCCTTCATCCTTTGGAGGGAGGGACGATGAGTGATACGCTAGACCAACTCTACGCCACCATCGAATCGCGCAAGGTGAACGCGCCGGCGGACTCGTACACCGCGAAACTCTTTGCGGCGGGGGAAGACGAAATCGTCAAGAAGGTTGGCGAAGAGGCGATCGAGGTGATCGTCGCGGCAAAGGGGCAGGGCGATGTGCGGGTCGTGTCGGAGGTGGCAGACCTGATCTACCACGCGCTGGTTTTGCTTGCCGCGCGCGGGATCGCGTGGCGGACGGTGGAGGAGGAACTGGCGCGGCGCGCCTCACCCTCATCCCCCTTGTCCCGCTTCCCCCTCTCCTGAACGAACTACGTTCAGGAGCGGAGGAAGGGGGTAGGGGTTAGGGGTGAGGCAGCGAAACTTTAAGGCGCGCGCTATTGACACTGCGCGGCGATGATGATATAAGAGGACTAGCGTTACAGCGGAGGAATGAACATGAACGCAAATTGCCCGGAATGTGAGGCGGAGATCACGATGGACAAACCGCTGCGCGGCGAAATCATCGTCTGCCCGGACTGCGGGGCAGAATTGGAGGTCGTGGGCGAGAACCCACTCGCGCTCGACCTTGCGCCGCAAGAGGAAGAGGACTGGGGAGAATAAATCAATTTCAGATTTTCGATTTCTGATTTCAGGTTTTTCTCGCGCCCAGAGAATTGGAGTGCTGAAATCGGTGATGCATTTCCCCAATCTATTGGACATGAATTTTGCGAGAGGAATTAGGAAATGAAACTTGGCGTACTGTACTCGCGCGTGCGCGTCGAAGAAAAAATGTTATTCGACACGCTGGACGCGCGTGGCGTCGCGTACGAGCGCATTGACGATCGCGATGTCGAATTCGATTTGCTAAATCCCGGCGCGTGGCGTGACTATGACGTGATTTTGGAGCGCTGTATCAATCACTCGCGCGCGCTGTACGCGCTGAAAATCCTGAACGACTGGGGTATTCCGACGGTCAACACCGCGTACGTCGCTGACGTCTGCGGCAACAAGTTGGTCACGTCATCGCAACTCGTAAAAGCCGGTGTGCCGACGACGCGTATCAAAGTCGCGTTCACGCCCGCATCGGCGATCCAAGCCATCGAGGAATTTGGCTATCCCGTCGTGCTCAAACCAGCCATCGGCTCGTGGGGGCGCTTGCTGTCCAAGATCAACGATCGCGAGGCGGCGGAATCAGTGCTCGAGCACAAAGAAGTGCTTGGCTCGTACCATCATTCGATTTTCTACATTCAAGAATACATTCGCAAGCCGGGTCGGGATATTCGCGCCTTTGTCATCGGTGACGAAACGATCGCGGCGATCTATCGCGAGAGAGCCGATCATTGGATCACGAACACGGCGCGCGGCGGACAGGCGACGAATTGCCCGGTGACGCCAGAACTGAACAAGTTGTGCGTGGCGGCATCGCGCGCGGTGGGCGGCGGCATCACCGGCGTGGATGTGATGGAAGACCCGGCGCGCGGCTATCTCGTCAACGAAGTGAACTACACGATTGAATTCCGCAACAGCATTGCGACGACGGGCGTGGATATTCCGAATCGTATTATTGACTACGTGTTGGCAGTCGGGCGCGGCGAGATCAAGGTGATTTAGGTTTTTCGATTTCTGATTTATGATTTCGAAATCCCAACGCCGGTAAATCATGAATCATGAATCGTAAATCAGAAATGGAGTAGCGTGTCGCTCGACTCTTTCAATATCATCGAATCCACCCTGCGCGAAGGTGAGCAGTTCGTCGGCGCGAATTTTGCGACCGACGACAAACGGCGGATCGCCGATGCGCTGGATGAGTTCGGCGTCGAATACATCGAACTGACCTCGCCGCTTGCGTCGCCGCAAAGTTTCGAGGACGCGTGCACGATTGCCCGGCGCGGGCTCAGAGCCAAAGTGCTGACCCACATTCGCTGTCATCTGGACGACGCGCAGAAGGCGCTCGACACCGGCGTGCAGGGGATTGACCTGGTGATTGGCACGTCCTCGTACTTGCGCGATTTCAGTCACGGGATGGCGATGGGACAGGTGATTGAGCGCGCGGTCGAGGTTTTGGCGTGGCTGCGCGCGCAAGCGCCGAATCTCGAATTGCGTTTCAGCACCGAGGATTCGTTTCGCAGCGAAGAGTCCGATTTGTTCCGGGTGTACCTCGCCGTGGACCAGGTTGGCGTGAATCGCTTTGGCATTGCGGATACGGTCGGCGTCGCGACGCCGCTGCGCGTGTACCAACTCGTCAGCAGTCTGCGCCGCCTGGTCAAAGCCGGCATCGAGTTTCACGGGCACAACGATTCCGGCTGCGCGATTGCGAACGCGTACAGCGCGCTCGAAGCCGGCGCGACGCACATTGACACGAGTGTGCTTGGCATCGGCGAGCGCAACGGCATCACGCCGCTCGGCGGGTTCGTCGCGCGGATGTACGCGACGAACCGCGACCTGGTCAAAAGGAAATACAAACTGAAAAAACTGCGCCGGCTTGAAGAGATGATCGCGAACATGGTCGGCATCGGTATTCCGTTCAACAATTACATCACCGGCGTCACCGCGTTCACGCACAAAGCGGGCATCCACGCCAAGGCGATTCTCAATCAGCCGGAGACATACGAAATTCTCAATCCGCGCGATTTTGGTCTCACGCGCTATATCAGTATCGCGCACAAGTTGACCGGCTGGAACGCGATCAAAGACCGCGCCGAGCAATTGGGGTTGCCGCTGACGGACGAGCAGATCAGACAAGTCACCGCGCACGTCAAGGCGCTCGCCGATCAGAAGAAGATTGATCTCAACGACGTGGACGAGTTGTTGTATCGGTGGGCGGACGGCACAGAAGTAACAAGTGAAAAGTAAAAAGTGAGCGTAAAACGCAAAACGAAAACGTGAAACGTGATGCGTGAAATCCAATCTCCAACCTCTAACCTCCAATCTCCAACCTCTGGCAAGACCTTTGCGGAAAAAGCGCTCGCGCGCGCGGCGGGCTTGCGGGAGGTTGTGGCAGGGCAGATCGTAGACGCGGCGCCGGATGTTGCGCTGTCGCACGATAACACCGCGGCGATCGCAAAAATCTTTCGCGCGCTGGGCGTCGCGCGCGTCAAAGATCCAGAACGATTGGCGATCGCGCTCGATCACGCGGTCCCCGCGCCGACGACGGTACATGCGACGAATCACGCCGAGGCGCGCAAGTTCGCCGCAGAGCAAGGCATCACGAATTTCTTTGAAGTCGGACGCGGCATCTGCCATCAGGTCTTGAGTGAAGAAGCGATCATTTTGCCGGGACAGTTGATTCTCGGCGCGGACTCGCACACGACGCACTATGGCTGGCTGGGCGCGTTCGGCGCGGGCGTTGGGCGCAGTGAGATGGCGGCGATCTGGGCGACCGGCGAACTGTGGCTGCGCGTGCCGGAATCCATCAAAATCACCGTGGACGGTGAACTGCCGCTCGGCGTCACGTCGAAGGATTTGTGCCTGAAAATCATCGGCGACTTGGGCGCCGATGGCGGCTTGTACGCGTCAGTTGAATTCCACGGCAGCGCGATTTCCAAAATGTCGCTCGAATCGCGGATGGTCATCCCGAATATGATGGCGGAGTTTGGGGCGAAGAACGCGTACCTGCCGCCGGACGAAATGGTGTTTAAGTGGCTCGCGCCGCGATATGCCAGGAGATTAGAGATTAGAGATTGGAGATTGGAAGAGCAATCTCCAATCTCTAATCTCCAATCTCTCGCGCTCTATCCCGACCCAAACGCGAACTACACTGCAACTCATCACTACGATGCAGGTCAATTGGAGCCCTTTGTCGCGTGTCCGCATCGCGTGGATAACGTGAAACCGCTGGCGCAGGTGCGTGGCACACGTGTGCAACAGGCATTTATTGGCACATGCACGAACGGTCGCATCGAGGATCTGGCGGCGGCGGCGGAGATTCTGCGCGGGCGAAGAATCGCGCGCGGCACGCGTTTGCTCGTCATCCCGGCGTCGAGCCAGGTGCTGAGCGATGCGTTGGCGCGCGGATACATTCAGACCTTCGTGGATGCCGGCGCGGCGATTGGCACGCCGGGTTGCGGACCGTGCATGGGCAATCACCTGGGCATCCCCGCGCCGGGTGAAGTCACGATTTCGACGGCGAACCGGAATTTTCGCGGGCGCATGGGGACGCGCGATTCAGAAATCTACCTCGCGAGTCCGGCGGTCGTTGCGGCGAGCGCGGTCGCGGGAGTGATTGCGGATCCGCGGGACGTGTGAATATCGTCGTCGAGGGCTCAGCGTCTTGAGGCACATTCTCAAATCCGACACCGGGCGCGTTCTCGTCGAATCGCATCGCGGCGCGGAAGCGCTCGCGCCGGCGAATTCGTGGCGCGGGCTGGAGATCGCGCATCAACTCGGCGCGGACTTGATCGAAGTAGACGTGCAGTTGAGCGCAGATGGCATCGCGTTCTTGCGCCACAATTATTCTCTGCCCGATGGACGCTCCTGCCGTAACCTGACTTGGGACGAACTGTCGCGCGTCGTCATCGAAGGCGAAGCGCTGCCCAAGTTGGAGGAGGCGCTCGCGTGGGCGCGCGATGCGGACGCGCAACTTGCGCTCGATCTCAAAACCGGCTTTATCGCCGAAGGCGAACTGACAGCGCAAGTTCTGCGCGCGATCGAGCGAACGCAAACGGCAGATCGCGTCATGCTGATCGCGTGGGATCACCACGAACTCGCGCGCATCAAACACGCGCATCCAGGGATCACGACCCGCGCGTTGATTCGCGGGCGGCTGGTCAATTTGCCCGAAACGCTCCAGGCGTGCCGCGCCNNGCGCACGCGCTCGGCGTCGCGGTCACGCTCGCGGAAATGTGGCAGCCCGATTTCGATTTTGCGATTCGCGCCGGCGTGGATCTTGTGAGTTGGGGTGATCCGATTCAAGCGCGACAAGGTCTAGTTGAATCTCAGCGAGCCACAGTAGGACAAATTTAGAAATTTGTCCTACACACTCAAAGGAGGCAAAATGGCAGACAGTGTTTACAAAGTGATCGAATTGGTCGGCACCAGCCCCGAGTCTTGGGAGAAAGCGGCGATGACTGCGATCAACATGGCGAGCAAGTCGCTGCGCGATCTTCGCATTGCCGAGGTCGTTCAACTCGACATGCAACTCGAGGAAGGCAAGGTGATTGCCTACCGCGCGAAGGTCAAAGTCTCCTTCAAGTACCACGGCGGCGAATAGCCCCGCCGCGCGTCAGAAACTGCGACGCAACCTCGAGTCGCGTCGCACCGCAAGCGAGTGCCACGCGCGGAGGCATTTGGCGCCGCGCCTGGTTTGGTGCGCCCTCAGAATGAACCTTGCCGATCCCGCGTTCGTCAAAGATCAATATCGCGACGGCGCCAACCTCGACGCGCGCATCGCGCTGCACGAACGTTTCAGCACCTCAACACGCGATTGGCACGCCTGGCTCTTTGATCATTTCGATTTACCAGACGACGCGCGGATTCTCGAAATCGGCTGCGGGACCGGCGCGCTGTGGCACAAGAATCGCGCACGCGTTCCGACAGTGTGGCGGCTGACGCTTTCCGATTTTTCGCTTGGCATGGTTGAAACAGCGCGCGCGACCGGCGTCTCCGCCGATCTTGCGCAGAGTGACGCGCAGACGCTTCCATTCCGCGCTGCGTGCTTTGACGCAGTGATCGCGAACCACATGCTGTACCACGTGCCAGACTTGCCGCGCGCGCTGCGCGAAATCCGCCGCATGCTCAAGCCGGGCGGCAAGTTGTACGCCGCGACGAACGGAATCGCGCACATGCGCGAGTACTTTCAATTGGTTTCCAACTTTCTCGGATCCGAGCCAAGCGTCCCGTTGACGCAGTTCACTTTGGAGAATGGGGCAGATCAACTTGTCAAGCACTTTGCGCGCGTGGAGCGGTTTGATTTTGACAGCCACCTTGAAGTGACCGAAGTTGAGCCGCTCGTCGCGTATGCGATGTCCGGCTTCACCGGCAAGCAATTGATCGGCAACCGACGCGTGGAAACGTTGCGCCGCTATGTCGCAGAACGCATAGCGCGCGATGGCGTGTTTCACATCACAAAGGCGGCAGGGTTGTTCGTGGCGAGGGCAGGTTGATTACGCGCGAAGGCGCGATGGCGGTGGTCCTGTCGGCGGACTGTCAGCAGGTCTTGCTGCTGCGCCGCGAGATTTTCTTGCTGTGGGATTTGCCGGGCGGCGGCATTGAAAAGAACGAGGACGCGGCGCACGCCGCCGTGCGCGAGACGCGCGAAGAGACCGGTTACGAAATAAAGATTGACCAACGGGTAGGGTGTTACCTGCATCAATCCGTTTACGGTCGAGGCGATCAACGCACACAGGTCTATCGCGCGCATGTGGTGGGCGGCAAGGCGAGAGGATTCGGGCTGGAAACCTTTGGGCTGCGTTGGTTTCCCGTGAATGCGCTGCCGCGCGGCGTGCAGCCGCTGCAACGACAGATGATCGTGGATGCGCTGGCGAACGCGTCGGCGCCATTCGAGCGGCGGATTGATTTTCCGCGCTGGAAACTTTATCCCGCGCGTGCCGCGTTCTTTATCGCGCGCTGGCTCAACTTGGGCGTAAAGATCATTCTGGGACAAGGTGACGAGGTGACAAGGTGACACGCGCTTTTTCTCCTTGTCATACTTGATTGAGGATGCACTATGATTCTGCGCGGTCGTGTCTGGAAGTACGGCGACGACGTGAACACCGACGTGATTTTTCCTGGCAAGTACACCTACACCGTCACCGATCCAAAGGAGCAGGCGCAGCACGCGCTCGAAGACTTGGATCCAATGTTCGTAAGCAACGTGCAGCCAGGCGATATCATCGTCGCCGGGAAGAACTGGGGCAACGGCTCGTCGCGCGAGCAGGCAGTTGGCTGCCTGAAATATGCCGGCGTCACCGCGCTCGTCGCCAAATCGTTCGCGCGCATTTACTTTCGCAATGCGGTCAACAACGGTCTCGTGCCGATCGTCTGCGCGCCAGCGGTGGACGTGATCCGGAACGGCGAGAGAATCGAGATTGATCTCGACGCGCACACGCTTCGCTGCGCCGCCGGCGCATTCGATTTCCCCGCGCTCTCGCCCTCGCTCTTGACCATCATCGAAACCGGCGGACTCGTGCCAATGTTACGACGCAAGTTGGGGACCGAACACTTGCCAATGCCGGAGATCAAGGGAGGGGAATAGCATAGAGCGTAGAGCGTAGGGCATTGCGCTCTATGCCCTACGCTCTATGCCCTACGCTATGTACAAGATTGCCTGGCTTCCCGGCGACGGGATTGGAAACGACGTGATGGACGCGGCGCGCGTGGTGCTCGACGCGCTGAAACTGGACGCGGAGTATGTTCACGCCGACATCGGTTGGGAATTCTGGCGCAACGAAGGCGAAGCGCTGCCACAGCGCACGATTGACATCTTGAAATCGTCGCACTGCGCGCTCTTTGGCGCGATCACTTCCAAACCAAAAGAAGAAGCCGAAGCGGAACTCGTGCCGCACCTACGCGGCAAGGGCTTGGTCTATCGCAGTCCGATCGTGCGCCTGCGCCAGATGTTCGATTTGTACACGAACTTGCGCCCGTGCAAAGCGTATCGCGGCAATCCGCTGAACTATCGCGACGACATTGACCTGGTCGTCTTTCGCGAAAACACGGAAGGGCTGTACGCCGGCGTCGAATTTCATCCCGTGCCGGACAACGTGCGCCGCGCGCTCGATGATTCTTCGAGCGCGATGCGCGCGTTCAAGGAGATTGCGTCAGACGATCTGGCGATCACCGCGCGCGTCATCACGCGGCGCGGCGCGGAACGCATCGTCCGTCGCGCGTTCGAGTACGCGCAGAAACACGGCTACCCGACGGTCACGCTGATCGAAAAGCCGAACGTGCTGCGCGAGACGAGTGGCTTGATGACGCGCGTCGCGCGCGAGGTTGCGCGCGATTTCCCTGCAATCGCCTTGGGGGAAGCGAACATTGACGCGATGATGATGTGGCTCGTCAAGAATCCGCAGCAATATGGCGTATTGGTAACTAGTAATTTGTTCGGCGATGTCGTGTCCGACTTGTGCGCGCAACTCGTCGGCGGTTTGGGCTTTGCCGCGAGCGGCAACATCGGCGATCAGTTCGCGGTGTTCGAGCCGACGCACGGCTCCGCGCCGAAATACGCCGGACAAAACAAGGTCAATCCGATTGCGACGTTCCTCGCCGCCAAGTTGATGCTCGACTGGCTTGGCGAGACCGAGAAAGCGACGCGGTTGGAGAACGCAATTGCCGCCGTCATTGCGGAGGGGCGCGTTCGCACGTATGATATGGGCGGGAAGAGGACGACGATGGAGATGGCGGAAGCGGTCGTGGAAAAGATGAGAGATGAAGGATGAAAGGTGAATCAACTTTTTTCATCTTTCATCTTTCATCCTTCATCCTTTATGTGATATAATCGCAACCATGGCAACATCAAACGAAGCACTCGCCGCGCTCGCACAGACGCTCGTGAACGCGGCAATGCAAAAGAATCTGACGCTGCGTGTGCTGGCGGGCGTGGCGGTCTACATGACCTGCTCCAGCATCGGAACGCACAAGACGTTGCAGCGGACGTTCAAGGATTTGGACTTTGTCGCGCCACGCGAGCAGTGGGACGCGCTGGCAGAACTGTTCAAGGCAAATGGTGTGGCGTCGCGCGCGAAGGAAACCGAGCGCTGGGTCTTCGATAAGGGCGGCGTCGAAATCGAAGTGTGCACGCCGGATTTCGTCGAGGATCATCGGATCGCTTTGAAAGAGCGGCTTGCGCTTTCGTCTCCGACGCTTCCGCTGGCAGATCTGTTGCTCATCAAGTTAGCGCGCGTCAAATTTGCCGAGAAAGACATCCAGGATTCGATCGCGCTGTTACTCGATCATCGCGTCGCGCGCGGCGAGGCAGAAGACCAGATTGACCACGCATACATCGCCAAGTTGTGCGCGCGAGACTGGGGCTTGTTCCACACGGTGTTCGACAACACGGTAACGCTCGAGCAAGTCCTCGACAAATATCTCGAGCCCGAGGAAGCGCAACTCGTTTGGCGGCGCATCGAGTTGCTGCAAGGCGACATGGATCAGCAGCCGAAATCGTTAGGGTGGATGATCAACCAATTTCTACGGAAGCCGACGCAAGTGCCGCGATAAATCAGGAACCCGTTTTCTTCGAGAAAACGGGTTCCTGATTTGTTATGCCACAAACTCGTACCCGCAATTCGGACACATCACCATTCCGCATTTCTGCGCGAGCGCGCACGCCGCGCATTGCGTCGCCTCCTCCGCGCGGAATTGCTTGCCACACAAGGGACAGCGATGCGCGTAGGGCGTAGAGCATAGGGCAGACGGCTTGGCGGGCATAACCGCTGTCGTGTCATTCGCTCTTCGCCCTATGCTCTTGGCTCTGTGCCCTACGCTATATGCCATACGCGAGAACATAACGCGCCACCCCTCCCACCGCGACCGCCAGCGTAATCGTGAACGCCGCGATGCCGAGCGCAGTCCGCGTGCCCAACTCTTTGCTCAACACCGCGAACGTCGCGATACACGGAATGTAGACCGTGTTGACGAGCGCGTAGACGAACAACTGGTGCGGCGTCATGAACGAAAGCAAATCGTTCGCGCTCGCGCCGTACTGCGCGATGGCAAGTGTCACGAGAAATTGCAGCGCGAGTTCCTTGCGCAGCGTCGCAAAAATCAGCGTCAGCCCCGCGATGGGCGGCAGCCCCAACCAGCCCTCGACGATCGGCGCGAGCGGCGCGCTGAGCAGCCACACCAGCCCCGTCTCGTACAGCGCGCCCATCGCGAAACTGCCGACCAGCACAATCGGCAGCGCCATGAACAGGAATTCTTTGAAACGATACCACGTCTTGCGCGCGATGACACTCGGCGTCGGAACGCGGAATGGAAACATCTCCATCACCAAATCGTCCGACCGACCGCGCAGCAGGTAGTTCAGCCCGATGCCTGCGGCGATCAACAGCGCGAGCGCGGCGAGCAAAATTGCCGCGCCGGACTGCCAGCCCGCGAAGAACGCCGCGCCCCCGGCGATGACCGCGATGCGCGCGCTGCACGGCGTCAGCACGACGAGCGTGCTGGCGATGATGCGCTCCCGGCGCGTCGTCAGCACGCGCGTGCCCATAATCGCGGGAACGTTGCAGCCCGCGCCGGCGAGCAGCATGATCACCGCGCGCCCGTGCAACCCCAAGCGTCTCATCAGCGCATCCAGCAGGAACGCAATGGAATTCATATACCCGCTGTCTTCCAGGATCGCGAGCACTGCATAGAACAACAGCACGTACGGAATACCGATTTCGAGCGCGGCTTCGATCCCGGCGTCCAAGCCCCAGAGCGCGATTTTGCCAAGCGCGCCGTTTCCCAAGACCGATGCGATGAGGGCTTGCATTGGCGGCGAGATGAATGTCTCCCAGAAACCGGCAAACGATTCGGCGAGCATTCCGCCTGCCGAAAACAGAAACGCGAACAACGCGACGAGCACCGCAATGAGCGTCGGCACCCCGGTGAGCGGCTGGATAGACCAACGCCACAATTTGACTGACAGGGGTTCGCGGGTGACGTGTTGGATCTGCGCGTCGCGCGCGACGGCGCGCGCAAGTTCGTGCCGCGCGCGGGGCAAATGCAGACTCAATGGCTCGCCGACGCGCGTCTCGATTGCCGCGCTCAGTTCGCGCGCGCGCGCCAGAATCGCCGCGCCGCCCGGCATTTGTTCGACGGATCGCGCCAGCCACGCGTCTTCTTCCAGTAACAAGATCGCGAGCGCGCGCGGCGCCAAGCCGTACGGCGGCTCGATGTTCGCCGCGCGAATCGTCCGCGCCAGCGCGTCAACCGCCGCTTGGATTTCGCTGTCGTATGCGGGTGCGGTGCTCTGATGGCACGCCAGATGCTCAACCGTCGCGAGGACTTGGTCAACCCCCTTACCGCGCGTGGCGATAGTTGGGACGACCGGCACATGCAAAGAGCGCGACAAGCGCGCGGCGTCAATCTCCACGCCGGTGCGCGCCGCTTCGTCAATCAAGTTCACCGCGACGACGAGCGGCAATCCGAGGTCGAGGAATTGCAGAATGAGATAGAGATTGCGTTCGAGGTTGGTTGCGTCGGCGATCGCGACGACGGCGTCGGGCGGATCTTCGAGCACGGCTTGGCGCGCGACCCATTGGTCTTCGCTCTGCGCGCCGAGCGCGTACGCGCCGGGCAAATCAACGACGCCGATCCGTTTGCCGTCGAAATGGGTTACGCCGAAATTCAGCGCGACCGTTTTGCCGGGATAATTCGCAGTCTCGACGTTCGCGCCGGTGAGGCGATTGAACAGAGACGACTTGCCGACGTTCGGGTTGCCCGCGAGCGCGATCGTCAGGTCGGTTTGTCCAAAGTGTTGGGTGGGGGTGTGACAAGATGACATGGCGAATTCCAAATTCGAGATTGGAGGTTGGAGATTAGAGATTGGATTTCGAATCTCCAATCTCTAATCTCTAATCTCTCTCACCCAGATCCGCGCGGCGAGATCGCGTCCCAACGCATAGTGCGCTCGTCCCACGCGGACCATGACCGGACCGCCAAAGGGCGCTTGGTTCTCGACGACGATTTCGACCTCCGGCAGCAAGCCGAGCGTCGCGAGGTGCCGCAGCCCGTCGGGTGTTTCCAAGCCGATGCGCGCGATGATTGCGCCGGAGCAGGGCGCGCAATCGGCTAACGACGTTAGCGCGGCGCGGGCTGAATCGGCGCGCGCGCGCGGAATCGGATTGCCGTGCGGACAAGTGTCGGGATTGCCGAGTTGCTCCGCGAGTGCTTGCTCTGCTTCGGCAGAAACGACATGTTCAAGTTTGTCCGCCTCTTCGTGAGCGCGTGCCCAATCGAGACCGAGCACATCGGTGAAATGTCGTTCGACGAGGCGGTGGCGACGCAGCAACGCGAGCGCGCGGTCGCGCCCGCTATCGGTGAGCGCAAGCGCGCCGGAAGTATCAACGCGCAAAAGAGATTGAGAGATGAGCGATTGTAGATGCGGGGCAGGGGGAAAACTCAATTCGCGCGCGAGGTCGTCGGGCGAGAGAGTGCGCCCGTTTTCCGAAGCGCGCTCTAGCGTCAGGAGAATCATCTCCTGCGCTTCGTCGCGCGGCGCGGCATTGGCACGCGGGGAGTGCCGAGAAAAGAGTTTGAACATGCCGACCAAATCCTGTAGCCAGTACCAACTTCCGATGTTAGTATAACCTAATATCCAAGTCGTGTCAACTGGGTGTGGTCAGGGTTTGGTCAGAATTGGGTCAGAGTTGCGGGGTGAATGTCATTGCGAGCGAAGCGANNGAAGCGAAGCAATCCCCAACTGGTTTGGAGATTGCTTCGTCGCTCTGCTTCTCGCAATGACACCAGGAGCGGGATCAAACTTGGTACAGCAGATCCATGTACATCTTGAGAATCTCGCTCACCATGCCACGCAGTTCGACGGCGGACGCCATGCCGTAGACGGGGCCGACGCCGGCGGGCGCGTCGGGATGCGCTTTGACGAACGCGACCGCGTCTTTCAAATCGGCGATAAAGTCCTTGGCGACACCGGGCTGGGTATGGCGCAGGGTGACGCAGAGATGAACCGCCGGCGGCGAGTGCAGTCCATTCAGCCCCCAGTTCTTCTGGGTCATGTATTCCATGACCTGGAAAATGTCCAGCGTCTCCGACGCGAACGCGATGACAAAGAGCGGGTCGCCGATCAATTGCAGTTCGTGAATTTCTCGAATGTCTTGCTTGATCTTGGCAGCGGTTTCCAAGATCGCTTTTGCGGCGCGCAGGTATCCGCTTTCGCCCAGCGTCACCATCGCCGCCCAGCACGCCGCGCTCAACGCGCCGGGGCGGCTGCCTGATAGGTTGGGTGAGAAATACAAGCCGCCGGGCCAGTCGGTCGAGGTGAAATACTGAAAATGCCGCAGTTCTGCATCTCGATACAAAACGACCGATGTCCCTTTGGGCGCGTAGCCGTACTTGTGCGTGTCGGCGGAAATCGAAGTCACACCCGGCAATCGAAAATCGAACGGCGGCACGGGATAGCCGAGTTTCTCCGCCCAGGGCAAGAGGAATCCACCCAGGCAGCCATCGGTGTGAAACCCGATTCCGTGTTCGCGCGCGAGTTCGGACAATTCTTCGATGGG
>DHFK01000060.1 GCA_002400365.1 Anaerolineales bacterium UBA4826 | reverse complement strand
TGGGCGCCGTCGTCATCGGTCAGGTGTACTTGTGGAGTTTCATCGCGGCGATTGCGCTGCTCCTCATTTTCGTTTCGTTCTTCAAGTACACGCGCTGGGGCTTGGCGATGCAAGCGACCGCGGACGACGAAATGGCGGCATTGAGTCTGGGCGTGAGCGCGGAATGGGTGTACGCCTTTGCGTGGGGCATCGCGTTTATGGCGGCAGGCGTCGGCGGCACGTTGTTGGGGAACATCAACGGCGTCAATATCGCGGTCGGCTACCTCGGCTTGCTCGTGCTGCCTGCGGTCGTGCTGGGCGGGCTCAACTCGGTGCCGGGCGCGATTGTGGGCGGCATCGTGATTGGCGTGTTGCAGAATCTGGCGGGCGGTTACCTGGAGCAGTTCACGCCAGGCGGCATCAAAGACATCTTCCCCTTTGTCATCATGACGATTGTATTGCTGTTCAAACCCTACGGTTTGTGGGGATGGCAGCGGATTGAGAGAGTGTGATGCGACTTCCTTCCGGGGTTTATCACGAAACCTACGCCCAAGACCATGCCTGGTGGCAAACGCGGTTTGTGTGGATCCGCATGGTTCTCCTTGGGCTGATTCTGTTTCTTGTGATCCCGTACTTTGCCACCTCGTCCGGTCAGTTGTACTATCTCACGTTGGCGAATACGGTTGGTTATACCATCCTGGGCGCGATGGGTGTGCAATTGCTCATTGGCTACACGGGGCAGGTGACGTTGGGGCACGCTGCCTTTATCGCGGTCGGTGGATATACGAGTTCGATTGCGATGCTGCAATGGGGTATTCCGTATCCCATTACGATTGTGATTGCCGCGCTGGTGTCTGGAATCTGGAGTGTGCTGTTCGGGCTGCCGTCCGCGCGCGTCAAAGGCTTTTACCTCATTATGACGACGATGGCGGCGCAGTTCGTCACGGTGGATTTTATCATCACGCAGTACGTGTCCCAGATCGGCGGACGTGGACACTATTTCTCGCTGCCGCCTGGAACGATCACCTTCGGACCGATCGAGATCGCGAACGACGATTTGAAATTGTACTACTTGATGCTCGCCCTGGTCATTGCCTGCACGGTCCTTGTGGCGAATCTGCTGCGGACGCGCATCGGCCGCGCGTGGATTGCGATCCGCGATAACGACATCGCCGCCGAGGTGTTGGGGGTCAACGTCGTCAGGTACAAATTGCTGGCGTTCTTTGTCGCGGGCGTCCTCGCTGGAATTGCGGGCGCGTACTGGGTCAGCACTCTATCGGCGATCAGCCCTGAGCATTTTCCGTTCACCTGGTCGCTGTGGCTGGTTGGCGTCATCCTCATCGGCGGCACCGGCTCGATGTACGGCACGGTTTTTGGATCGCTGTTTATGACGCTGGTGCCAGAAATCCTCAAGAGCATCATCTTCACGCTGACGCCGTACCATCCGATCTTTTCGCAACTGATTGACAAATTCCTCTACGTGCGCGAAGCGGCTTTCGGTTTGATCATCGTGCTATTCTTGCTTTACGAGCCGAAAGGGCTCGCGTATCGCTGGGCGCAGATCAAGAACTATGTTCATCTGTGGCCGTTTTCGTATTGATTGGAAGTTGGAGATTAGAGATTGGAGATTAGAGATTAGAGATTGGAGATTAGAGATTGGAGATTGGAAGTTAGAAGTTGGACACCAACGCTTGGCATCCAACTTCCAATATCCAACGTCCACCGTCCAGTTTCCAATTTCCAACCTCTAACTTCCAACTTCCACGTCGAAGGAGGTGGTGCTTTAAATTCTCACGTATGAATGAATCGCCGACCGGAGCAATCTGTTCGATTCAAGGAGGAGAGGAATGGAAAAGCGAAGAGCATTTTTGTTTGTAGGAGTATTGCTGGTCGCCCTGACGCTGGCGGCATGCGCGGCGCCCGCGGCGGCGCCAGCGCCTGCCGCGCCCAAAGCCGAGATCGTCATCGGCTCTCTCAACGACCTGACGGGTCCCACGTCGGACGTGGGCAAGGATTATGCGCTTGGCATTCAGGAGGCGGTGCGCTGGGTCAACGAGCAGGGCGGCGTCAACGGCAAGCAAATCCGCCTGATTCTGAGCGACTATGGCTACAAGGTGCCTGAATACCTGACGACCTACAAGCGCTATCGCGATCTGGACAAAGTGATCGCGGTGCTTGGCTGGGGCACGGGGGAATCTGCTGCCATCCAGCCCACCGTGACGGCAGACAAGATGCCCTTCGTCACCGCGTCCTATTCGGCGGAACTCGCGGACGCCAGCAAGACGCCGTACAACTACTACGCGGCAGGCGATTACTCGACGAACGCGCGCGCGGCGATCACGGTTTGGTACGAAGAGATCTGGATGAAGGATCCGCGCTTGGAAGCCGATCGCAAGGCAGGCAAGCCGCGCTTTGTCGCCTTCTACGCCAAAGCCACGCCGTATGCCAGCGCGCCGATCAAGGCGATCAAGGAACAGGCCGCCCTGCTCGGCTTTGAAGTGGGTCCCGATCAGGATGTGCCGCTCACCGCGATTGACACCAAGAGCCAGGTGCTCGCGGCAAAAGAGTTCAAGCCGCACCTGGTCTGGCATGGCGATACCACTAACGCCGTGGCGACCGCACTCAAAGATGCCAAAGCGCTCGGACTGGGCGCCGATCACATCGTCAACAACTGGGGCTTTGACGAAAACCTCGCCAAACTGGCGGGCGACGCGGCAGAAGGCGTCATTGGCATCGGCGTGACGGCTTTCTTTGGCGACACGAGCGTGAAAGGCATGGACAACGTCATCGCCTCGGCGGCCAAGCACAATCCGAACGTGCCAAAAGAGTCGCGCTTGATTCGCACCGTGCAGGGCTGGGCGAACACGCTACTTTTGGTCGAGGGCCTCAGGCGCGCCGATAAAGCCGGCAAGTTGACCGGCGAGGGCATCAAAGCCGAACTCGATGCGCTGAAAGATTTCGATGTGGGGCTCGGCGTTCCACCCCTCACGTTCGGTCCAACCGATCACCGCGGCACCTCGACCGTGCGGCTCTACCAGATCAAGGGCGGCAAGATCGGACTGCTCAAAGCGGTTGATATGCGCGCCAAGTATCCCGATCTGTGGCCCAAGTGGATCGGCTACTAGGAATTTTGGATTTCAGATCTCGGATTTCAGATTGAGGAACTCGGGGCAGTCTGGAATCTGGAAAATCTGCGATCCAAAATCTGCAATCTGAAATGGAAAACGGCAGTATCCTCAAACTGAACAACATTGAGGTGATGTACCAGGAAGTCATCCTCGTCCTCAAGGGTGTCTCGCTAGCAGTTGGGCGCGGCGGCATTATCGCTTTGCTCGGCGCGAACGGCGCGGGCAAATCTACGACGCTCAAGGCGATCAGCGGGTTGCTCAAGCACGAGGATGGCGAGGTCACCGACGGCTCGATCGAATTCATGGGCGAGCGCATCGATCGCAAATCCGCGCAAGACATCGCCAAGATGGGGATCATCCAGGTGATCGAAGGGCGGCGCATCTTTGAGCATCTGACCATCGAAGAGAACCTGGTCGTGGGCGCGCACCTGCGCGGCAATGGCGCGAAAATTCATACAGGGCTGGAGATGGTGTATCACTATTTCCAACGCCTGAAGCAAGTGCGGAACACCGTCGCGGGCTATTGCAGCGGCGGGGAGCAGCAGATGTTGGTGATGGGCCGCGCCCTAATGGCGAATCCCAAACTGATGCTGCTCGACGAGCCGAGCATGGGCTTGGCGCCACTGCTGATCAAAGAGATTTTCGACATCATCACGCGCCTCAACCGCGAAGAGAATCTGCCGATTCTCCTGGTTGAGCAGAATGTGAAACTCGCGTTGGCGGTTGCCGCCTACGGCTACGTCCTCGAATCGGGCCGCGTGGTGATGGACGGTCCGGCCGACAAGTTGCGCGACAATCCTGACATCAAAGAGTTCTATCTCGGGCTGACCGACCTGGGCACACGCAAGACCTTTCGCAACATCAAGCACTACAAACGAAGAAAACGATGGCTCACGTAGAGATTTCAGATCGCAGATGCTAGATTGCAGATTTTTCAATCTGAAATCATAAATCTGAAATCTGAAATTCCAAGAGGGAGGATTCAATGAACAAACGCTTGCTCGCTTTCATACTGCTCGCGGTCATGGCGAGCGCACTGTGGGGTTGCGCGCCCGCGCCGGCGGCGACTTCTGAGATCAAGGCGCCGACGGTGAACCTGGCGCGAGTCGAAGCGGTTGGCGTGTTCCCGCTGCCGTGGGCTGGCTGGCCCGCGCAACCGCCGGCGCCCACGCCGGCTTTCAACGTGGTTCCGCGTTTTCCGATTACGCTGGCTTTCGTGTTCGACCTGGAAAACCCGAACGACGTAGCCGTGATGTTTGAACAGATGAAGTTCGCCGTCGAGTTGGAGGCAAAGCCCGACGCGCCTGGTGAGTACTTTGGACTCGGTGTCGCGAATGTATACGACCGCCAGTCCATACCAGCGAAGACGACCAACACTCTGCGCGCCACTGTGGTTCTTGACTCCGGCCTGACCAGTGTGCTGGGGATCGCCTATGGTCAGAAGATTGCCGAAAAGAAACTGGACCCCAACAAACTGGTCAACTACTGGTGGGACAAGGTTCAGGACATCAGCAGCGCGACTCCTGCCTACGGCATCAAGGTCACTGGCGGCGCGGCAGAGTTTAGCGGCGGCGCAACACGGAAGCAAGTCACGTTCGAAGGCAAGTGGCCCAAGTAACAGCGTAGGGGCGGGGTAACCCCGCCCCTTTTTGTGTAAGCAAGATGCCCAAACGCGCGCTCGAAGATTTCACCGTTGGCGAGACTGCAGTTTTCGCGCGGACCTTCACCGAAGCCGACGTTACCCAGTTCGTCGGGATCACCTGGGACGTGAATCCGTACCACACCAACGGGGAGTTTTGCGAGACGCAGCGCGTCGGTCGCAGAATCGTGCCCGGTTTGCTCATCGGCAGTATGCTGACGCACGTTGGCGGTTTGGCGGCAGTGCTGGCGACGGAGATCAGGTTCGAGTTTCTCGCGCCGGTCTACATTGGCGATACGGTGACCGCCACCTGTTCCGTGACGGAATCCGATGACCGCCGCGGTTGGGCGCGCATCGAGATGATCGGCGCAACGCAGGACAATCGTCAGGTGATTCGGGGAACGGTTGCCGGCTATCCCGCGGGTTTTCGCGCGCGCGCGCCAGGGCAGTCCTAAACGGGAAACCTTGCCGAGCCGGATCCTCCGACTCGCGCCGCTCGCTCAGCGTCGGCCCAGGAGGCTTGCGTGATCTATGGATTTTGCATTCTGGGCGTCTTTGCGGTATAGTAAGAGTGGGACAAGTTAGAAACTTGTCCAACCCAATCACGCTCATTGTGGAGGTGTCCCATGCTTGTTCGTGCTCGCATGACCGCAAATCCGGTTGTCGTCCATCCCGACACGTCGTTTGAAGATGCGCTGCAACTCTTGCGCGACAAAAAGATTCGGCGGCTGCCGGTCGTGGACAAACAAGGCGATCTGGTTGGAATTGTCGTCGAAAAGGATTTGCTGTACGCGTCGCCTTCGCCGGCGACCTCGCTCAGTGTCTTTGAGGTTCATTATCTCTTGTCCAAATTGCAGGTCAAGGACGTGATGACCAAACGGGTCATTACCGTTGGCGAAGACTGCCCGCTGGAAGAAGCCGCGCGCATCATGGTGGATCACAAAATCGGCAGTCTGCCGGTGGTGCGCGACCGCCAGGTGGTCGGCATCATCACCGAGACCGATATCTTTAGGACGATGGCGGAGGCGTTGGGCGGACGCGAAAAGGGCTTGCGCATTGCCATGCGCGTGCCCGAGGTCAAAGGCGAATTAGCCAAAGTCGCCGCCCAAGTCGCGGAACTCGGCGGCAACATCATCAGCATCGCGACCTTTCTCGGCAGCGACGCGCAACACCGCGATATTACGATGAAAGTTCAGGGCGCCAAGCGCGAAGACCTGGTGACGGCGCTCGAAAAGAATGGCGTGCGGATCATTGACGTCCGCGAAATCAGTTCGGAGTACCAGCCCACGCTGATCTCGTCGCGCTGAATGCGCCGGGCTAACGTCTGATCTTGCGCTGACGACCAACACCTGAGGTGAGTGGCGAGTGGCGAGTGACGGGAGATTTCTCGTCGCAGGTCACTCGCCGCTTGCGTTTTGGCGCGCGCGTAAGGCGTGGTATAATGCGGGTGATGGATCAGTCTCACATCCGGAATCTCTGCATCATTGCGCACATAGATCACGGCAAGTCTACGTTGACCGATCGCCTGCTCGAATTTACCGGCACCGTCGCTAAACGCGAGATGGTCGAGCAGGTGATGGACCAGATGGACCTGGAGCGCGAAAAAGGCATCACGATTAAAGCCAAAGCGGTGCGCATGCAGTATCGCGCGCGTGACGGCGACGCGTACGAAGTGAACCTCATTGACACGCCGGGTCACGTTGATTTCACGTACGAAGTGTCGCGCGCGCTCGCCGCGTGCGAAGGCGCCATCCTCGTCGTGGACGCGACGCAGGGCATCGAAGCGCAAACGCTCGCCAATCTCTATCTCGCGCTCGAGCACAACCTCGCGATTATCCCGGTTGTCAACAAAATTGATCTCGCTTCGGCGCGTCCCGACGAAATCGCGCGCGACCTGACGCGACTGCTCAACGCGCCGGACGAGCAGATCATCCGCGCGTCGGCGAAAGAAGGCATTGGCACTGAGCAGATTCTTGAGGCGATCGTCGCGCGCATCCCGCCGCCGGTTGCCGACGCCACGCTGCCGCTGCGCGCGCTCATCTTCGATTCCAAGTATGATTCGTACAAAGGCGTCGTCGCGTACGTGCGCGTCGTGGACGGCGAGTTACCCAAGAACCAAAAACTGAAATTGATGTCGTCTGGGCTTGAAGTGGACGCCCTCGAAGTCGGCGTGTTCCGCCCCAAGATGGCGGCGGGCGAAATCCTCCGCGCGGGCCAAGTCGGCTACGTGGCGACCGGGTTGAAGAGCGTGCGCGACATCCAAGTCGGCGATACGATCACGCACGCGCTGAAGCCTGCCATTGCGCCGCTGCCGGGCTATCGGCCTGCCAAGCCCATGGTATTCGCGGGATTCTATCCGGTCGAGACGAATGACTATCCGCTGCTGCGCGACGCGCTCGACAAATTGAAACTCAACGACGCGTCGCTGACGTACGAGCCAGAAACCTCGGCGGCATTGGGCTTTGGATTCCGCTGCGGCTTTCTCGGCTTGCTGCACCTTGAGATCGTGCAGGAACGCTTGGAGCGCGAGTACGCTCTGAACCTCATCGCGACCGCGCCAAGCGTCGAGTACCACGTCTTGAAAACCAGCGGGGACGTTGTCACGGTGGACAATCCGGCGGAGATGCCGGACGGCGCGGAGATCGCGGAGATCGAAGAGCCGTGGATGCGGATTCAGGTCTTTACGCCCAAGGAGTACATCGGCGCGGTAATGGATCTGGTCGTCGCGCGGCGCGGCGCGTTCGACAAGATGGAGTACCTCGACGAGCAGCGCGTGATGCTCAGTTACGTGATGCCGTTAGCGGACTTGATCGTGGATTTCTACGACCAACTGAAATCGCGCACGCGCGGCTATGCGTCGTTGGACTATACCTTCGCCGACTATCGCGCGAGCGACCTGGTGAAACTCAACCTCCTGGTCAACGAAGAAGTGGTGGACGCGCTTTCGATGATCGTGCACCAAGACTATGCCTATCCACGCGGCGCGGCGTTGTGCAAAAAACTAAAGGAGGTTATCCCGCAGCAACTTTTCCCGGTGCCGCTTCAAGCGGCGATCGGCGGGAGGATTATCGCGCGCGAGACGATTCGCGCGCTGCGCAAAGACGTTTTGGCGAAATGCTACGGCGGCGATGTAACGCGCAAGCGCAAGTTGCTCGAAAAGCAAAAAGCCGGCAAGAAACGCATGAAGCGTTTTGGCGTCATCGAAATTCCGCAGGACGCGTTCATGGCGGTATTGAAACTGGGAGATGGAGGTTAGAAGCGGGAGGTTAGAAATTGGAAATCGGACGTTGGAGGTTGGATGCTGGAATCGGACCTCTAACTTCTAACGTCCAACTTCTAACCTCCCGCTTCAAAAACCAATCGTGACATTCAAAACACTCCGCATCGAAACAACCGAACAGATCGCAACGATCACCCTCAATCGCCCGAGCCAGCGCAACGCGCTCAATGTCGAACTGATGGATGACTTGGGCGCTTTGGTTGACCAACTGCGCGGCGATGAAACCACGCGCGCGGTCATCATCACCGGCGCAGGCAAAACCTTTTCGGTCGGCGCGGATGTGGAGATGCTGACGCGCATTGGCGAATCGTTCACCCCGGAGCAGACGCGCGCCGAGATCGTCAAATGGCGCGCCACGTTCGACGCGCTGGAGCAATTGCCCCAGGTGACGATCGCAGCGGTGAATGGATTGGCGTACGGGGGCGGCGTCGTCCTCGCGCTCGCGTGCGATTTTCGGCTGGCGTCAACGCGCGCGATCTTCGGCTTGCCCGAAATCAAACTGGGCATGGTGCTCGCGCTGGGCGGGACGCAGCGGCTGACGCGTCTGGTCGGCGTGAGCGCGGCAAAGGAGATGATTCTGCGCGGGCGCAACGTGACCGCCATGGACGCGCAGCGGATGGGCTTGGTCCATCGCGTCGCTGAAGCCGGGGATTTGCTGGGCGTCGCGCGCAACTGGGCGGAGCGCGCGGTGAATTATTCGCCACGCGCGTTGGCGCTGGCAAAGCGCTTGATTGACCAATCGTTCGAGCGGGACGCGGACGCGTCGGCGGAGGCGGAGACGGTCGCGCAGGTCGAATTGCTGCACTCGCCCGAATTCCTGGGACGAATCAAGGCGCTGAAGGAAAGCGGAGAGATCTAAAACGTAAAACGTGAAACGTAATGCCTGGCAGTACATTGCTCTTTGCGTCATTCTGTTGGTCGCCGCGCTGTTCCGCTTCTACGGGTTGGCGTGGGATAGCGGCTATCTCTTTCATCCGGACGAACGCAAGATTCTGATGGTTGTAGCAGACCTGCGTTTGCCCGCGAATGTTCCCAAGTTCTTTTCCTCTGAGAGTCCGCTCAACCCAAAGTTCTTTGCCTACGGTTCTTTTCCAATTTATCTCCTGAAAGCGCTCAGCGCGTTTGCGCCCGCGACCACCCACGTCGTACCGTGGCGTGAAGACCTTGTCGGTCTCGCGCTGTTAGGGCGCGCGCTTTCGGCGCTGTTCGATCTCGGCACGATCGTATGCGTCTTCCTTCTTGCGCGGCAGTTGTACGATCAAGTGGTTGGCTTGATGGCAGCCGCGTGCATCGCAGTGACTGTGCTGCATGTCCAATTGTCGCATTTCTACACGGTGGATACGCTGCTTACGCTGCTCGTCGTCGTGACCATGTTCTTTGCCGCGCGGTACGCCCAGATGGGCAAGCGAGCCGATGCGGTGGCGATGGCGCTTGCGTTTGGACTCGCGCTGGCGACGAAGGTCACGGCTCTACTGCTGGTGGCGCCGGTAGTGGTCGCAGTTGCACAGNNGTCAAGAGGTGGCTCGCGCAAATCTGGGACACGCGCCACACCCTCGCCAAGATCACCGCCGTCGCGCTCGCGGTCTTCATCGTCACCCAGCCGTACGCGCTGCTTGATCCGGTTCGATATTTCGGGCAGGTCGGTACAGAGATGCTTATCGCGCGCGGCTGGCTGGACTATCCCTACACGCGGCAGTACGCCGATACGCTGCCGTTCGTCTACCCCATCGCGCAAAGTAGTGTGTGGGGAATGAGTTTGCCGCTCGGCATTTTCGCGTGGGGCGGCAGTGCGGTATTCCTTTGGCGATGGTGGGACAGGCGCGACTGGCGTGATGGATTCATTGTGTCCTGGGCGCTCGTCTATTTCTTGCTCGTCGGCGGACAGTACGCCAAATACCCGCGCTATTTGCTCCCGCTGCTGCCGTTCTTGTTTCTGATGGCAAGCGCCTGGCTCAGGTCTCAGACATCGCGCAACACGCAACACGCAACACGTTTCACGTTTCACGGTTCACGGCTCACGCTTTACGCTTCATTGTTCCTCGCTTTTGTCTATTCGCTCACCTTCGTTTCGATTTACTCCCGCGAACACCCCTGGCTGCAAATCTCCCGGTGGATGTACGCGAACATCCCGCCGGGCGCGACGATCGCAACCGAGCATTGGGACGACACGCTGCCGGTGCCGATTCGCAGCGCGGGGATCGAACGCGCTCCAACCGAATACCATTGGCAAACTCTGCCGATGTACGACGCGGACGACGCGGCGAAATTGGAAACGCTCGTGAGGGTGTTGGGTTCCAGCGATTACATTGTTCTCGCGACCGAGCGTCTATCGGCGACGATCACGCGGCTGCCCGCGCGTTATCCAATGTCGTCGCGCTATTATCGGTTGCTCTTCGATGGGCAACTCGGATTCGAGCCGGTCGCGTCCGCGCGCAACGACATCGCGCTGGACCGACTCACGCTTGCGGACGAGCGCGCGCGCGACCTCGTTCCCCCACGCGGCGCGTGGGTTTGGAACTGGGGCGCCGCCGACGAAAGTTTCACGGTGTACGATCATCCGCTGCCACTCGTCTTTAAAAAGACGCGCGGGTTGCCTGATAGTGATTTGCGCGCGTTGCTGACGCCGCGATAGAAAAAGACCCTTCGAGTTTCCGGAAACCCGAAGGGTCTTTGCTTCTTCATCGCGTACCTCGATTCGTGTGGCGCTCATGATAGACGATGCCGAGCAGGACGAGGACACCTGCGCCGAGCATCAGCGTTTGCAGAAAGAAGATTCTCTCTGTGTCCCCTGTGGCAGAATGAACTTGCGTACAATCACCACGCGATTGAGTATTGAACCGTTTGTGGTATAATCAACTTGCGCCGCTGCCGCCCGCGCCGTATTTCATTGTGCGGCAGGACTAGATGCATTCGCGGTTCTTCTGGAACAGCGCGCGCGAGAGAAGTGAGCTTGACCTTTACTCCCCGTCCCGAAATCCAACAAATCCTCGATACCTTGCCGATCAACCCCGGCGTCTACCTGATGAAAGACGAACGCGGACAAGTGATCTACGTCGGCAAGGCGATCAACCTGCGCAACCGTGTGCGCTCGTACTTTCACGCGCCATACGGCCAGGACTCGAAAGTCTGGCGGCTGGTCGAGCGTATTCGCAACGTCGAGTTCATCGTCACCGATTCGGAACTGGAAGCGCTAGTCCTCGAATGTAATCTCATCAAAAAGCACAAGCCGCGCTTTAACGTGCGGCTCAAGGACGACAAGCGCTATCCGTACATCAAGGTCACCTGGCAAGAACCTTTTCCCAAAGTGCTCGTCACGCGGCAGATGGACACGCGCGACGGCAGCCGCTACTTTGGTCCGTTTACGGCGGTGTGGGCGGTCCACGCGACGATGGATACGCTGCGCAAGATTTTCCCGTACCTCACGTGCGATCGCGAAATTACCGGCACAGACCGGCGCGCCTGTTTGTACTACGACATCGGTCTATGCGTCGCGCCATGCGTCGGCGCGGCGTCGCGCGAGGAATACCGCGCGATGATTGATCGCCTGTGCAAGTTCTTGCAAGGCAAGACCGACCAAGTGACCGCCGCCATTCGCGGCAAACTGGACGAGTCGGTCGAAAAACTGGAATTCGAGCGCGCGGCGCGTTATCGCGATCAATTGCAGGCGCTCGCGCGCGTCACCGAGCATCAGAAGGTCGTTTCGCCGCTGCTGATTGATCAGGATGTGATCGCGTTCGCGCGCGACGACGGCGACGCGTGCGTGCAGGTCTTTTTCGTGCGCGGCGGCAAACTGCTCGGGCGAGAGTATTTCGTGCTGGAGGGGACGGAGGACGAGAACACCGACCAGGTCTTGTCGTCGTTCGTCAAGCAGTTTTACGACGAAGCCGCGTACGTGCCGCCGGAAATCCTGCTGCCCGAAAACATCGAAGAGGCGCAGATCATCGAGCAATGGCTGAACAAGCAGCGCGGGCAAAAGGTCTTGCTTAGGGTTCCGCGCAACGGACAAAGCAAAGAACTCGTCGCGATGGCGGAGGAGAACGCGCGGGTGACGCTCACGAGTCTCAAGGCGCAGTGGCTCGCAGACGAAACCAAGCAGATGGGCGCGGTCGCCGAATTGCAGGATGCGCTCGATCTCTCAAACCCGCCGCTGCGCATGGAATGTTACGACATTTCGAACACGCAGGGCACGAACTCGGTGGGCGCGCTGGTCGTGTTCGAGCGCGGCGCGGCGAAGAAGAGCGATTACCGCAAGTTCAAAATCAAAACAGTCCAGGGCGCGAATGATTTCGCGAGTCTGCAAGAGGTGCTTCGCCGTCGTTTTAGACGACTGATCGAGGCAGAAGGTCGGATACCGACGGATGAAGGCAGAAGGACGCTTGCACCGCACGCAAGTGCAGGTGTGAAGGCTGAAACAACGAATCCTTCATCCTTCATCCCTCATCCTTCATCCCTCGAGAGGGTGCCCGATTTGGTGATCATTGACGGCGGCAAGGGGCAGTTGAGCGCGGCGCAAGAGGTGTTCCGAGAACTGGGCATCGAAGGGGTCAACCTCATCGGTCTGGCGAAACAGGAGGAAGAGATTTTCGTGCCGGGGCGTGACGCTTCGCTGCGACTGCCGCGATCATCCGAAGCGCTGAAACTGTTGCAGCGTATCCGCGACGAAGCGCATCGTTTTGGCATCACGTATCATCGCCAACTGCGCGCCAAGCGCGGTCTCGCTTCGCAGTTGGACACGATTCCCGGCATCGGGCCGCGGCGGCGGCGCGCGCTGCTCGCGCGTTTCGGCTCGCTCGATAAAATCCGCGAGGCGTCAGTGGAAGAATTGTTGACGGTCGAAGGGATGACGCGCGCGGCGGCGACCAAGTTGAAGGAACTGTTGTAGCATGATTCCGGTTGAGCAACTCAAAGACATTCCATTGTTCGCGTCCCTGGACACCGAGGAACTGGCGGGGCTGGCGCCGCTATTTCATCGCGCCCGCTATCGGCTGGGGGATGTGCTGTTCGCACAAGGCGATGCCGGCGAAGCGTTCTACGTCGTCCAGAGCGGAACGTTGCGACTGCGCCAGGTTGACGCGCGCGGTCGCGAGCGCGTGCTGGGATTTGTGTCGCCCCCGCGCTCCTTTGGCGAAACCTCGCTGATCACCGGGCTGCACCACGACGCGACGGCGGATGTCTTTTCGGAACAAGTCGAGTTGTTGGTTCTATCCAAGCCCGAATTCGACGCGTGGCGAAACACCATGCCGACGATGAGGGAGAAACTGGCTCTGCGCGAGGATACTCTGAAGAAACTCGCCGCGCGTCCATTCCCGTGGCTGGCGGAGGGCGAAATCGTCGTGGTCAACACGCGGCGGCATTGGTTCGCGCTCTTCCGCGCGTTGTGGCTGCCGCTCGTTCTTGCGCTCTTCCTGTTGCTCTTGGCGTTCGTCGTCGGACTGGTTGATTCCGCCTCCGCCAGCGCATTCTCATGGCTCGCGCCCCTGAGCACGGGGCTGTGGATTCTGGGGTCAGTGGGAGCGCTCGGTGCCATCGTCTGGTGCTTCGTGGACTGGAGCAACGATCACTACATCGTTACGAACAAGCGCGTGATCCATACCGAAAAAGTGATCGGCTTTTTCGAAGAGCGTGAGGAAGCGCCGATCGAGCAGGTGACCAATGTTCAAGAGAGCGCGATCGGTTTGGCGGCGCGGGTGCTTGGCTTTAGCGCCATCCGCGTCGAAACGGCGGGCAGTCGGATAGACATTGATTTTGGTTGCGCGCCGCGCCGCGCGAACATCCGGCGAAATATCTTCGAGCAGGTCGAGCGCGTACGTTCGCGCGCCCAGTTCGAAAAGCGCGAACAGCGCCGCGCGGCAATTCGCGAAGAACTGCGTACCTTGCTTGCGCCACCCGAATTGAGCCAAGCCCCCTCCCCAACTCCGCGTCAGCCGCCCGCGGCGGAACCGCCGATGCCGGTGCGCCGGCGACGCACCACCAATCTTTCCAGGCGTCTGAATGAACTCATCGGTTTGCAGATTGAGGAGAGCGGCAGGATCACCTGGCGCAAGCACTGGTTCATCCTCTTTACAAAGATCAGCCGACCCTTTGTCGCCCTCGTCGTGGTTCTCGCCGGCGGTCTCCTTTTCTTTCTCGCGTCGTGGAGTCAGTTGACTTGGCAAGTCCTGCTGGGATCGGGCTTGGTCTGGCTGGTTGTTCTTGGCGGCGCATATTTCTGGATGTGGTACCAATATGAAGATTGGCGCAACGACATTTATCAAGTGACGGAGGATCGCATCCTCGACATCGAGCGCAGTCCGTTTCGTCTGAAGGAACGCTCGGTCGAGACGACGCTGGATCGCGTGCAAAACGTTTCGTACAGCAAGCCGAGTATTCTTGCCAACGTGTTCAACTATGGCGATCTGACGATTGAAACCGCCGGAGGGCAGGGGGGACAGTTGGTGTTCAAGGCAGTGACCAACCCGCAGTGGGCATCCCAGGAGATCTTTCGCCGCCGTGACGCGCACCGCGAGCGTCAGCAGCAAGATCGCGTCCGGCAGGAACGCAGAGAATATCTCGATTGGTTTATGGAATATCATCGGTTCTTGCAGCGTCAAGGCGATGTCTATGTGCTGCCGGCGACTGCTTCGCCCGCTGCGCCTCCCGCGCCACGCGAGGGCGATTCCCCGGTCCCGCCATCTAATCCATCCTCGGACTCGGCGTCCAAGCCCGAGACGGACGAGTCTAGCGCGAAACCGGCAACATGAACGCGATCCTTTCGCTTCCGCGCCGAATTCAAGCCCTGCGCCGCCGCGAGCCGCTTTGGATTCCGCTGCGCGCTGGCGCGTTCCGCGTGACCTCGCGCCATTGGGTCCTCATCGTCGCTTGGATTCTGATCACCACGTTTGCGTATGAAACCGGGCGCGATATTTTCTTCCGCTTGACGTACCTCATCCTCGCGATCGAACTCGTCTCCTTTGTTTTCGCCGTGTACAGCGTCAGCGCGTTCCGCCTCGAGCGCAAGACGATGACGCCGCGCACGCAGGTCGGCAAGGTTGCGGAAGAGCGCTTGCTGGTTCACAACACCGGACGCCTGGCTAAAATCTGGATCGAGATCCGCGATGAATCCGAATTCCCCGCGCACCGCGTCAGCCGGGTGCTGAATGGCTTGCGCGCCGGCGCGCGTTGGAGTTGGAGCGTGCGCACTGTCTGTCGTCGGCGCGGGCGCTTTCGCGTTGGACCAATCACCGTCGCGACCGGCGATCCGTTCGGCTTGTTCGTTTTCCATCGGCGAATGTCTGACACGCAGTCGGCGATCACGGTGTATCCGGCGGCGATTGACCTGATCACGTTTGCGCCTTCGATGGGNNAACGTCGCGGGGACGCGCGAGTACCTACCGGGCGATTCGTTCAACCGCATTCATTGGCGTTCGACCGCCCGCATGGAGCGGCTGATCGTCAAAGAATTCGAACTCGATCCCAGCGCGGATGTGTGGGTTTATCTCGACATGGAACGCCACGCGCAGGCGCGGCTGTGGTACGAGGACGCGTGGGCGGCGCGCGATCTCTCGGCGTTGTGGCTGAGCGCGCAGCCCCAGGAAATGAAACTCCCGCCCGATACGGAAGAATACGGCGTGACGATTGCCGCGACGGTCGCCAAATACTTTTTGCGGCAGCAGCGCGCGCTTGGTTTCGTGGCGCATGGCCATCAGCGCGAGATCATCCAACCGGATCGCGGCGAACGCCAGGTAAATCGGCTGCTCGAGGTGCTGGCGGTGCTGCGCGCGGAAGGGACGACGGATTTCAGCGAGGTGCTGGCGCAAGAGGGTGCGCGACTGGGGCGCAACAACACGCTGGTTACGATCACGCCGTCGGGCGCGCTGGACTGGGTCAAATCGCTGCGCGAGATCAAACGGCGCGGCTTGCGGGTGATCGCGGTGCTAGTGGACTCGAATACGTTCGGCGGTCGCGGCGAAACGCAGGTTGCGGCGGCGGAGTTGTTGGCGAGCGGCATTCCCGCGTACGTCGTGCGCGAGGGGGATGATTTGCGCGCGGTG
>DHFK01000155.1:1249-27976 GCA_002400365.1 Anaerolineales bacterium UBA4826 | reverse complement strand
TGGCTAACGCCAACATCACCAGCACGTCAAAGCGTACCGGCGCGCGCAGCGCGTGCATCAGCGGGAACACATCGTACAGCCAGCGGTACGGGAGCGTGATGTTCGTGCCGATTGACGGCGTGAGGAACAGGCGCGGTCCCAAAGAAAGTAAAAAGGCAAAAGCCAAAAGCGANNAGACTCGCGCTGAACGGCTCGCTTTCGGCGATCTTGCGCTCAAAGCCCATCTCGCGCTGGACGCTGAGGTACGGCAGGAAGAAGGGGACGACGACGATGGCGATGAGGAGGGCGGAGACGAGGAGACGGGCAAAGAGTAAAACGTAAAGCGTAAAACGTGATGCGTGATGCGTGATGAGGAACCAGAGGGCGTAGACTGCAACTGTAAAGCCGGCGAGGAAGGCATAGTAGAAGGATGAGAGGGCTTGGAGGGAAAAGCAGAGCGCGAACAAAAGGCAAATTCGAAATTCAGAATTCAAAATTCGGTTCGGCGGTGAATTTTGAATTCCGCCCGAAGTCCCAAGCATTTTCCTCAAAAAGAGCATTGCCAACGGCAGCCAGCCGGATGACAGCAACTGCACCTGCGCCAGGTTGCCCAGATTGTACGGGTTGAAGGCAAAGATGATGCCGGCGACTACGCCCGCGCGGCGCGAGCGCGTCAGATCCAAGACGAACAGGTACATCGCGTACGCGGCGAGGAAGAACGACCCGAGCAGGACGAGGTTGTAGCCGAGGACGGTGTTATCGAACGCGAGGTTGAAGGGAAGCGCGAATAGACCTTGCGGCAGCAGCGTTTCCGAGAACGCCAGCGCGTCGGAGTACGGATAAAAGATATTGGCGTTGAATAGATTCAGCGGCTCGGTGATGAGCGCGTGCCCGACCCACGCAATAATCCACGTATTGAGCAGCGCATCCTGTTTGTCCTCAACCGCGCTAGCAAGGTGCAGGACAAGTGGATTGGTCATCACGCCGGTAAGCGTGAGGAAAAGCAAGAGCGCCAAACCATCTCTTTTGAGAACAGAACTGAAATGCGTGGGAGCAGGGGTGCGGGGGAGCAGAGGTGCCTTTTCTAGTCGCGCGATGCTCCTGTGCTCCTCTGCCGCTCTGCTCCCCTGCTCTGATGGGCGCGTGATCAACTGAGCAATCCCCTGCGCCAGTCGCGCGCGTCCCATTTCGCTTTCAACTGTTGCTTGAACTCAGCGGTCCACTGAGGGTCTTTCAACTTTTCGTTCAGCAGGGGCCACACCGTCTCGCTGTCCGCGTCAATCGTGCCGAGAATTTCCTGAATGTAGCGATCCACTTCGATGCGCGCAGATTTGATCGTGGGAATTCCCAGTTCATCCAGGATTGGATCCAAGTTGACAGTATAGAAGGGCATCGGTACCTCCGGTTCCGTTTGCATTATAGCGCAGGTGAGACGCGCCGGCAAAAAGTGCAGAGGGGTGAGGGAGCAGAGGAGCGCGCAGAATTCTCCCTTGCGTCCCTGCTCCTCTGCTCTCTTGCGCCCCCGCGCGGGGCTGTCAGAGGGCATTTCGTTTTGCTTGTTTCTGCCGGGTGTGCTATAATTGCGCGCGCTGGAGAGGTCGCATAGTCCGGTCTAGTGCGCGCGACTCGAAATCGCGTGTGGGCGCAAGTCCACCGGGGGTTCAAATCCCTCCCTCTCCGCCACCCCATTTCAGATTTCAGACTTATGATTTTAGATTCGAAAATCTGCAATCGGCAATCTGAAATCTGAAATTCCTTGGAGAGGTCGCATAGCCCGGCCTAGTGCGCACGATTGGAGATCGTGTAGGCGATGAGCCTCGCGGGTTCAAATCCCGCCCTCTCCGCTGTGAATTGGAAGTTGGAGGTTAGAGCGTTAGACGTTGGATAGTGTCGCTCCAACATCCAACTTCTAACCTCCAACCTCTAATTGCAACTTTGACATTTTCAGATTTCTCGACTACACTATCGCCGGTCGTGCTAGATGGGGAACTAGCGGTGCCCTGACTCCGCCTCCGGGCGGCTGACCCGCAATCCGCTACAGCGGGGTTGAAGCCCTTTTCGCGGGGCGCACGTTTCGGGACTGTTCGGTTCAAGCGGCGATGAAGGTTGGGTCCGACGCGGCAAAAGCCGACAAACCCCGCCAGGGCCGGAAGGCAGCAACGGTAAGTCGTCACTTTTGGGCGCCGTCGGGGCACCTGGCTGGAGCTGGCTGTTCCGATCAAGCCGGGGCGCGCGTTTCAACAGAAGGTGCACGACCAATCTTTTCAAATCCGTGAGCGAAGAACCCGCGTTGTCCAATCCTCGGTTCGTTGACGAACTAAAGACATTCTACAAACGTCGCCTCCGCGTTCGCCTCGACGCGTCAACCCTGATCCTCGCCCTGACCCTGACGACACTGACCCTGATGGGCTGGACTTTTTTCCGCGCGCTCCGACCGATCCCACTTTTGCTCGACCAGCACCCGCTGACCATCCTCTCGAATCAGACGACAGTCGCCGGCGTCTTGAACGACGCCGCGATTGCGCTCGCGCCCGAAGACATCGTCTTTCCCGCGCTCGACGCGCCGATTCCCGACAACCAGCCGATCGCCGTGCGCTTGGCGCGCGCGCTGCAGATCCAAGCCGATGGCGATACGTTCGCGCGCCGCACGCAAAGCAAGACGATTGACGACGCGCTGCGCCAGGTCGGCATCACGCTGAAACCCGGCGATCGCGTCCTCGCCGACGGCTTGACCGTCGAGCCAACCCAACCGATTGCGCGCACGAACGGCGATCCGCCGCTGAACATCGTCGTCCAACGCGCGGTCCCCATCCAAATCAACGACAACGGCGCGGTCACAACGTTGTACACGACCGCGCCGACGCTCGGCGAAGCGCTGCGCCAAGCCGGGTTGATCGTTTACCTGGGTGATTACGTGACGCCCGACCTCGGCACGCCGGTCGCGCCGGGCTGGCAAGTGTACATTCGCCGCTCGCGCGCGGCGACGATCAACGTGGACAATCGAACGATTCGCACGCGGACGCGCGGCGAAACAATCGCCAATTTGCTCGTTCAAGAAGGCATCGAACTCAAGGACAAGGATTACACGCTCCCTGCCGCGACCGACCCGGTCCGCGACGGCATCACCGTTCAGGTGATACGCGTCCGAGAGGAATTCAACACCGAGTCAGAATACATCGCTTACGAGACAGTCTGGCAGCCCGATCCGACGATGGAAATTGATCAGCGCCAAGTCACGCAGAAGGGCGTCGAAGGGGTCAAGAAACGCACGATTCGGATCCTGTACGAAAACGGACGGGAAATCAAGCGCTCGGTGGATCGGGAATGGATCGAAGCCGCGCCGGTTACCCAGATCTACAGTTACGGCACGAAAATTGTAAAGCGCGAACTGGTCTTGCCGGACGGATCTACGGCGACGTACTGGCGCAAGTTGCGCGTGCTGGCGACATCGTACACCGCAGCCACTTCGGGCAAGGTGCGCACGCACCCGGAATTTGGCATCACGGCGACCGGGATGCGCGCCGGCGTAGGCATCGTCGCGGTGGACCCGAAAGTGATCAACCTGCGCACCCGGGTCTATGTGCCTGGCTACGGCTTGGCAACCGCCGGCGATACCGGCGGGCGCATCAAAGGCAAGCGCGTGGACCTGGGTTACGACGAAGCGAACCTGGTTCTCTGGTACAAGTGGGTGGACGTGTACCTGCTCGATCCTCCGCCGCCATCCGACCAGATTCACTGGGTCATCCCCGACACGCCCAAAGAACGATATACGCACTAGCGCGTAAAAACCAGGTTGCTCCTAAAACCCATGAGCATCAAATCCACGCTCGACGCGCGCGGCTGGCGACCGCAGAAAAAGTGGGGACAACATTTCCTGACCGATCCGCGCATCCTGGAAAGCATCGTGGATGCGGCAGAGGTGACGCCGGCAGATACGATTTTGGAAATCGGTCCAGGGCTGGGACATTTGACGCGCGCGCTGGCGCGCCGCGCCGGGCGCGTCGTCGCCGTCGAGGTGGACGCGGAACTCACAGCAAAACTGCAAAACGATTTCGCAGACGTCGCGCATGTCGCTATCCTTCAGGGTGATGTGCTGGACGCAGAACCGGTCGAATGGATTACAAAGGGAGGGGCAGGTCTTGGACCTGCCCCTTCGTTCAAAGTCGTCGCCAATCTGCCGTACTATATCACCTCCGCGATTCTGCGCCACGTCCTGCAAGCCGCGCACAAACCGCGTCTGCTGGTTGTGATGGTTCAGCGTCAAGTGGCGCAGCGCATCGTCGCGCGTCCGCCGGCGATGAGTCTGCTCGCGGTCAGCGTGCATTTTTTCGCGCAGCCGCGCATCGTGCGCACGATCGCGGCGGGCGCGTTCTATCCGCCGCCCCAGGTAGATTCCGCCGTCGTGCGAATGGATGTGTTCGCCCAGGCGCGCCTCGACCCAGCCGAGACCGCACGCTTGTTTGAAATCGTTCGCGCCGGTTTTGGCGAACGGCGGAAACAGTTACGCAATTCCCTCGCGCGCGGCTTGTCACGCGAACCGGATGCGATTGCGGCGGCGCTGGCTCGCGCCGGTATCCTGCCGACGCGCCGCGCGGAGACGCTGACGCTCGACGAATGGGTGGCGCTGTACCGCGCCCTGGCATTTGACCATCACCAGAAGTAGGCGTATAATCCGCGACGAGCAACATTCGCAAGGAGTGAAATGGTCTATGCCTATCTACGAATACGAATGTGAGACCTGCGGCGCGCGGTTTGAGCGCTTGCAGTCAATCCAAGATGCGCCGGTGCGCCAATGCCCCGAGTGTTCGGGCAGCGTGCGCAAAGTCCTTCACGCGGCAGGCATTATCTTCAAAGGTTCCGGTTGGTACATCACCGACAGCCGCAAAAGCGCTTCCGGTACCGTAGCCGGCGAAGGCAAACCTGCGACGACCGACGCCAAGCCGAATCCGCCAACCGACAAACCCGCAGAGACCACAAGCCCAGCCAACGCCAAGACGGAAAACAAAACCGAAATCAAGTGAACTGAAAAAATATGGGAGTATCGAGCCGACCCGATACTCCCATCGCTTGCCCACCGCAGATTGCGCGCGCAGCGCGCGCGGGTGTGGATCAAAGTTGAAAGTGCCCCAGCGCCGGCACGATCTTGTAGTTAAAGTTCGAAACGTAATTCATCAGCCGTTCCAGCAGCGTCTTCCACTCTTCGCCCTCAACCACCGTTTCGATCGTGCCGCGATCTTCGGCGACGCCGCCGGTCAGAATCTGCGGCGCATTGCCCCAGACGGTGTACCACGCCTCGCTCGGCTGGATGCCCAGCCGAGTCAACTTGGGGACGAATTCCTGCACGACGAACTCAAAATATTCGGATTCTTTGCCGGGACGGATGTCCCAGGTCATTAGCAATTTGTACATTGGCTTTGCCATGAGTGTGCTCCCGCCATCGGTGAGCCGAATCATAGCAGAGATTGAAGATTTAGGCAAGCGAGCGAGGAAAACGTGCGCGCGGTGATTCAGCGAGTTCGTGAGGCATCGGTTAGCGTGGACGGCGCAATCGTCGGCGCGATTGGCGCGGGGCTGGTAATTCTGGTCGGCGTCACGCACGACGACAACGAAGACGACGCGCGCTGGCTCGCTCAGAAAATCGCCACGCTGCGGATATTCGAAGACGGCGCGGGCAAGTTCAACCTCTCCGCGCTCGACGTCAGCGCGGGCGCGCTCGTCGTCTCCCAGTTCACGCTCTACGCCGATGCGCGGCGCGGGCGACGCCCCGATTTCATTGACGCCGCGCGGCCCGAGGTCGCCGAGCCGCTGATCGAACGCTTNNATGGTAGTCAAGATTCTGAATGACGGTCCGGTGACGATTGTGTTGGAATCACCGTGATGGCTCATGGCACATAGCGTATAGCAAATAGCCAATTGCAGATTGCCATACGCCATACGCTATCTGCCATCCGCCGGCTGCATCCAGCTCCCACTCGCATCCACCTTCTTGCTCGGATCGTTCACGTTCTGCAATCCCCGACAGTCGAAACTTCCACTCGTCTCTTTGACGCTGACCGTGCAACTCTGCGCCCAGCGATAATTATCGCGATCGTGATCTCCGCCGGGTACCAGTTCCACGTCAATGATCGAAATCCCCGGCTTGCTATCGTAAATGCCCGGTCCCTTGAATGGCGCGATGTGAACGTTGATCAAGTACTCGCACTGCGCGCATTGCGGATTCGGAATAGATGTGCCGATAGAGACTTCGCTGCCGGGTGTCGTATCGAGACGCGTCCGCATCGGCAAATCGAGTTCGATATTCGCGACGCCGGAAACTTTCAGGTGCATTACCCCGACACGGCTGGCGGTGATGATGGTCGTATCGCTTCCCAGCGTGATGTTCAGCGCGTATGCCCCTTGACCTCTAACGAGCAGCAAATCGTAGATCGCGCCCGGTGACTGTGTGATGACGAATGACCGATAACCCGCCGCCGCTGCCTGTCGAACCAGGAAATCCTTGATGCCCTCCGCGTTGGGGTCGCGCGCGCGCCAGACCGCGCGCTGGGCATCGCCGTCGAACTCGGCGCCTTGGGGCATCGCGATGCGCGCGTCCCACCAGGCGGGCGGCGCGGATTGTGGCGCGCGGGTCGGCGGTGGTGTGGCAGATGGTACCGCGGTGGGTGTGGGGCGCGGCGCGATCGGGGTAGATGTGGCGCGCGGGAGGACGGCGCATGCGCTAATTGCGAGCGCGAGCAAACTGATCAGAAATGGGGAACGAAGAGATAGGGAAGAACGCGGGCGACCCAAGTCCTACACCGGACTCGGCACGAGGATTTCCATGAATTTGTCTTGCGGGGGCCATGCGCCAAGGTGTGCGGCGAGTTCGTGGGATAGGGCGCCCACTTTGCGCTGCCACGCAACAATGGCTCTGAACGCTTCGCCTAAACCTTCCCGTTCGGCAAGTTCACCGGAAATCGCTCTGCCTTCCGCGACTTGGCGCGCAAAGCGCTGATAGCCGCGAATAAATGCGCCGACGATTTGACCGTTCTTGAAATCGCGGCGAATGTAAATGCCAGCATCTATTGGAACTGCTTCAGCCGCTTGAGGACGGTCGGCGTTGATTATCAAGTCGAGTTCGTCGGATTCTGAATCGTAGCCGAGTGAACGAATCTGATAGTTCATTTTGCCCTCTCGAACCAGCAACTCTGGTAGAATTTGAACCAGGCGCCATCGGGTTGCTGAACATATTTCACACTGACGCGCAGATTGTGGCCCGGACGTATGCTTTCTGCGGACACGGTCAGGAGACGAAAATGCCGGGATGTTTCATCGAGTCGATTCCTGTCTGGTTCGATTGACTCTGGCGCTGTCATCGCGCGAATGGTCAGATCAAGTGCGTCGGCAAGTTCAACGCGTTTGGCAAGCCGTCAATCTGGTTTGCCCTCGTTTAGCCCTGAGCGAGGTCTGCGGCAATCCGCGCGGCGACAGCCGGCTCAAGCCACACCGCGCTATCTGTTTCCACCGCGCCCGCGCCGGCTGCCAAAAATTCGCGCGCGTCCTCCGTCGAATGGACGCCGCCGCACGCGACCATCGGCGCATCCAATCTCAAATCTCTAATCTCCGCGACGGCGCGCAACGCCAAGGGTTTCGCCGCAGGACCGTACATCCGACCGTACCACGGGTGACCTTCGATGATTCTCATCCCGCGCGGCGCGCGTCCGATCACGAGCGCGTTCGCGCCCGCGGCGAGACAGTCGGCGGCAACGTCGCGCGCGTTGTCGAGATCGAGTTTCGCGAGGATGGGTAACTCGGTTGCCGCGCGCACCGCGCGGATTGCGTCGAGCGCGTCCATCGTCGGGTTGAAATGCAGTTCGATGCCGCCGACGCCGGCAGTGCTATCGAGTTGCGCTGCCATCGTCGCCCAATCGTTCACGCCTTGCGCTGCAAATGCGACGATGATCGGAATCGCGCTTTGTTCCCACGCGCGGTCATATTCGCGCAGGACGTGCGCCAAGCCCGGATTCGCCGCGCCCGTTCGCAGCAAAACGCCGCCGGCGGTTTCGACGACGCGCGGTAGCGGCGCGCCCGCGCGCGGGCGCAGCGTCGTCGGCAGCGTGACCAGCGCGCCGATGGACGTCGAACCTTGCGAAGGTTCTGAAACCTTCGCAAGGTTAGGCGCGTACCCACCTGTGAGCATCAGTGGATTCGTTAGCGTGAGACTGCGTTTCCAATTGGGCGCGAGTTCGATAGACATGATTGTTCAGCGCGTCCGCTGATTCGCGAACTCGATCAGATCGAACGACGGTCCGTCGGCGCACGTGAGTTTCACGCCGCGCGATGTTTCGACCGCACAGGCGTAGCACGCGCCAGTGCCGCACGGCATTGGCAGATCCATCAGCACGCGCGCGAATCCCGGCTCAAGCCGATACCGCGCCGCGCGCACCGCGTCCGCCAGCGCGCGATACAATTGCGCCGACCCGCTCGCGACGATCGCGTCCGCCCACGCAATCAACTCCGCGTCCAATCCATCGCCGGTTCGATATTCGATTTCCGGTGATAGCAGATGCGCGGGCCAAGCCCCTTGCCCTGCGGAGTGAGGGAGGAACGGGGTGTGGGTTACCAGCACCACTGCGCGGCCTTGCGCGATCGCATCGTGCGCGATGGCAATCAGCGGCGCGACGCGCGTCCCTTCGCCGATCAGCAAGACGTGCCGCGCGTTCGAGTCGAATTCAATCGCGCGTCCGAGCGGCGCGAGCAAATCCAGTGTGTCGCCCACGCGCGCACGAACGACCAACGGATCGCGCGCCGGCAAGGTAAACGCGACGCGCGCGCCTTCGATGTGGTACAACCACAGCGTCCGCCGCAGGTACGGATCGAGCGTCGTCGGGTCGCGCGCGAGCGCGAATTGCCCGGGGCGCAGCGTCCGCGCGAGTTCTGGCGCGTGCAGCGCGAGCAATTGCACGTCCGCCCAAAGTGTGTGATTGTCAGCCACGCGGCAAAGGTGTTGTTTCAATTCAAGATTCAAAATTCACAATTCAAAATTCGGCTGCGGTTCCCTCTGAACTTTGAATTACGGATTGCTTGCGCTCAGCATGATCGTCCGCCCACGTGTGGCAAAGTACGGCGCGCGTTGGAAAAGTCGGTAGGCGATCACGCCGAACGCGCGTAGCAGACGGGCGCGCGAGAGGAATGGAAAGATCGTAGAACAGGACTCGACGACAAAGCCGGCGTGTTCTACCCGCTCGCGTAACTCGCGCGGCGTGAAGACGCGCGTGTGATCCGCGTCGGCAAAGTGCGCGGGGTCGGGGTAGCGCGCGTTCGGCGTCGCGAGTGCGAGGCGTCCGTTGGGCTTGAGCAAGCGCTTGTACTCGCGCAGCGCAACGTCTGTATCCGGCAGATGCTCGACGACGTGCTGACCGATGATCGCATCGAACGCCGCGTCGCGAAATGGCAGCGCGTCGTCTTTGCCAATGCGAAGCAAAGACCGGGTGACCGGGTGACAAGGTGACAGCGTGATACCTTCCTTGTCACCTTGTCTCCTTGTCAACTTGCCCGGCGGTTGTTCAAATCGTTCAGCCGCCAGGAGCAGCGCGACCTGAAGTGTATCTACACCGACCACGCGCGCGCCGCGCTCCCGCAACATCCGTAGCAGCCCACCGCCGCCGCAGCCGATTTCGAGTGTGCGCGCGCCGCGCGTCACACGCGCGAGATCAATCAGCGCTCGCGCTTCGATGCGCCAGTCACGCCAGGATTCACGCGCGGCAAAGTAGTCGGCTGAATACGTCATGTCGGCGGTTTGCGGAATCCGCGACTGGCGACGACCAAGCCAACGAGCAAGAGCGCCACGAGCGCAAACGCGAGTATCGGCGAGCGTTCGACCAGATCGCCCGCGAGAACGAGCAATGCCAAACCGGGAAAGACGCCAATCAATGAAGCCAGGATATAGCGCGTGTAGTTGAGCGACGAATAGCCGGCAGCCAAAGACACCAACGGGTACGCCGGACCCGGTATCAACCGCAGCAGAATCACTCCGCGCCAACTGATCCGTTGGGTCAGGTTCATCAGTTGGGCTTGGGTGCCGGGCGACAGGTAACGCGCCAGAAGGGATTTGCCCCAGTAGCGCGCAAGCCAAAAGCCGATGCTTGCGCCCAGCGCGTCGGCGACCAATACGTAGACCAGTCCCAGGGATGGCCCGAACACGAGTCCCGCGCCGATTTGAAAGATGGTGGCTGGAATGATTGGGACGACCAAAACACCTGCCAGCGCGACGATCAGCGCAAGCGGCGCCCACGCGCCAAACGGGGTGAGGGTCGCGCGCAGGGTGGCGGGGCTGATGGTCGTGCTGGTCATTTGCGCGAGCGCGATCCACGCGCCGATAAAGAAGGCAACCGCCGCGCCGGCGATGACCGCGCGCCGCGTACTACGCGAACGGAGTTGGCGATAGAGTCTCCTCACCTTGTCGCCGCCGGCACATAGTATTTGGTCACATACTCCTTGACCATGCGACAAGTCGAAAAGCGCGGCGCGAGCGTCTGGATCGAGTTCTTCATCAGGCGTACCCACGCGTGCGGGACGCCATCCGCGTCGCGCGCGTAGAACCGCGGCGCGATTTCATTCTCCAGCGTCGCGTAAAACGACTCGGCGTCCGCGGCGTCTTGCGCGTCCACGTTATCCCACGCCTGATCCGCGCCGATCGCCCAGCCGTTGACGCTGCGCATGAACCCCTCGCGCCACCAGCCGTCGAGCACGCTGAAATTCGGCAAGCCGTTGAGCGCCGCCTTTTCCCCGCTGGTGCCACTTGCTTCCAGCGGACGACGCGGATTGTTCAGCCAGACGTCCGCGCCCTGCACGAGATAGCGCGCAACGTTGATGTCGTAATCTTCGATGAACGCGATGCGACCGGCGAGTCCGGGTTGCCGCGCAGACTGCACGATTTGTTGGATGAATTGCTTGCCCGGATCGTCGGCAGGGTGCGCCTTGCCCGCGAACAGAATCTGGACGGGACGATTCGCCGCGTTCAGAATCCGCTGCAAGCGTTCGACATCGCGGAACATGAGGACCGCGCGCTTGTATGTCGCAAAGCGCCGGGCAAAGCCGAGCGTTAGCGCGTCCGGTTGTAGGGGCGAGGCATTCGTAGAACCTTGCTCCCCCGGCAATCTGGGTTGGTCTATTCCAACCGTCGCCGCATTAGAATCGTGTACCGACGAATGCCGCGCCCTTACGCGCGCGTTCACAAACTCGAACAGGCGTTGTTTCAGCGCGAGGTGTGTCCTCCACAGTTTTTCGTCCGGAATTTTCTCGATGGCTTGCCACACTTTGGGATCGTCAATCCGGTCGCGCCAATCGTTCGAAAAGAACTCGTCGAAGAGTTGTTGATATTCGGGCGCAAGCCACGACAGCGAATGGACGCCGTTCGTGATCGAGCCGATCGGCACGTCGCTTTCCGCGTGATTGGGCCAGAGGAAATGCCACATCTTGCGCGCGACCTCGCCGTGCAGCGCGCTGACGCCGTTCGCCGCGCCGGCGAATCTGAGCGCGAGCGCCGTCATGCTGAATGCCGCGCCCCAGGGCAAGTACTGCCGCGCGAGGTCGAAGAACTGTTCGCGCGATATCCTGAGCGCGGGGATGAACGTGCCAAAATACTTTTCGATCAGTTCGAACGAGAACGCGTCATTGCCCGCGGCCACCGGCGTGTGCGTGGTGAACACGGTGGTCGCGCGGATCGCCTCACGCGCTTGCTCGAACGTCATGCCCTGGCGCACGTGCTCACGCGCGCGTTCCAGAACCGAGAACGCGGAATGGCCCTCGTTCAAATGCCACACGCGCGGTTGATAACCCAACGCGCGCAACGCGCGGACGCCGCCAATCCCAAGCACGAATTCCTGCGCCACGCGCATTTCCTGATCGCCGCCGTACAGCCGCGCGGACAACTCGCGGTCTGCCGGCGCGTTGGTTTCTACGTCGGTGTCCATCAGCAAGAGCGGCACGCGGCCGACTTGAATGCGCCACACTTTGGCAAAGACCGAACGCCCGGACAAACGGACTTCGACGACGACCTCGCGTCCGGTGGCGTCTTTCGCCGGCGTCGCGGCGACGAGCGCGAAATGCAGTTTCTCGTAAAGCGCTTCCTGCCAGCCGTCGGCGTTGATGCGCTGCGTAAAATACCCTTGCGGATACAAAAAGCCGACGCCGACGAGCGGCAGACCCAGGTCGCTCGCCTCTTTGACGTGATCGCCTGACAAGACACCCAAGCCGCCGGAATAGATCGGCAGCGATTCGTGCAAACCAAATTCGGCGGAAAAGTACACGATCGGCTGATGCGTGAGATACGGATACGTCGCCTCAAACCAGGACGCTCTCGAATGATGGTACGCGTCGAACGCGGCGAGCGCGGCGTCCAAGCGCCGCGCGTAATCGCGATTCTCGCTGGCGGCGCGCAATGCCTCTGCGCTCACCTCGCGCAGAAACCTGACCGGATTGTGGTAGACGCGTTCCCACGTTACGGGCTCAATGTCTTCGAACAGCCGGCGCGCGTCTGGCTGCCACGTCCACCAGAGGTTGTACGCCAGTTCGCCCAGGCGCGCGAGGCGCGGCGGCAGCGTGGCGATCTTGTCGGCGGTGTGCTGGATGTCGCGCGCGAGGGCGCGCCGGTCGCGTGTGGATTCGACGTGGCTCGCGCGCGCGCGCGCATAAAGCCGTGCGTACTTTTTCGCGGCGGCGGCCCACGATGAATCGCGGTTCAGCGCGCGCGTTTGCAAGTCGCGCCACAGCGCCGGCGTCTGATAGACCTGGAGCGCGCGCGTCACGGCGGCGAACAGCGCCCAGCGATCGAATGGCCCGAACACGAAACCGGTCCCGCGGGGCTCGGCGTGCCGCGCGTCGAAATCTTCGACCGAGTCCGCCAAGCCGCCGGTCGCGCGCACGATCGGTATGCAGCCATAGCGCAGCGCGATCATCTGGGTCGAGCCGCTCGGTTCGCTGCGCGACGGCATCAACAGCATGTCCGCGCCGGCGTAGATTTTGCGCGCGCGGGCGGAATCGAACGTCAGGAAAATGGCGACGCGGTCGGGATAGCGCTGGCGCAGGCGCGTGAAGAATTCGTGATAGTGCTGGTCGCCGGTGCCCATCAGAACGAACTGCATGTTGAGCGTTTCGATGATGTGGTCAATGACGTCGGCGACGAGATGAATGCCCTTTAAATCATTGAGGCGGCTGACGAGCGCAAGGAGCGGCGCGTCGGGGTTCTGCGGCAAGCCGCACTCTTTTTGCAGCGCAAGTTTGTTCGCCGCGCGCGCGTCGAGCGAATGAACGTCGAATTTCTGCGCGAGGTTTGAATCGGTGGCTGGGTTGTACCATGCGGTATCAATGCCGTTCAAGATTCCAGAGAGGCGGTCCTTGCGCTCGCGTAGGATCGGGTCGAGCCGCTCGCCGAGTTCGGGCGTTTGGATTTCGCGCGCGTACGTTTCGCTGACCGTGTTGATCTGATCGGCGAAGAGAATGCCGCGCGCCATGAAATCGAAAACCTGGTTGAGTTCCGGCGCGACGCTGGGATGCGCGATAAAGCCGTACGACGCCAGCCCCGCGATTTCCAAGACGCGATGACCAAAGATGCCTTGATAGGCGATGTTGTGGATCGTGTAAACGGTGGCGGTGTTGGCGAAGAACGGATCGGCGGCGTAGAGCGTGCGGAGCCAGTTGGGGACGAGCGCGGTGTGCCAATCGTGGCAGTGGATGATGTCGGGCTGCCAGTTCAAGCGCTTGAGCATTTCGAGTGCGGCGCGCGAGAAAAAGACAAAGCGCTCCGCGTCGTCGGGATACATGTAAATCCCTTCGCGATCGAACAGGTGCTTGTTCTCGATCAAGTACGCTGGGACGTCGGACGTGAACAGTTTGCCTTCGAGCACCGCGGCGTCTGCGCTGGTGCTGTCGAAAGGGACCGGGAACGGGTCGAGGGCTTTGTGCAGATTGAATTGCGCGGGGTCAATGCGACCGTAGCGCGGCATCACGACGCGCACGTCGTGTCCGAGCGCGCGCAGCGCGATCGGCAGCGCGCCGACGACGTCGGCCAGTCCGCCAGTCTTGGCAAAGGGCCAGATTTCGGCGGAGAGCATCAAGACTTTGAGTCGGTTAGTCATGTGGTCGAATAGTCCTGTGGCTGTTTGGAGATTGGGGAATGGAGATTAGAGATTAGAGATTGGATTTGTCGTTGCGAGCGTCCTGAGCGGAGNNCTGGGTAGATTCCTTTTCGAGCGCGGTTGTCATCGCCTTCGTCTTGCCTTTCCGCTTGACCGGATTGCCGCCTTGCGCTTTGCGCGCAAGTCAGATTTGAATAGCCAATAGTGTCGCTTCAAGCGTTCCACGTATGCCCGATCTTGCAGGACCGATTTGAATAGTTCAAGCAGCGCAGAAGAGTATTGGGTCTGAGGATTGAGCATGTCGAGCGTGGCGCCGTAACACGTGCGCGCCAACTCTTTGTTCCCCATCCACTTTGCGTAGAACTCGAGACTTTCCCATCCATAATTGATCGTCGCCCAAATTTTCGATCCTGTCGTCGGCGTCACCACGTCAATGATGACCCGCCGACAATCGCAATGTGGATCGCCACAATAGAGTTCGAGGAAACCGTATTCGCCATCAGGCAGATCGCGCTCACCGCGAATCGTCACAGATCGCATTTCGCGAAAAGCCAACTCACGAAAACGCTCGTAAAAGGGAATCATTTCATTCATTGACCTACTCCAGGGGCCATCTCGGAATCGCCGCGTCAAGCGCACGCATCAGGCGCATCGTCTCTTTGAGCGCGACGACGATTTTCTGATAGTGCGTGATGTCCTCTGCACTATCGAACTGTCCAACTACCCACCACCCCCGGAATCTCCGCCAGCGCTTTCACCGTCGCCTCCGCGCGCACCGCCGGGTCACTCGCGAGCGCGTCCGGAATCTTCTGCCACACCTTGCCTTCGGCGCGATCAATCCAAATCGCGCGCATACCGGCGCGATGCGCGCCCAGTACGTCGTACGCCGGCGCGTCGCCCACCATCACGATCCCGCTTGGCGCGATGCGCCACGCGTCCGAGACGCGGTGAAAGATGCGCGGGTCGGGCTTGCGCCAGCGCGGTTCCGCCGCGCTGCTAAGCACCGGCGCGACGTACGGCGCAAAGCCGAGCCGCGCGACCGCGCGGTGGACCAGCGCGTCGTCGTCCGCGTTCGAGATCACGCCGAGACGTAGCCCGCGCCGCGCGAGTTGTTGCAGCGTCGCGAGCGCGTCGTCGTACGCGCGCCAATGTGCGGACTCGACGGTGAAATACGCTTCCACCGCGCGCGGGAGCAAGCCATCGGGCGACGCCAAGCCAGACTGTGCCAGCGTCTTGCCGAGCGCGTCTCCGATCGTCTGCTCGACGCCCGTTTCCTCCGCCAACTTCCAGCCCACCTGGCGCTGCGCGAGAAAGCGCGCGGCAAAATCGTCGCCGACCGGGACGCCGCGCTCGTTCAGAAACGCGGCGACGGCAGCCGTCGCGCGCGTGAACACCTCTTTCCACTCGCCTTCGAAATACATCAAGGTGCTGCCCAAGTCAAAAATAATTCCTCGAATCATAGCCCATTCTTCAATTTTCGATTTTGGATTTTCGATTTGAAACCTGGCAATCGAAAATTGCCTCAGTATCCTTTCTCTCGATTCACCAAATTCAACAACTCGTCGCCGCGCAGATACCGTCTCAGGTTCTCGCAGAACAAATCGGTCGCGCGATCGTCGTAGCGCGGCGTGGCGGACGAAATGTGCGGCGCGATGAGCGCGTTCTCTAGTTTCCACAACTCGCTTTCGGCGGGCAGCGGCTCTTGCTCGAATACGTCCAGACCCGCGCCGGCGATCCAGTTTTCCTTCAGCGCGCGGATCAGCGCGGGTTCGTTGATAATGCCGCCGCGCGCGATGTTGACGATGAACGCGGTCGGCTTCATCAAGCGCAACTCGCGCTCGCCGATCAAGTCGTGCGTCGCGTCCGTCAGCGGCGTCGCGATCAGAACGAAATCGGACTGCGCCAGCAAGTCGTCCAACTGCGCGGGCGTGAACCACGCGTCGGGCAGCGCGCCTTCGGGATCGCCAACGCCGGGCTCGGCGTAGCCGCGATCGCGCTGTGCGCCGCCGCGCGTGAGCGCGAGCACCCGCAGCGCCAAGCCCAGTTTGGCGATGCGCGCGACCTCGCGTCCGATGCTGCCATAGCCGACGACGCCGAGCGTCTTGCCGCGCATTTCAGTGCCGAGGAAAAGGTTCCATTTTCTCGGAGACCATTCGCGCTGGTCTTGTTTGCGCACGATCAGCGGAACCTTGCGCGCGAGCGCGAGCATCAGCGCGATCGCGAATTCGCCGATCGCCACCGCGTGAATCCCACTCGACGTCGTAATGCGGATGGCGCTTTGCAGGATCGGATGTTGGGTGTTGACCAGGTGATTGATGCCGGCGCTGTGCAACTGCACCCATTTCAATTCCGGCGCGACCGCGAGATCGCGCGGCGGCATAAAGCCATAGAGGATTTCTTCGTCGCCGTCGAAGAAGGGCGCGGGGTCCATGCCGTCCCACTGTTCTTTCACCGATTTCTGGACGACGACCAGGCGCGGCGAGACCGCGCGCACGCGGTCCAGTTGCGCGTCGTTAAAGCGCAGGGTCATCAAGACTTTGATATCGTCCATCTCAGATTCGAGGTCGTGCCGCGCGCCATTATACTGGAAAAGAAATCATCGCGCAAACAGAAACGAGGTTTCTTCGCCAATGCTTTCGCCAAGGCGGTTGCTTGTGCGCGATGTCTCCAGGCGCATTGACATCTGACTAGGGCTGACTAGCCACCCGCTTGAGGAAGAACCACGACGCGCCGAATGCCAGCAGCAGTCCGCCGATCACATCCGCGAGGTAATGCTGCTTGACGAACACTGTGGACGCGACAATGAGCGCGACCCAGATGGCGATGGGGATGCCAAGCGTTTTGTTCGCGCGCCACCAGTGGATCGCCAACACCGTCGAGAGCGACGTGTGTAGACTGGGGAAACAGTTGAACGCGTTGTCGCCGGCGTAAACGTCGCGAATCATTTGCGTCAGCGTGTCCGCGCCGGTGAGGGTAGGACGGATCATTTCGGATTGGAGGAAAAAGTAGAACGCATAACTGACGAACCACGCGGCGATCATCGCGAGCGCGGCGGATTGAAAGAGGCGCGTGCGGAAAAGTAAGAACAGGGTCAGCGTTGCATAGACGAAGGGTTCGAGCGAAACGTACGGGATGACGAACGCCGGAACGAGCGGGATCAAATCGTCCAGCGGCGATTTCATAAAGATCACGCGCGGTCCGTGGTTGAGCAGCGCGTAGATCTTGTTCGTCAGGTACACGCCGACGACGAGCAAAAGACTGACGCCGGCATTGCGCCAGCCCGTGCCAAAGATGCCTTGTTTCAACTGCGCTTTGAGCCACGACATCGTGTTCTCCCTATTTCAGATTGCAGATTTTAGATTTCAGACTGACTTGGTGTGGCAATCTGAAATCTGCAATCCTGAATCTACAATTGGACTGTCCGCTCTGTTCGCGCCGATTCATACAGCGCATTGATCACGCGCATGTTGCCGCGATCCAATTCGGGCGGATAGCGCAACGGTTTGCCGTTCAACGCCGCGTCGGCGAAATGTTCGACCATCAACTGGTAATGGTTCGCGGCGGGCGCGGTGATGGTCGCCAGCGTGGCAGGCGCGTTCGCCGTTTCGCTGCGCCGCAGAATGATTTCAGCCGGGTTTCCCATCGGCTTGACCGGATGCGGCAGATCCAGGCGTCCTTCCGTCCCCTGAATTTGCAGCCATTCCGTATAGTCCGTGTGAAAACTGCAATCGAACACGGCAAGCACATCGCCGGGGAAACGCAACACCCCGGCGAGCGAATCGTCTACTTGCTGGTTCGCATGCAGGATCATACTCGCCTGGACTTGGACCGGTTCGGTTCCAGTGATCAGCCGCGCCATGTTCACGCAGTAGCAGCCGACGTCCATCAGCGCGCCGCCGCCCGTCTCCTTTTTGAGCCGAATGTCGTTCGGGCGATTCAGCGTAAAGCAAAACGCGCTGCGAATAGTCTGGACCTTACCGATTGCGCCGCGCGCGATCAGTTCCTGCGCCTTGGCATATTGCGGGTGAAAGCGATACATGAACGCTTCCATGAGCAGAACGCGCTGCTGCCGCGCCGCCGCGATCATCTCATCCACTTCGGTGACATTCAGCGCAAACGGCTTTTCGCACAGGACGTGCTTGCCGCGCTGCGCGGCGCGGATCGTCCATTCTTTGTGCAAGTGATTGGGCAGCGGAATGTACATCGCGTCGACGTCCGGCGATTCGAGCAACGCTTCGTACGCGCCGAACGCGCGCGGAATGTTCGATGCTTTCGCCGCGGCTTGGGCAGCGGCGGCGCTCCGGCTCGCGATGGCGGCGACGACGCCGTTCGACGATTGCTGAATCGCCGGAATGATCGCCTTGACGCCGATCCGCGCCGTGCTCAAAATGCCCCAGCGCAGTTTCTTCATTCTACCGGCAAATCCGTTTCCGCCACGCGCCCGTTTTCCAGCGCAACGCGGTGCGTGAACAGCCGCTCGTTCACGTGGACGTGGCTGATGAGAAAAATCTGATCGAACGCGCGCGCGATCTCGCCTTCCGTCAGTAAGTAGATGAGCGCGTCCGCGCGTTCATCGTCAAATGATCCGAGCGGCTCGTCGAGAAAAATGAACGATGGCGCGGCGCCGCGTTCCTGGGGCAGCGTCGCGAGCGCAAAGGCGAGTCGCAGCGCGAGCGAGAATTGATCTTTGGTGCCGCCGCTGAAAATGTTCTTCTCTTTGAACGCGCCGCCGCCCCCCGCGCCCGCGCGCTCGTCCCACACCTGGATTTTGTACGTCTCGGCGTCGAGTTGCGCGTCGTGGTAACGATCCTGCGTCAGCGTCGGCAGAATCTGCCGCATATAGTCCATGGTCGCCGGCAAGACCTTTTGGACGATGCGCTTGCGCGCGGTCGAAACGATTTCGACGCCGCGTTCGCGCACCCGCGACTCGCGCATCTTTTGTTCCCATTCGCTTTGGCACGTCGCGCGATCCAGCACGGGGCTTGGCGTTGCGTTACCCGCCAGACCCAGTTCACGCTCTAATTGCGTTTGACGATCGCTCAGCGAACGCACGCGCCCGACCAATTCGCGATGTTGCGCGCGCAGGGTTGGCTCATCGCCCAGGTCAATCCGCGCCAGCCGGGAGCGTAATTCCTCCAGTTCGTCCAGGCGCGGCGGCGCGGACAATTCTCCGGCTGGTCCCAAAAGTTCGCGGATGCGCGCGGCGAGCGTGTCCACGTTCTGCGCGCGCGTCGCGCGTTCGCCCTGCCGCCGCCCCAGTTCGCCTTCGACGTCGCGCGCCTGCTTGACTGCCGCTTCGCCGCCGAGCGCGTCGTACTCCGCGCGCAACTCCTTGCCAAAGCCGTTATAGTCGTTGACGACCAGCGCGGGATTCCACGGCGGCGCGTCGTGCTTCACGGCGCGCGCTTGTTCGTACGCCTCGCGGGCGCGCGCCCAAAACGTCTGCGCCTGCTGCTCCCGCCGCGCGATCTCCTGACCCAATCGAACGCCGTCGTTGGCGCGCCGCTGCAATTGCGCGATCTGCGCGTCGAGTTGGTAACGCGCTTGCTTCACGGCGTCCGCCTCCAGCGCGACACGCAGCGAATCGGCGAACGCCTGGGCGCGCGGCTGCCACATGGACAGAATCTTTTCGGCTTTCTGCGCGGCGCGTTCGCAGCGCGCGCGTTCACCTTGCGCGCTCGCGGCATCCTCCAGTGAGTTCTGGCGCTGCAATTCCCCCAGCACCGCGCGTGCGTTCAACAGGCGTTCGCGCGCCGCGTTCTGCTCCGCCAGCAACCCGTCCTTCGACTGGGACTCGCGCGGCGTCGGCGCGGCGTCAATCGTTTGAGGAATCGCGACGTTCAACTGTGCCAAGCGCGCTTCGGCTTCCTTGAGCCGCGCGACGTGCGCCTCGCTTGCCGCTGCCCGCGCGTGCGCTTCGCCTTGCGCTTGCCCCAGTTCTTCCGCCGCGCGCGCCAGGTCGCGCCAAAGCATCGTCGCGCGCGCCGCCAGTACGATCACCAGTAGAGCGACGACGCCAAACAGCGCCCAGGCGTTTTGGACGATGACAGCCGCCGCGCCGAAAACGAGCAACAAGCCGGCGAACGTGTAGACTTCGAGGCGCAGTCGTCGCGCAACGCGATCGCGCGCGGTTTGTTTCGCTTTGACCGCGCTGGCGGCGTCGCTCGCCGACGTCACCTCGCGCTGCGCGGCGATCCAAGCGTCGAGCGCCTCGCCGATGGCGTGCGTGTTCAAGTGCGCTTCTACCTGCGCCAACGCGTCTTGCTCGCGCGCGATCGTCGCGGTCAATTCGTCGAACCGGGCGTGTACGCTGGCGAGTTGCGCGGCGCGCTGCGCGTTCGCGTCCCGCGCGGCGCGGATTTGAGCGAGCCGCTGAATGAGGCGCGCGAGCCGCTGGAGCGCGGGCACGCGCGCCTGCAGACTGGCGATTTCGCCGACCGCGCGGCGCGTTTCGGTTTGCTCCTGCTTGAGCCGCTCGATCTCGCGGGCGTTTTCGGAAACGCGCTCGACCGCGTCGCGCGCGTCCTTGACGCGCAGCATCGCCTCTTTCAACGCCTCGATCCGCTCCACGCGCGCGGCGACTTGGGCGCGCTGCGTCGTCAGCGCCAGGATTGCCGCGTCGAGCTGCTGGACCGCGCGCATCTCTCCCACCGCGCCTTCGACCGCGCCGCGCAGGTCAATCAGTTTCAGTTGCTCCTCGGTCATTGCCAGTTGCTCCTGAAACGCCGGCAGTTCGGCTTGAATCGCCGCGAGGTCGGCGCGCTTTTTCAAACGCTCCAACTCTTGCTTGTCCTCGGCGCGGATCTTTAAATCGCCCTCGATGTGCACCAGCGCGTCGAGGTTCAAAAGTTTCGCCAGCGATTCCTCGCGCTTGGCTCGATTTAGCCCTTCCAGTTTCTCCAGTTTCTTTTGCTCGACAAAGCAGGTGTTCAAGAGCGCGTCGCCGTCAAAGCCCAGTTCGCCGACGAGGCGCTTGTTGACGACCGTGTTGCCGCGAATTTCCTCTTCGACCGCGCCCTCCCGCTCGACGTCGAGTTCCCAGGTGTTGCTTTTGGCGCGCACGATCGTGCGCCGAATCTTGAACAGCCGCGCGCCAACCTGCGCGTCCAGTTGCACGAGCGCTTTCTCGACGCCGTAGCGGATCAAATCGTCCAAGCCGCGCGCGCCGGTCTCGGTCGCGAGCGCGCTGCCGAACAGCGCGAAAAAGACGGCTTCGAACAAGGTGGATTTGCCGGCTTCGTTTTTCCCCTGGACGAGGATGCGCGCGTGATCGGGGAAGCGCAGTTCGACTTCTTGGAGTTGTTTAAAGTTATGGACGTACAAGCGCTTTAGATGAATCATGTCACGGATTGCTCCGCCAAAGTATACCACGCGCATCGCGCACCGTCAAAAGTCGGTTATGTCATTGCGAGGCGCGGTCGGAGCGAAGCGGAGATTGCGCCGAAGCAATCCCCAACGAGCGAATTGGGGATTGCTTCGCTGCGCTCGCAATGACAGGGGGCGTTCGACTTTGCCCTGAATCACCAAATGTCCATTGCTTTTTCCGGCTTTTGTGATATACTTTGGCTGTCGGTTCTCACTCATTTCCCAAGGAGGGAAAGATGCAAACGCGCACCCGGTCCTTTGTGTTTGTGGCGCTCGTGTTCCTGTTCATTGGCTTGGCGTGCAACCCCTTCGCGGTCGCGGTCGCGCCGACCAGTACCCCCCCATCTGCGCCAACGGTATCGCCGCCGGTCGCTTCGCCCACCACCGCGGCCAAAGCCACCGCGTTACCAGTTCCCACGACGTTTACGGAAAGCACCGTCAAGATAGATGCGCTCTATTTCCTGAGCGGCACGCCGGCGACCGGCGGAACGAGCGCGGTGCAAGTGACGATTCGACGCGCCGCGCAGCCCGGTCAGTTGCGCGTCGGCTTTTTCGAAGAAGAAGTTGGCGGCACCGGCTCGCAATGGCACGCGACCGGCTGGGAAGCGGTGATCCTCGGCTCGATGCTGAGCGGGATCGAGCCGACCGATTACGAATTCTCTTTCAGCGTCGGCGGACGCATTGACGGTCCAAGCGCCGGCGGACTGATGACCGTCGGCGTCCTCGCCGCGCTGCGCGGCGACTCGCCGCGCGCCGATGCGACCATGACGGGCACGATCAACCCGGACGGCACGATCGGACCGGTGGGCGGTATCCCGCAAAAACTGGAAGGAGCGGCTAAGAAAGGCAAGAAACTCGTTTTGGTGCCCGTCGGCGAGCGCTTCAACTACGATATGAACAAAAAGCAGTCTGTGGATGTCGTCCAAGTCGGCAAGAGTCTGGGCCTCGAAGTCCGCGAAGTGAGCAACATCTACGATGCGTACCAGCAGATCGTCGGCAAGGCGCTGCCGCGCGCGACCGTTTCGACAAGCGCCCCGCAATTTCCGTCGCGCGCGTTCGATCGGCTCAAAGCCAAAACGACCGAGTGGTACAGTCGTTTCATGAAAGAGCGCAATCAGTTCTTGAGCGCGCCCAAGGCGATTCAACAATACCTGCTGGCTGATGCGCAGGCGGCGGATGATCTGGCGAACAAAGCCAGCAAGGATCTGAGCCAGGGCTTGGTGGCAGTCGCGTACTTTGAGATCGCCCAAGCCACGACGATGGAGCGCAAGTTGAACATCGCCGGCGGGATGATCCAGCGCTATAGCGACAGCGGCTTGAACAGCGCGCTGAGTTATCTCCAGTCAACTATGTCGGTGCAGTCCGAATTGAACGCCGTGGTAGATCAGTTGCAAATGCTCGAGCCCAAAACGGTGAGCGACGTCATCGCCATCTTCGACGCGTACAGCGAACTCGGCGCGGCGCAGGGCTTGATCGAAGTCGCCGATGGTAACCTGGCGTACCTGGCGAAGAATGCCGCCTCGTACACCGCCGATGAATTGCTCGTCGAGATGATGAACATCGCCGCAGACTATGTCGCCGCCAGCGACTATGTCCAATTGACGCGCGACGCGACGGACGTCGAAATGGGCTTTGGCGTCACGCCCGCGCCCAAGCCGGAAAAAGTGATGCACGTCGCCGACGCGTTGCGCCGCGCCGCCGAGGCGAACATCGCGCTGTTTGAAGCCATCGAGATCGAGGACGCGGCGCGGCAGTACGGCTTGAGCGCCGACGTGGTCAAGTCGAGGTTGATGGCGGTGGATAGCGATTATCTAACGGTGACCGCCTCGGGCTATGGCCTCGCGACGCTGAGCAAGCGGTTAGGCGAGGGTCCCAAAGCGGCGGCGATGGTCTTTGGCAATTCGCAAAACGTCTACGCGCTTTCCTCCGGTCTCATCGCCAAGTACTATTCGCTCGGCGCGAAGATGGACAAGAACATGCGGATCGTTTCCTTCGAGTACGACAAAGCGTTGGGCGAGATGCTCGATTTCGCCGATCAGCGCGCGAGGGAACTGATCAATCTCTGCGGCGACGACATTCCTATCCCGGCGATTCTGTACTATGAGAATGCCCGCGCGAATCGCCGGGGGAGCGCGCAGGATCAACTGACCGCGCTCAACTATTACTGGCAAGGCGCCGTGCTCGCCCAAGCGGAGGCGTTCATGAGCGGGAAATTGTCGCCAAAGTAACTGAGAGGCAATTTAACAACTCACCACAAAGGCACAAAGATTTCGCGTCAAGGGTGAGCAATCTGGACTGAACCTTCGTGTCTTGGTGTCTTTGTGGTAATCATGGCATTTGTTCAGCAACCTGTGAGGAGAATCAACGATGTCTACCGCAGAACCTACCCCACAACCGAGCAATCGCACGCCGTGGATCATCGCCGGCGTGTTGGGATGTTTTGTGTTGTGTCTAGTGATCGCGATCGCAGGCGGCGCGCTCTACTTTTTTGTCCAACCTGCTACGACAATCTCCGGCCCCGTGGCGACGGCAACGCCCTTACCACCGCTGCCCACCCTGCCGCCAGTATCATCGCCAGTTCCGCCGCCCCCGCCAACGGAAACGCGCGCGCCGGCGCAACCAACGTCTACAACTGCCCCGTCGCCTGTTGCGCCAACCGCGTTGCCGACTCTGGCGCCACTGCCGCCCTCCGGCTTGCCGACGCTGCCGCCGTTGGTGCAGCCCACCAGTCAAGCGACAGCCAGACCCACGGCCGCCGCAGCCAATTTTCTGATCGCCTTTAGCAAAGATGAAGGTCCTCAGCCCGAAGCCAAGTCGGTCTGGATCATGAATGGCGACGGCACCGGCGCGCAGAAATTGGTAGATCGCGCGTCGCATCCCATTCTTTCGCGCGATGGCAATCAAATCGCGTTTTACCACTGGACCGATGGGATCTATCTGGTGAATGCCAGCGATCCAAAGAATATCACGGTCAAGAAACTCGTGGGCGATACTTTTACCGGCGGCAACTATGGCTCTGGCGACTGGTCGCACAATGGTCGTTGGATCGCGTACACGCGCCAGCCCGGCGGGCAGGGGAACATCGTCGTGGATGTCATCGCGCCGGATGGAACAGGCCAACGGACCGTCGCGATTGGCGAGAGCCCGACCTGGTCGCCGGATGATACCATGCTTGCCTTCCACACCTGCCGCGGCAGTGCTTGCGGCATCTACAAGGGTAGCATCAACGGCGGCGATGCAATTCCCATCATCACCGACGATGGCGGCTTGCCCGCGTGGTCTCCCGATGGCAAACGAATCATCTATCAGAAAGAAGTGGATGGTCAGAAACAGTTGTTCCTCATCAACCCCGATGGTACCGGGAAGAAGCAACTGACCAGCGGTGCGGCGATGCATGTGGATGCGCAGTGGTCTCCGGATGGCGCGCATATCTATTACCGCTCGCCGCAGGGCGGCACGTGGGGCATCTGGCGTATGAACAGCGATGGTACGGGCGCGGCTAAGTTGATTGACAACGTAGCGCCGGTCAATTGGCCCTATGAGCGTCTCTCGATCAGCCGCTAATTCATTGTAGGGGCTCGCGATCATTGCGAGCCTCTTTCGATTCTGGAGGGAAAGTGCGTACCATGAACTTGCCAACTCTTGGGATGCTGCGCTTCGCGCCGGGCATCCTCCTTGTCGCGATCGCCCTGGGCTTGGTCGCGTGCGGTCCCGCCACGCCGACGCGTCCGCCCGAGTCGCCGATCGTCGCGACGCCCGCGCAGCCGACGCCCATCATCACCCAGCCGACGGCGGTCGTTTCGGTCGCGCCCACCGTTTCGCCGCCGACGGCGACCAAATTTGCGATCGCGGTCGAGTCGCCCACCGCCACGCGCGCGCCCAACCCGACCGCGTCGCCGACGACGCCCAAGCCGGCAGTATTGACCGGTCGGATCGCGTACGGCGTCGTGACGGGCGAAGCGCCCAAATTCCACACCGGTTGGATCGCGAACGCCGATGGCTCCGGCGCGCATCAGATTCTCACTCACGCGCAGTGGCTCGCGCTTTCGCACGATGGCTCGCGCGTGGCGTATCTCGGTCGCCCGGAAGGCGGCTCGGCAGGTTTATACATCGCGAACTCGGATGGCAGCACTCGTGTCCTGGCGGTCAACGATGCCGGCGTCTGCTGCATCAAGTGGTCGCGCGACGGTACCTGGATCGTCTATGCCGTTTCGCTCAAACCCAATCAACCGGGCGGCGACATCTTCAAAGTCAAAGTGGATGGCGTATTCAAAACGATCGTGCCGCTAGGGGTAGTGGGCAATGGCCCCGCGTTCTCACCCGATGGCAAGCAAGTAGTTTATTCGGGCAGTCTGCCGGGCAGAAGCACTTTGGGTCTGATGATCGTCTCTGCGGATGGCGGGACGCCGCGTCAGGTCACCACGGAAAATGGCGGCAACGCGGACTGGTCGCCGCGCGGCGACAAGATCGTGTACCAGGCGGCGGATGACGCGGGGCATCGTCAGCTGTTCGTCGTCAATCCCGATGGCTCGGGCAAAAAGCAGTTGACCGCCGGCAAGAGCAACGATGGTCAGCCGGCATGGTCGCGCGACGGCAGCGCGATTTTCTGGCGCAGCGACCAGAACGGAACCGCGTGGGCGATCTACGTGATGAACGCCGANNCTCTCCTCGCGATCAAGATCGGCAACTCGAATGTCACCATCGGCGTCTTTGAAAATTCGACGCTGATCGCGCGGTGGCGCGCGCATACCGAGACGGACAAGACCGCCGACGAGTACGCGATCCTGCTCGACGATTTTTTCGCCGCCCCCCGCCGCCTGCCCGGCTCACTGAGCGGGAGAGCGTGGCGCGGCGCGGCGATCGTGTCCGTCGTTCCCGCGTTGACCGCGACGTTCCAAGAACTGTGCCGGCGCCACCTCGAAATTGATCCGCTCGTCGTCGGACCGGGCGTGAAAACCGGCATGCCGATTCGCTACGACGATCCGCGCGCGCTCGGCACCGATCGGCTCGTCGGCGCGGTTGCCGCGCAAGCCCGGTTCGGCGCGCCGGTCATTGTCATAGACTTTGGCACCGCGACGACGTTCAACGCGGTGAATCGCGCCGGCGAGTTTGTCGGCGGCGCGATCGCGCCCGGACTGAACCTCGCCGCCGATGCGCTGTACCGCGCGACCGCGCAGTTGCCGCGCGTTGATCTCGCCTTGCCGCCGCGTGTCATCGCGACGAACACCATCCAGGCGATCCAGTCCGGCATTCTGTTCGGTTACGTGGG
>DHFK01000155.1:0-1236 GCA_002400365.1 Anaerolineales bacterium UBA4826 | reverse complement strand
GATGAAAGATGAAACAGAATCCATCTCGTCTTCATCTTTCATCTTTGGGAACTGTGAGACCATGGCGACGCGAATTCTGAACAACAAAAATGTGCTATTGGGCGTCACCGGCTCCATTGCCGCGTACAAAGCCGCGAGCCTGGCGAGCCAGTTGACGCAAGCCGGCGCGCAAGTGGACGTCGTGATGACGCGCGAGGCGACGCGGTTTGTCAGCGCGCTGACCTTTGAAGCGCTCACGCATCGCCACGTGGTTACCGACGTGATGGAACTTTTGCCTGACTCGCAGATCGGTCACGTCGCGCTGGCACAGCGCGCCGACGTATTCGTCATCGCGCCCGCGACCGCGCACACGCTTGCCAAAATCGCGCACGGCTTGGCAGACGACGCGGTGAGCGCGACCGCGCTGGACACGCGCGCGCCGCTAGTGATCGCGCCGGCCATGGAAACCGGCATGTGGGAGAACGCGGTTACCCAAGACAACGTGGCGCAACTGGTCACGCGCGGCGCGGTCATCGTCGAGCCAGAGATGGGGCATCTCGCTTCCGGCGCAAGCGGCAGGGGACGGCTCGCCGACCTGGACGCTATTGTGGACACGCTTCGCATGACGCTGGGACGCGGCGGCGACCTGGCGCAACGCAAGATCGTTGTGACCGCGGGCGGAACGCAAGAACCGATTGACCCGGTGCGCGTCCTCGCGAATCATTCGTCGGGCAAGATGGGATTCGCGCTCGCGGAAGGCGCGCGCGATCGCGGCGCGCGTGTGACGCTGATCGCCGGCGTAACCCCCTTGCGCGTGCCGCGCGGTGTCGCGTTCATCTCCGCGCCGACCACGCGCGCAATGCGCGACGCGGTTCTGAACGCGATTGCCGATGCGGACGCGCTCGTGATGGCGGCGGCAGTCGCGGATTTTCGACCGGCGCAGATGGCGGAGCAGAAGATCAAAAAGGGGCGCGCGGAAACGCTGACGCTGGAACTTGTGAAGAATCCGGATATTCTCTACGAGGTTGCTCAAGCGAAGAGGGGAATTCAAAATCGGCTGGTCGTGGTTGGGTTTGCTGCGGAAACGCAAGACTTGATTGCCAACGCGCGCGCGAAACTGGAAGCCAAGAATCTGGACTTGATCGTGGCGAACCCGGTGCCGCAGAGTTTCGGCGCAGAGTTGGATCAGGCGACGCTGATTGCGCGCGGCGGCGCGGTGACGGAATTGCCGCCGTTACCCAAAGAGGAACTCGCGGA
>DHFK01000209.1 GCA_002400365.1 Anaerolineales bacterium UBA4826 | reverse complement strand
ATGATGAACGACGGATCGTCGAGATAGGGCAGCGTCTGGCTCAGGATCACGGTGTCGAACGAGCCGTCGGGATAATCGCCTAGCCCCTCGTCAAGATTGCCTTGGCGAACGCTCAGCCCTTTGCCAACGCACGCGAGCACGCCCGGCTCCGACAGTTCAATGCCACGCCCGGTGATCTGCCGCGCATCAATGAGATAGCGCAACAGCGTGCCATCCCCGCAACCCAGGTCGAGCACCTTTTCGCCGGGCTGGATCAGATCGGCGATCGCGAGCAAATCCGCGCGTAATGCAATGGTCTCTCGGTCTTGCATGACGGCAGCGCCCGTATTACTGGGCGCGGATTGACGCGGATTTTTTCTTTTGTTCTTATCCGCGTTCATCCGCGTCCCTTATTTGAACCCCATGATGCTCGACCACGCGACTGAGAAAATCGGAGATAAGACGGGTCATCGTCTCCACTTCGAGCAAGAACGCGTCGTGTCCCCAGGTAGATTGCAGGTTACAGTACGTCACATCCGCGCCGATGCCGGTCAGCGCGCTGACCATCTCCTTCGAGTGATACGTCGGATAGAGCCAATCGGACGTGAACGAGACGACGAGGTACATGATCGGCGCGCACTGCGCGAACGCTTGGGTCAGACTGCCGTTGCCGTTCGCGAGATCGAAATAGTCCATCGCCTTGGTCACGTACAAGTACGTGTTGGCGTCGAAGCGCTCGGTGAAGCGGCTGCCCTTGTGATGCAGATAGCCCTCAATGGCAAAGTCGGTCTCAAAGTCGAAACCGAAATGCTCGCGCCCGTTCAAGCGACGACCAAACTTTTGGTGCATGGACTCTTCGCTCAGGTACGTGATGTGACCGATCATACGCGCGAGCGCAAGCCCCGTGTTCGGTCGCAAGCCGTCGTAGTAATCGCCGTTGTTCCAGTTGGGATCGGCGCAAATCGCCTGCCGCCCCACTTCGCTGAACGCGATCAACATCGGCGAGTGCCGCGCGGTCGTCGCCAGCGGCAGCGCGGCGCGCACGCGTTCGGGATAACTCACCGTCCACTGCAGCACCTGCATCCCGCCCATGCTACCGCCCGCGAGCGCCAAGAGTTTTTCGATGCCCAGGTAATCAATCAGATGGCGCTGCGCGCGCACCATGTCGGCAACGGTGACGACGGGGAATTGCAGCGCGTACGGCTTGCCCGTCTTTGGGTTGATCGAACCAGGTCCCGTCGAACCCTGACAACCGCCGATGACGTTCGAGCAGATGACAAAGTAGTTGTTCGTGTCGAACGCTTTGCCGGGACCGATGCAATCGTCCCACCAGCCCACCTTGCCGTCGCGCGTGAGACCCGCCGCGTGCGCGTCGCCCGACAGCGCGTGGCAAATCAGGATCGCGTTGCTGCAATCGGCATTGAGTTGGCCGCACGTTTCGTAAGCGAGCGTGATCGGTCCCAACGTCTCGCCGCTGTCGAGTCGCATCGGTTTGTTTTCGGCGAAGGTAAAGTATTTGCGCTCGATGATGCCGAGTGACTTGCCTTTATCCATGAATTGTATCCCCGTGTTGCGTGTTCCGTGTTCCATTCTATACGCAACACGCAACACCTTTTACGCATCACGCATCACGTTTCATCCTCACAACGCCTGATCCAAATCCCACAAAATATCTTCGATGTCCTCGATGCCGACGCTCAAGCGCACGAAATCAGGCGTGACGCCCGCGCTCGCTTGCTCGTCGGGACTGAGTTGGCTGTGCGTCGTGCTTGCGGGATGAATCGCCAGACTTTTCGCATCGCCGACGTTCGCGAGGTGGCTGAAGAGTTTGAGCCGATTGATAAAGTCGCGTCCCGCGTCCAAGCCGCCCTTGATGCCAAAGCCGAGAATCGCGCCCGCGCCTTTCGGCAAATACTTTTTCGCGATGGCGTGATCGGGATGGCTCTTGAGTCCTGGGTACGTGACCCAACTGACTTGCGGATGCTTTTCCAGGAACTCGGCGACGCGCTGCGTGTTGCTCACGTGGCGTTCCATCCGCAGACTGAGCGTTTCCAAGCCCTGTAGGAAAAGCCACGAGTTCAGCGGCGTCTGGCACGCGCCAAGGTCGCGCAGGATTTGCACGCGCGCTTTCAAGATGAACGCTGGCGCGCCAAGAGTCGCGTACACCAAGCCATGATAACTGTGGTCGGGCTCGGTGAAATTGCGAAAGCGCCCGCTGCCCGCCCAATCGAAATTGCCGCCGTCCACGATCATACCGCCGATACTCGTGCCGTGTCCGCCGATGAACTTGGTGGTCGAGTGGACGACGATATTCGCGCCCCACTCAAACGGCCGGCACAGGTACGGCGTGGCGAAAGTGTTATCAATCATCAACGGGACGCGGTACTCCCGCGCGATTGCCGCGACTTGGTCGAACGGGAAGACGTTGATGCGCGGATTGCCAAGCGTTTCGCCGTACAGAATCTTGGTATTGTCGCGGATCGCGCGGCGAAAGTTTTCCGGGTCGGCGGGATCAACGAACGTCACGTCAATGCCGAGTCGAGGAAAGGTGTAGTTGAACTGGTTGTACGTGCCGCCGTAGAGCGTGGACGCGGAGACGATGTGATCGCCCGCGCCGCACAGCGCCAAGATCGCCATCGCCTGCGCGGCGTGCCCCGAACTCGCCGCGAGCGCGCCGACGCCGCCTTCCAGATCCGCGACGCGCTGTTCGAAGACGTCGTTCGTCGGATTCATGATGCGCGTGTAGATGTTGCCGAACTCTTGCAATGCAAAGAGACGCGCCGCGTGATCGGTATCTTTGAACACGTACGAGGTCGTTTGGTAGATCGGTACCGCGCGCGCGCCGGTGGCAGGATCGGGCTGCTGCCCCGCGTGAAGTTGGCGCGTGGCAAAACCGTATTGGCGACCGTTCTGTTCAGTTGACATTGTAGTTTACTCCTTGAGGAATTCATGTATCCTACGGGAAAAAAATCTGCCTCTCCTGGGAAAGAAGAGGCAGACAAGCATCGTTGATTGATCTTATCTCATCTTCCAGAATTTACTTCTGTCGGAATTGGCACCGTGGTTTAGAGATTAGAGATTGGAGATTAGAGATTGGATGCTTCGAGTTCCATCCAATTTCTAACTTCCAACATCCAGCCTCCAAACGGGTTG
>DHFK01000148.1 GCA_002400365.1 Anaerolineales bacterium UBA4826 | reverse complement strand
TTGAAAACGATCTCACCCTGAATTTCGAGAATCGCGGCGATGCGATACAGCAGCGCGGCGATTTCTTGATTCGTCCATTTCTGTTCCGGCATTGCGCCTCCTTCGCTCGCAAACATTGTAGGACAGATAGCGCGGGTTGTCAAAGGGGTTGCCCAAATGTCTAGCGCCCGGGGGCGTACAAGCAAATCGCCCAGCGCGAGGAACACTGGGCGATTGAAGAATCAAAGGCGTCGCGCGCCGCGCGCTATTTTTTCGTGGCGGGCGTCGCGCTCTGCTTTGGCGCGTTTGTCGGTTTCGGCGTCTTGCTCGCCTCGCGCGTTTCAGTCGGCTTTGGCGTTTCGCTTGGCTCGCGCACTTTGGTTGGTTTAGGCGTCTTGCTCGGTTCGCGCGTTCTGGCCGGCTTGTCCGATTCGGATTCCTCGCGTTCTGCGATCTTAAAGGCGTCGGTTTTGCTGCAGTTCGGCTCGAACGACTTGAACTTGCTCAGCCACACCTTGTATTCGCCCCCAGCATTCGGCGTGTCTTTGAACGGCGCGAGTTGCGTCGGTAGGAACACGCCTTTCGAAACGACCATGGCGCGATAGTTGTCTTTATAGAGCACGACTTTGCCGGACGGATCCGTCACGCGATAATAGTATGTGCCATCGGGAATGTGGGCGCCTTGTTTGTCCGGTCCGCCTTGCAGATAGACATCCTCCTTGTCTGCGTAGATATTCTGGTTGACGCGCTTGCCCTTTTCGTTGGTTGTAAAGATCGCGCCGGGGAACGGCTTGCAGGTTTCGCCGGCCGGTGTGAGGGTGCGTGTCCGCGTGGACGTGGCGCTGGACGCGGGCGTATTCGTTGGCGTCGGCGTGAACGTGCGCGTCGGCGTCGCGGTCGCGGTGTTCGTCGGCGTGGCGGTGTTGGNNTCGTCGGCGGCGCAGTGGGCGTGTTCGTCGGGGTTGGAGTGGGCGTCGGCGCGGCAAGTACTGAAATGGTCACCGTCGCCGTGGCGCTACCGCCATTCCCGTCGCTGACAGTGTACGTGAACGTATCGGTGAGATTGCTGTACGTCAGGTTCGCCGAGTACGTGAGCGTGTTGTCTGCATTGATGCTCGCGCTGCCATACGATGCCGGCGAGACCGAGGTAATGGTGAGCGCATCGCCCTCCGCGTCACTGTCGTTCGCGAGAACTGCCATGACGACCGTCGTGCCGCTTTGCACACTGCCACTGTCATTCACTGCCACTGGCGCGTCGTTCACCGGCGTAACAGTGATCGTAACGACAGCCGGCGAACTGCCCGTGATTCCGTCGTTCACGCCAAAAGTGAACGAATCCGCGCCGTGATAGTTCGCGTTCGGCGTGAAGGTCAGATTTGGCGCAGCGCCGGAGAGCGCGCCGTGGGTTGGCGGAGAGACGATCGCGTACGTCAACGCATCGCCGTCGAGATCAAAACCGGTGAGCATGATCGCGACCGGTACATCTTCCGCCGTTGTGACGGATTGGCTGTACGCCACCGGCGCATCGTTCATTGGCGTCACCGTAATCGAAACGGTCGCGAGGTTGCTGGTGTTCGCGCCATCGCTGGCTCTGAAGGTAAACGAATCGGCGCCGTTATAGTCTGCCGTTGGGGTATAAAGAACGGTGTTGCCGGCGACCGCGCCGAGACTACCATGCGTCGGCGTGGCGACGATCGTGTACGTCAGTAGCGGGCTGTCGGGATCGGTCGCGACGAGCGTAATCGTGGCCGACGAATCTTCCGCGACCGTCGCGCTGCCGTTGCTCGCGACCGGCGGCGTGTCATTATCGCCGATGCTTGCGGCGACGGATGGCGTCGGCTTGCCGTTAAAGTTCACGTCCGCACTGCTGACGGTGTGGGTGATGATGCCGGTATGCGGCGAGGGCTCGGTGATTAGATCGTCCACGGCGGTCACCGTGATGTTCTTGACCGCGTTCCAATCCGTCGTCGCGAAGGTGAGCGAGGCTGGCGACGCTGTAACCTGCGCGTCGGGTGATGGGTTCACCGTCACGCTTGCCGTCGGCTGGTTCGCGAGGCAGACGCGGTACGCATCGGTCGCGCCGCCTTCCGCGACGTTCACGGTTGTGGGATAGACGTTGACTTTGGACGTTGAGTTGTACGCGACGAGCGTGAGCCCGGTCGCGCTGTAATCGGCGCGCAAGTACATGCCACCGCCGAGGTTCAAGCCGTTGATCGTGCTGAATGAAGCGACGCGGGATCCGTAGGTGATGATCGGAAACTTGTCGCACGGATTGGGCATATAGCCGCCGACGAGACTAACATTGAGCGTTCCGTAGAAGGTCGCGCTGTTGGAGATGTTGAGTTGGTCAAAGCCAGTGCCGGGATTCAATCCGCCGATTTCCACGTTGAGTGTGCCGCCGGTCGAGGGACTGTGGGTGTAGTTGCCCGTGATGTTGAGAACGCCGGGCGATGCGCCGGGGTTGAATTGACTGGAGTTGTTGTTGACGTTAGCCGTGATCGTACCGACGCCGAAGAAAGTGGCGTTGGTGACATTGACCGTCCCACCGCCAGTGATAGTGCCAGGCGATTGCTGTGAAAAGGTCCCGCCGTAGATGAGAAGGTAGCGTAATGTGGGCGCGGCTGCCACGGTGATCGTGCCGGTGTTGGTGAAAGTAGGCGTCGTGCCGGTGTGGGTCAGCGTGAGATTGCCACCCGTGACGTTGATCGTGCCGCTGTTGACGTGGTGGGCGTCGGCGCGGTTGAGTGCGAGTGGCGCGCCCGCGTTCACCGTGCCTGCGTTGTTCAACTCGGCGGCGATTGTCCCGCTACCGCCCCAGCCGGGGGTGACATTCGGATTGACGTTGATGACGCTGTTGTTGATCAACGAACCGCTACTGACGGCGAGGGTGGATGAGCAACTACAGGACCCCGATGCCTCCAGCCGGATAGTGCCGGCGTTGGTAAAGCCACTCGCCGCCGTGACGGTAGAATTTCCGTCAACCGGATTGCCTTGCAGCCAAACCGTCGCGCTCGCCGGAATGTTGCCGCTCAACGTGCCGCTGGGTCCGACCATCGCCACGGTACCCGTCCCATTCGCCGATGGACTGAAATTGAGCGCGGTATTTTTCAGACGGGGCGGATTGCCGCTGAGCGTGCCGCCATCAAAAGTAAAGTTTGCCTGATAGACATAGAACTCGCCGCTGTTCGCAATCGTTCCACTGTTCTGCTTGAAGGTCTGGCTTTGTCCGCTGATGGTGATTTTCTTGCCGGTCGCGACGTTGATCGTGCCGACGTTGGTGTACACGCCATTCAGTTTGGAGAGAGTGAACAGTGTGGAGTTTGCGTTGATCGTGCCTTGATTGAGGAGGTCTGCCGAGATGATGCGGTTGCCATAGGCGGAACCATCATCAGCCAGATCCTGATTGACATTGGCATTGATGACACCGCCGGGCGCATTGACGAGCGTGCCGCTCGTCACCGCGAGGTTGGACTCACAGGCATTGCACCATCCCGAGGACTCGAGGCGGAGCGTGCCGTAGTTGGTCAAGCCGTTGGCAGCGGTGATGTTCGCATGGTGAGCGGTGCTGCCAGTCGGCACGCCCGAGATCCAAACGGTGATGCCCGCCGGGATGCCGCCGCTCAGCATGCCCGCGCCGGTGGTCTTGATGGTGCCGGTCCCGCCGGCGGACGCGCCGAAATTGACGGCAGAGTTGTCGAGATAGGCATTACCGGCGAACGTGCCGCCATTCAAGTTGAACGTGCCAGGATTGGAAGGAAAGGCGCTCGCCACGCGCAGGGTGCCACTTCCAGTGACGGTCCCGCCATTGAGATTGAATGTCTGTCCGGCAGCATTGAACTGCGTTCTGCTCGACGACAGAGCGATCTGGCTATTGGCATTGATGGTCACCGTCCCGCCGTTTTGGTTGAAGATGCCAGTGATAATGAGGGTCCTCAGCGCCGTATCACCGAACGCGTTGATCGCGCCGGTGTTGACGTGCTGGGCTCCCGCACGACCGATCGTCGGTAGCGCCGCCCCGTAGCCTGCCCCACCTTGGGCAGCCACAAAGTTGATGGTGCCCGTGTTATTCACGTTGGCGTCTATGATTCGTTCGCCGCCGGAACCCTGAAGGATTTCAATCGTGCCATTGTTGAGCAGACTGCCGCTTGTGACCGCGATCTCAGAATCACAGGCATTGCAGGTTCCGGTTGACTCGAGGCGGATGGCGCCATAGTTGGTAATGCCATTCCCGGCAGAGAGGATCGCATGAAGGGCAACGCTGCCGGAAGTGCCGCCATTGATCCAGAGCGTCTGTGTGCCCGTGTTCGTCGGAGACCCGATGGTCAGACTGGCAACGTAGGTGACATTCTGGCTACCCGGCAGCGTGACGGTGTATGTGCCGTCGAGGGTGACGCAGACGTTTTGAGTCGGTGTCGGCACAGCGCCAGTGCTCCAGTTGCCGGCGACTGTCCACAAGCCACCGGCTGAATTGACCCACGACACATCGCAGGTTGGCGTCTGCGCGCTCGCGTTACGCGGCAGAACGTAGAACGCCAGCAGAGCCAACACAATGGCGAGACCAAGTTTTGATCTCATCTCGACCTCCTTTGATTGAGCATGGGCGCAACCCGCGGCAGTTGACTCGCCATATCGCAGACCCAGCCGCCGTGACCGCGCCGGTCTGTCGTTATCGGTCGCGCCAGCGTTACTTTGCTTACACAAACCGCGCGACTGCCATCGTGATCACGACGATGATGAGAATCACTGAGTTGATGTTGGCGAGAGTCGTCCCGCGCGCGTTGAGTCGGTCGAGTTCCCGCGCTTCAGCGGCAGTGGGTGCGCGCCCTTCAAAACTGCGCGCCAACTTGTCCGCGCGCAGCGTCACCGGCGGCAAAAGCCCAAACCCGACAAATAGTGTGACGACCGTACCGACGAAGCCGGCGAAGATCGCGATGCCCCAGTTGCTGGCGAAAACCCAGTTGACGTTCCAGCCGCGCATAATTCCTGTCAGCGCAATGCCACTCCCGAAGGTGACGATGGAACTGAGCATCATCACCGGAGGCAGGAATCGCATAATTGACGCAAAGACCGGTCGCTCGATATTGGGACCCAGCGCGCGGAGCCGCGGCAGGAGCAGAAAAGTGAGGAAAGCGTCGGTGCCAACCCAGAATGCGCCGAAGCCGATGTGCAGAATTCGCCAGATGAGAATTGTTACGTCCATGGTTGCCTCCTGTTGGTTGATGGCTTATGGCAGATTGCGAATGGCGGATCGCGCCATCTGCTACCTGCGATCCGCCATGTGCCATCAGCCCTTGAAGTAATAGTACGCAAAGCCCACGAGCAACAGTGCGTCAACGACAACGCCCGGCAGCGCAGCCGCGATCGTGCCGGTAGACAGTGCCCCAAGCACGATTGCAATGATCTCAAGGATGAGGTAGACCACATTGCCAAGCAGGATCGCCCGCAGCGCAGGAGATGTCTCTGCACCTCTGGCGAGCAAGAAGATCACGGCGTAGCCAATGCCAGCGGCTCCGCCTGTGCGAGCAATGAGTTGCCCACTTTCATTCAGTGTCAAGCCCATGGATGCAAATAGCTGGGCTGGTACAAGCAGCGCGCCTAGCCCAAAGATGCCGTACAGGACGGCAGCGATGAGCAGAAATGTGTTGAGTTTCATTGGTTCGTCTCCTTTTGAGAATTGACCGCTGACGGGCGACCGCACCTGGCTTGAAAAGTTGCGGTCGGCGGTCGGTCATCGGCGGTCGCTAACGTGCTTCCAATAACTTCTTCAAATTCGCAAGCGACGTTTCGATTTGTTGCCGCGTCGCATTGTTGAGCAACGGCTCGGCGAGTTTGAAGAAACCGCCCGGTTCGCCTTCGGCGGACATTCGCACGTGCGTGCCGCCCTCGGCAGATTCAAACGTGAACTCGCCTTTGAGCGGAATCGGTCCCGAGGTGGACTTGAATGCGTACTTGCTGTTCGGCTCGAACTCCGTCACCTGCCCGACGGTCTCGAGTTTCTGACCGGCAAGTTGCATCGTGTATTTGTACGTCGCGCCCACTTGCGTGGGACCGGCAGAGGTCTGCTTTGCCTCGATGAGTCCGGCTTGCCATTGCGCGTGCGTGTTGAGATCGGTTACGTAGGCAAAGACCTCCGCGATAGGGCGATGAATGACCGCGCTGGCGTCCACTTTGAGCATCCTGATCACCTCCTTTCTGTTGTTTACGGCTGACTCCACGACCGAACAAACACTATTACGTCCGCGCTTTGCCCACTCGTCAGCGTATGCAGCGCGGGCATTCCTTTGGCAGGCACGCCTTTGACGATGATTCCCGCGATTGCCGCATCGTCCAACTGCCACGCCGCGGCTTTGAGCGGATTTGCGCCACGCTCACCCTTTTCGCCATGGCACAGCGCGCGGTGCGCGCGAGAGTTCCTTGCCGCGCGCCGCGCTCGTCGGTGTGGTGAACTGTACGTGCGCGACGTTCGGCGCGGTGGTTTGCGCCGCAGGTGCATTCGAGGTTTGGCATGCGGAGGTCAACAAGCCACTTACCAGCAGAATCAGCGCGCCGAGTCGAACAAAGCGTGGTAGCCGCGTGTCCATGCCGGTGTTCTCCTCACAATTCCAGCGTCTCGCGCGCGCCCCACCCGCGCGTTTCGTCTATCAAATCAATCCGCGCCGGCTTGATGCGCATCGCTACGTACCGCTCCTCCGGTCGCGCGGTGGACCTCCCCTCTGGCAACAAACTCGACCATTCTGGCGCGACGCTGGGTCGTGCGGTGCCGCGGTACTGCAACCAGCGCAAACCGTTCCTTTTCTCTTGTGCACAAGCGTCGCCGATAATGAGCAACACCTGTGGATCCTGTTCGAGGTGAAAGGTGACATCCGCCCAGCGCGGCAAGAGACATTCGACTTCAAGCGCATTCGCGACGACACGATACAGTGCCGGCATCGCCCACGCGCCGAGCGTGCCGCTGGTGCTGACGACGCAAACGCGATGGTTGGCGAGGTACGCGGTAATTCGGTCACGGAGTTCGTTGAACACGCGCCCAGTTTGCCAGAAAAAGGGGCAGTGGGAATCAGAAGAAAGTATTAGTTGAGGAGAAAGGGGGTGCTATTTTGGAGGCAAAAAGACCCGAAGGGTCTNNGGGTCTGACTCAAACGATCCGCAGTTCGCGCGCCCGCGCCGCCGCGTGCGTGCGCGACGAAACGCGCAGTTTGGCGAGGATATTCGTGACGTGGACTTTGACCGTATGCTCGCTGATGACGAGTTGGTCGGCAATCTCGCGATTGCTCGCGCCCGCGGCGATGAGGCGTAGCACCTGCGCTTCGCGCGGTGTGAGCGTCTCGCCGGTGTCGGGCACGCGGAATGACTTGTCTCCCGCGCCGAGCGCGTCGAGCAAAGACGCGGCAAACAGGGGATGCAGACCGCGCTCGACCGCGAGGCGCAACAACGGCGCGATCAGCGCGCCTTCTTGCAGAAGCAAGCCGGGTGTGTTGTTGCGCTCACATTCGTCAAGCATCGGCGCGAGTTGATCCAGCGCGTCCTGCGGGCGACGCCACTCCCAGTACACGTACGCCAACAACATGCGCGCGCTGCCAAAGGCGATGCAGTGGCGCACCTTCCTTTCGAGCGGAAGGACTGGACTCAGGATGCGCTCGGCTTGAGCGTAGTGCCGGTCGCCGATCTCCAGCAACGCGCGCAGCAACGCACGCGCGAGGCGAATGTCCGCAAATTCCATCGGATTGACGATGGCGGACAGACGCGCCCAGGTTTGCCGCGCCTGTTCCACATTGCCTTGCATCCACTGCGCCCGCCCGGTCATATAGAGCAGCGCAACCGTCCAGGGCTTGATGGCAGGCATTTGCTCGAACCAGGGGAGGCGCGCGGCCCAGCCGCGTTCTACTGCCGCATAAGCGCCGCGAATGAATGCGACGTGCAATAGCACGGCGTCCATTTCGGCGTCCAGAAAAGTAAAACCACCCAACGCTTGGCTGATGCCGCGCGCGCGTTCCGCTGCCTGGATTGCCGCGTCCAAGCGCCCACGCACCAGATGAATGTATCCCAGCAAGGAATGTGCGCCCGCCTGAACGAGACCCGCACCGCTTTCCTCCACGCGCGTCAAAATGCGCTGACAGTAACCTTCGCAAGGGTCCAGACTGCCCGGCAACAACGGAAGCGGCATCCGAAGATGCGCGGCAAGCGTACTGAACGCGCGCGGGTCGCCGGCTTCAAGCGCGATCTGAATCGCTTGCTGAGTCTCAGCGCCGGCTTGGTTTAATTCGCCTTGGTGGAGCAATTGCCACGCGCGCGATATCAGCAACGCTACCTGACCATGCGGGGAAAGCGGAAACGCGCGCGCCTGCTCGGTCAAGCGGACTTGGCGCGCGTAATCGTGCTGTTGACTCGCGGCGCCGACCAATGCCAGCAATGCCTCGCCTTGGCCTGCCGCATCGCCCACCGCCTGAAACGCGCGCCGCGCGCGTTCCAACAGCGCGTCCGCCTCTGCCAACGCGCCGCGCTGGAGCGCGCAAAAGCCAAGCCAGAAGATGAGGCGTGGGTGCGCGTCACGCGCCGGCGCGGGCAGCGCCTCGATCCACCCGCGCAGGGTGTTGAGCAGACCGCGCTCCAACGTCCGCTCGCCGACTTGTTCCACAACCCGCGCCGCGTCTTCCCAACTTTCCGCCGCGAGGTAATGCGCGAGCGCGCGCGCGGGCGCGCGTTCCACTTCTGCCGCGCGGCGGTGCAGTTGCGCGATTTGCGCCGGCATCTCTTGCGCCAATTGCTTTTGCAGAAATTCCGCAAAGAGGTGGTGGTAGCGATAAGTGGGCAACGGTGCAGGGGGGCGGAGGTGCAGGGGTGCGGGGGAGATTTCTCCTCTGCTCCCCTGCTCCNNCCCCTGCTCCTCTGCTCCCCTGCTCCTCTGCCTCCGCACCTTCCCCCACCGCGACTAGAAACAGATTCCGCCGATACAACTCTTCCAGGATTGTCTCCGCGTCCGCGCGCCCGGTGACGGCGCGGCACAGCGCGGCGTTCAGTTCGGCGAGAATAGAGGTCTGCAGCAGGAACGCGCGCGTGTCCGGTTCCTGCCGCTGGAGCACTTGTTCGGCGAGGAAATCGAAAACATAGCGATCAGTTTCCGCAAACCGCGCGATAAAAGCCGTGCGGTCGCTGGGCGACGCGATGCGATCGAGCGAACTCGCGAGCAGACGCAGACCGGCAACCCAGCCCTCGGTGCGCGCTTGGAGCGCGTCCAAATCCTCACGCGAAAGGCGCAGGCGCAACTTGTCGTTGAGCAAGCACGCGGTTTCGTCAGGGGTAAAGCGCAAGTCGTTGACGCGCAGTTCGGCGAGTTGCCCGCGCGCGCGCAAGCGCGCCAGCAGCAGCGGCGGATCGTGCCGCGCCGCGGCAGCCAGGTGCATGTGTGGGGGGAGGCGTTCCAGCAAATAGTCGAGCGCGCCGAAGAGGGCTGGCTCGGTGATGAGATGCAAGTCGTCGAGNNGAGGGCGCGCGTGCGCGCGCCGCAGTTCGGCGCGAGTTTCTGCAGCGCGGCGCAGAGTGTGGCGAGAAAACGCGCCGGGTCGTTGTCTTCTTCGTCGAGCGAAATCCAAGCGAGGGGCAGATCGCAAGTCTGGGGCAGCGCGGCGAGCAGAGTGGTTTTGCCGTAACCCGCGGGGGCGGAGACGAGCGTGAGCGCGTGAGCGGTGAGCGCGTCGCGCAGCGCGCGGAGGAGGCGCTCGCGCGGGATGATTTCATCGCGCAAGCGAGGCGAAAAGAGTTTGGTCTGCGTCAACCAATCCGCGTGAACCTCGCCGAGTGCCGGTGGCTCCGCGAGGGATTCGCTTTCCACGCCTTTCCCCCCAGGCAGCATCAACCAGATGCGTTGACGTGCCGGCGTTTTTCCAACTGCCCTGTCGGCAGGCAGCGGGTCATTGGGCGTTGCAGCCACCAGGTTTCTCAACGAAACCTGGTGGCTGATATTGCGCTAGGGCGGCGGCGCGCCGCCTAGATCATCGCGTTCGATGTCAATCGAGTTGATGCCGCGGTTGCCGATGTACATCCGGCTCAACCCGCGATTCTCCGTGATGCCAAAGGGGTCGGGCATCGGGATCGTCTGCACGATCGAGAACGACGTTAGATCCATGATCTGGAGTTTGTTGTCCGCCGTCGCCGCGATGTACAGCGCGCCGCTTGCCTGACTGACCCACAGGAATCCGCCATCGTACGTGTTGCCGATGATCGTCGCGACGGAGAGGGACAGCCCGACGTCGCTCGCGCTGTATGCCTGCAGGTTGTTCGCGTTCAGATAATCGCCGGCGTCGTACGCGACCGTCACGTACACTTCGCTCGTGCTGAGGTTTGCCTGCACAAAGTAAGGCACGCCTCCCAACGGCTCGGTCCAGATCAACCGCGCCGGCACAGCGCTGATGTCAAAGACTTGCAGGTTCTTGGCGTCGCGGTTCGACACGTACATTTGGTTGAGCAATGGGTTGACCGCCACGCCGGTGGTGCCGCCGGCGGTCGGGACGCAGTCCACTAGCGTGTTGCTCGTCGCATCTATTACCGCCACGCGTCCCATGCCATAGAGCGCCACGTACACGCGATTGTTGTTCGGATTCACTGCGAGATTCGTTGGACCGCCATCGCAGACACCGTTCAATCGAATGTCCGTCATCTTCGCCATACGCGTGGCGTCAATCACCGAGACCGACGCGCTATTGCTGTTCCCCACGAACACACGATTGTTCACGACCCCCACGCCCCACGGCTTTTGTCCGACCGGAATGGTGGTCAGGGTGCGCTGCGCGATTTCGTCCCAGACGAGAACCGAGTTCGTATTGCGGCTAGTCACATACAAGCGGTTGCGCGTTGTGTCGGACGCCAAGCCCTTGGGCTCTTGGACCGGGATCGAGATCGGCGGCGCGGGCGCGGGCGTCTTGGTCAACGTCGGCGCGGGCGCGGGCCGCCGATTCACAAAGATCACGTTCGTGCAGGGCAAGCCCGGCGACACGGTGATTGTCCAAGAGGTCGGCAGGACATTGATCCAACCTCTTTGCAGCACTTCGGTAATCGTGTAGGTCAAACCGACTTTCAAGTTGGTAAACTGGAACGATCCATGCGCATCCGTCACCGTCGTCATCTGCTGCGGACCCAATACCGGATCCGTCCAAGTCAGATTAAGGGTCCAACCCGGCAAGAAGGAGCCGTTGAGGTCGCGGATCGTCCCTGACAGACAGCCGAGCGACGTCGGCGTGTTGGTCGGGGTAGGCGAGACGATCGTCGGCGCTTGCGCCGGCGTTTGGGTCCGCGTTGGCGTCGCCGTCGGCGGAACCGGCGTGTTGGTCGGCGTCGGGGTCACGGTGCTGGGCGGCTGATTTTGGAATGGCACGAACGCGCACGCCGGACCGGGTTGCAGCATCGGGACATTCTGCGACGAGGGCAAGAGCGGCGTCCACCCTTGCGTATTTTCGCTCACTTGATACGACAAGCCCGGCGTCAGACTGTCAAAGCGATAAACGCCCGACCGATCGGTATAAATGGTCCTGTACCGCGCTTGGCCATTCTCGACCCAACCGAGAAAGATTTGCCAACCGCTCAACGGCGTACCATTGTGATCCGTCTTCGTGCCGAGGATGCAGCCCGGCGGAATCGGCGTGTTCGTCGGCGTCGCGGTCGGTGGGACGGGTGTGTTCGTCGGCGTATTGGTGGGCACGGCTGGCGTGTTGGTCGGCGTCGGGGTTGCGGTGCTGGGCGGCTGATTCTGGAACGGTACGGTCGCGCACGCCGGACCGGATTGCAACACCGGGATATTCTGCGACGAGGGCAAGAGCGGCGTCCACCCCTGCGTATTCTCGCTCACCTGATACGACAACCCCGGCGTCAAATTGTCAAAGCGATAGGCGCCGTTGCTGTCGGTATAGGCGATCTGGTTTCGCGCTTGGCCGTTCTCAACCCAACCGAGAAAGATTTGCCAACCGCTCAGCAACACGCCATTGTTATCGGTCTTGGTTCCGACAATGCAACCCCGCGGGACCGATGTATGCGTCGGTGTCGCGGTCGGTGGGACGGGTGTGTTCGTCGGCGTCGCCGTCGGCGGTAGGGGCGTATTGGTTGGCGTGCTGGTCGGCGTACGCGTCGGCGGCAGCGGGGTCTTGGTCTGGGTGGGCGTCGCCGTTGGACACAGCGTTACTGACGAGATATGTGTCTCTGGGAAAGGTACCGAAGCCGGCTTGCCCAGGTAGTTTGTATAGGTAACACGCGAGTCAGGGTACACGTCCACCAACTGGTTCGGCGTCGCCGGGTTCAGGTACACATTGAACATGATCGTACGCGTGTCGTTGATCGAAAGGATGCCCAGGTTCCAGGTCAACGTCTGCCCGTTGACGCTGGTTGGCGCTGGCACCGCCGAACCGTCAATGTAATGCACGCTCGACGGCAGAATATCGGTGACGACGACGTTGCTGCCGGCGATGGTCGTGATTTGAGTGCCGATCGCGCTAAAGATTCCGTTCAACTGATTGGGGGTTGGCGATTCGTAATAGAAACCGGGACCTGACGCCATGGTCTTCAAGACCTGGCGCGCTAACGTGCCGGCGCCCGGTTGTTCTTGGTTCATGCCGTCCAGGTTCAATCCAATCGTGAAAATGATCGTGCCTGCCGCTTTGGCGATAGCCGCCTGGTCAATCGCATCTTGCGTGCATGCGGTCGGAGTCGTCGGGAACGGCTCACACGATCCGCCAGTACTGGATTGATGAGCGACGCCGTCCGTCAGCACCACCATGACTTTGACCGCGTTCGGTCGTCCGTGTGTGGCGATTTCGGCTTGCGCGGTCTTGACGCCGCCGCCGAGATTCGTGCCGACGTCCATCGTCAAGCCGTCAATCGCGATCTTGACGCTGGCCAAGTCGCTGGTCAGCCCCACGTTCAGGGTGGGGACCGGCGCGAAGGAAACCAAGCCCACGCGATCGCGGGTTGGATCGAGTTGATCCACCAACAGTTTCGCCGCCGCTTTGGCGCTGTTGATGGGGTTGGCGCCGAACTGATACATCGTGCTCGAACGGTCAATGGTCAACATCACGTCGAGCGGCAAGTGTTGGACGTACGGATCGCCCGCGCCTTTGACGAACAAGCGTACCTGGGCAGTCTGGCATTGCTGCAGCGCGGTCGCATCCTTGCCTGTCTCGATGTGCGGCGGAGTTATCGCTTGAGGGGAATTTGTGCTGGGAAGGCGATCATCGCGAGCGTTCGCCTGCGTCGGAGCCCATCCGCCGAGAACAGCGATAAACGCGAAAACGCCGACGATGCCTAATCGTCGGAGTAGGTCCACTGATCGAATCGTATGATTCATCATAGTAAACGCTCCTTGATGCTCTTCCCCCCGGGAAAAAGAAAAACCGACCAAACGTACTTTCGGTCGGTTACGCCATTCGCTCCGCCTGATCACTGGGCGTCCACATCACAGCAACAAAAGGGCGGTGATCTCGATCAGGTTTCATCGCATCCGCTCGTCCAAGATGGTGCATTGCGCGTAGAATCGTTGGGTCTTTCTTGTGACTAGCGCACACACATCATACCACATAAGAACTGGCGATGCAATAGTACTCTCGTCCCCCGTTTTGCGGGCAAAGCCACAGATTTGCCGATAAAGTACCTGGTGCTCCTCGTTACTTGACCTGCAAATCCACCTTGACCTGCTTGGAGCCGTCCAGCGCGACTTTGTTGGGCGCCGGCTGCGGCTGCCCGCCGGGCGGCGTAACAGAAATAGAATACTCGCCGGCGCACAAACCGGCAAAGCCATAGAGACCGTTCGCGTCCGCCGTCGTCTTGGCTCTAAAGGTGCTGCTGACAATATCCACCTGGGTGTTCGGTTTGGGCTGCCCGCTGGCAAATACAAGTTTGCCCCAGAGGCGCGATTGACATGCTCCCGCCGGCGGCAACACGGTGGATTGTCCGCCGGTGACCGGTGCCGCTGGCTGTGCGGGCGGCTGAGATTGGTCCGTTGGTTGCTCCGACGAAAATATATCACACCCTGCAGCAACGACGGCGAGTGCCAAAAGTAATAGAGTCAATGAGATACGCCGCATCGGTTTGTCCTCCAACAACGCCATTATAGCACAGCCCAGCAGGGAAGACAAGCCGCCGAGTTGCGTGCCGAGTTGCCGTTTGACAAATCCGCGCCATTCCGCTTATAATGCCGTTGGATTCGTTGAGAGCCGCGCGGGTGTGTCGTCGTCATTGGTGTATTAGTTGATGGTTGGAGATCGGTTGTTCCCCTCGCGCGGGTGACAGGCCCGCGAAGGCGGAAGGACCGATTTTTGTTTTTGGGTGGAAGGAGCGTCCTCGATGACTGAAATCAAACCCTGGGAAGAAAATCCTGACGATGGGTACTGGCGCACGGTGTTCGCCGCGCCGCCAGCGGAGAACGCGGCGGCGACGCCGGTGGCAAAATCCGCCGAGCCCCCGCCGCCGTCCTCGACGGGGTGGGCGCGCGCGGAGCAGAGTTACGCGCAAGGCGAAACGCTCGAACTCCGCGTGGTCGGACATAATCGCGGCGGATTGTTGGTGGACTTGGGCGATGTGCGCGGCTTTGTGCCCTCCTCGCAACTGAGCGCGTTCCCGCGCAAGGTATCGGACGAGGAGCGCGCGCAAGCGCTCGCGCGCTATACCGATACCACGCTGCGCCTCAAAGTTATCGAGTTCGATCGCGCGCGCAATCGGCTGATCCTATCCGAACGCGTCGCCAATCCGCCGGCGGCGCGCGCGGAGCAGTTGCTCGCGGCGATCCAACCGAACGAAACGCGCCGCGGCGTTGTCCGCAACGTCACCAACTTTGGCGCGTTCATTGACCTCGGCGGCGTCGAAGGACTCATCCACGTCTCGGAATTGGCGTGGCAGTACGTGGCGCACCCGCGCGATATCTTGACGCCGGGGCAAGCGGTCGAGGTGTACGTGATGGACGTCAACCGCGAGCAAAAGCGGATCGCGTGCAGTCTCAAGCGGCTCAAGCCGAACCCATGGGCAGAACTCGCGTCCAAGGTGCGCCCAGGCGACTGGCTCAGCGGAATCGTAACGAGCGTGGTCGCGTTCGGCGCGTTCGTGCGCGTGGCGGACGGCGTCGAGGGGTTGCTGCACATTTCCGAATTAGCGGGCGGCGATCTTGCGCACCCGCGCGACCTTTTGCAGGAAGGTCAAACGGTCCAAGTGCGCGTGATGGAGATCGAGCCGGGTCAGCAGCGGATGCGGCTGAGTTTGCGTCAGCCCAACGCGAGCGGCAATGGCTCTGATCCTGCGCGCAGCGAACGCGCCGAGATTCGCAGCGTCGTGCCACCTCCGCCGCCCATTGATGACGCGTATTGGGAAAGTCTNNTCGCTATGACGATTCATCCTTCATCCCTTATCCTTTAGACAGCAATGGCGCAGAGAAAAACTAGAGAATCAAAAGAACAGAAAACGCAGCCCCATCTCTTTTCTCGTTTGAGGATGAACGTTCCACCGGCGCGCGTGCGCGAAATTGCCGGCGTCATTTTGTTTTTGCTCGGCGCGCTGACCCTCGCCACGCTATTGGGCATGACCCGCGGCACGGTCGGCGACGTGTGGGCCAAGACGTTGCAGGCGCTCTTTGGCTGGGGCGCGTTCGCGCTGCCGCTCGTCGCTTTTGGCGTGGGCGCGTTCTTGTTGCGCCGCGGCGAAAACGCCGACGCGCCAGTTGCCTGGGGGCGTATCTTCGCGGCAGAAGTTTTCTTTGCCGCCGCGCTCGCGTTGGTCCACCTGATTACGTCGCCGGCGGACGCCGCCAAATTCGCGCAAGACGGTCAGGGCGGCGGGTTCATCGGCTATACGATTAGTTACGTCGCCTCCCAAACCATCGGCCGCATCGGCGCGGGACTTGTCCTGGGATTCTTCGGCTTGATTACGCTGCCTGGCATCGCGGGCTTGAGCGCGCAGCATTTGCGCCGCTGGAGTGATACGCTCGCCGCGCGCGCGGAGCAGACCAAGATGCCCGCAAGTCCCGGCGCGGAGAGTGCGACTGTGCCCAAAGCGAAACCCGCGCCGACGCGCGCGCCGGCTCCAACTGCGCCGCCCAAGCCAACCCCCGCGCCGGCGCCCGCCGCGCGCCCGACGTTCGGCGCCAAGCCGCCGATGAAGACCGCGTCGCCAGCGCTGCTCACGCCGCGCACGCGCCCGCGTCGACGCGCGCCGCCGCTGCCGTCGCTTGAATTGCTCGACACGGAGAACGTATCCCGGTACGGCGAGACCGACGCCAAACGCAAAGCCGATTTGATTGTCGAGACGCTGTCGAATTTCGGCATCCCCGCCAAGATCATCGAAATCAACACCGGTCCGACGATCACGCAGTTCGGCTTGGAGCCGGGTTTCGTCGAGCGCCGGGGCAGCGACGGGGTCGTGCGCCAACGCAAAGTCTCCGTGAATCGCATCGCCGCGCTGCAGCACGATTTGGAACTTGCGCTCGCCGCCGCGCCGATTCGGATCGAAACGCCGGTGCCCGGGCGTCCGATCGTCGGCATCGAGGTGCCGAATCACTCGATCTCGGTCGTCTCGCTGCGCGGCGTGATGGAAAGCGACGCGTTCAAGAAGAAACGCTTGCCTTTGAAGATCGCGCTGGGGCGCGATGTGTCCGGCGCGGGGATCACGGCTGATTTGGGCGCGATGCCACACCTGTTGATCGCGGGCGCGACCGGCTCCGGCAAATCCGTTTGCATCAACGCGATCATCGCCTGCCTGCTCTTCGACAACTCGCCGGACGATTTGCGGGTGATTATGGTGGACCCCAAACGCGTCGAGTTGGTGAACTTTAACGGCATTCCCCATCTGCTTGGGCCCGTCGTCGTCAACATGGACGAAGTGGTGCCGTGCCTACGCTGGCTCACGCGCGAGATGGACAATCGCTTTACGCTGTTCGCCAAGGAACGCGTGCGCAACATTGACGCGTTCAACGACAAGATGAACAAGACCGGCGGCGACACGATGCCGTACGTCGTCGCGTTGATTGACGAACTGGCGGACCTGATGCTCGCCGCGCCAGAGGACACCGAAAAACTCTTGACGCGTCTCGCGCAAATGGCGCGCGCGACCGGCATCCACCTGGTCATCGCCACGCAGCGCCCGTCGGTGGATGTCGTCACCGGTCTTATCAAGGCGAACTTTCCGTCGCGCATTTCGTTCGCGGTCACGAGCAGCGTGGACTCGCGCGTCGTGCTCGATACGCCGGGCGCGGAGAAACTGCTCGGGCGCGGCGACATGCTCTACATGGCGAGCGATTCGTCCAAACTGTTCCGTTTGCAGGGCTGTTTCGTGTCCGATGACGAACTGACGCGGCTCGTCCATTTCTGGCGCGAGAAGGCGATCACCGACCTGCGCGACATCGCGCAGGAACCGCCGTGGAAGAACATCAGCGACGCGAAAGAAGGCAGCGACGACGACCTGATCGAAAAGGCGACCGAGTTGGTTCGGCAGTTCGACCGTACCTCGATTTCATTTTTGCAGCGCAAACTTGGCATCGGCTATCCGCGCGCGGCGCGGTTGATGGATCAATTGGAAGAGCACGGCATTGTCGGCGCTGATGAAGGCGGCGGCAAATCGCGCGTCGTGCTGATGCGCGTAGCAGAGGTCAAGGATTTCGACGCGGAAGAAACGCCACGGAAGAAACCTCGCCCCTAACCCCCTCAGGGGGATGGGGGTGAGGCAGGAGGTTTTATGCCCAGACAAATGCAAGAGCGCGAAGAGAAAAAGAAGAAAGATGTGATCGAGGCGGAGGGGACCGTCACCGAAGCGCTCCCCAACGCCATGTTCCGCGTGCAACTCGACAGCGGACACAGCGTCCTCGCGCACATCTCCGGCAAGATGCGGATGTATTACATCCGGATCTTGCTGGGCGATCGTGTCACGGTGGAACTCTCGCCGTACGATTTAACGCGCGGACGCATCACGTACCGATTCAAGAAATAATCGGGCGTCGTCGCGACATCAAGGGAGGTGACGCGATGAAGACACACACGATTGATCAGCGTCTCGTACGACCTTCGCCGATTGCCGGCACGTGGTATCCCGGCGCGCCGGGCGAATTGCAAAAGACGCTTGACGATTACCTCGCGCACGCGGAGTATTTTCCGACCGATGACGCACTCATCGCTTTGATTTCTCCGCACGCCGGTTATCCGTATTCCGGGCAGACCGCCGCGTACGCGTATCGTCAACTCGAGCAGCGCAAGTTCGACACGGTGGTTCTGCTGGGTCCCAGTCATTATGACGATTTCGGCGCGTGCGCGATCAGCGCGAAGAAATACTACGCCACGCCCCTCGGCGAAATCGAACTCGATCAGGCGTTCATCGCCGCGCTGGCGGCGACCATTCGCATCACGCGCGTCGAACGCGACCGCGAACACTCGCTCGAAATTCAACTGCCCTTTTTGCAGCGCATGCTCGGCGATTTCAAACTGGTGCCACTCATGCTGTCGCTGCCCTTTTACCTCGTCGGCGAGAGCGCGCTCAAGCCGACCGAGCAACTTGCCGCCGCGCTGGCAGACCGCGCGCGGGATCAGCGCGTGCTCTTCGTCGCCTCGTCCGATCTCTCCCATCTACCCGATTATGCCGCCGTCAAGAAATTCGACGCGCGCACCGAAGAGTTGGTCGCCGCGTTCGACATTCCCGGACTCGTGCGTTACATGTCAGAAAGCGGCGAATGTCGCGCCTGCGGCGATGCGTCGATCGTAACCGCGCTGCTCGCGGCGCAAGCCCTCGGCGCAGATCGCGCGCGCGTGCTGCAGCGCACCAATTCCGGCGACGTGACCGGCATCCGCGCGCCGGGACAATACACGGTGGGATATATGGCGGTGGGCGTGTACAAAAGCATAAAGTCAAGGTGAGTACTTCTTCTGACCAAACTTGATTCTCGCGCGAGCATGGAGGAGCAATGTCCAAACTCGCCTTTTGGTCTTTAGTGATGTGCGCCACCGTCGCGTGCAGTCCTGCCCCGGCAACTACTCTGCCGACAGTCACATCTACGCTCATTCCGCCGACCGCCGCCGCGGTTCTACCATCGGCTGCGCCAATTTCACCGACGGCGACGAGCGTGCCGCCGACCGCAACGACGACCTCGACCCCAACGCACGCGCCGACTCCAACCAACACGCCCACTCTCTCGCCCACCGCCACGCCTACNNGGCGACGATAACGCTGAAAGACTTGCCAGCCGGTTTTCGGGCGCTGTCGCCCGCCGAGGCGCAACAAATGGGCGCGACGGCAAGCGCGCTCGCCGGAAGTTTTGGAACGGGGCGAGCGCGAAATTTCGCGGTCTTTTTGTACAGCGATCCGCGCAGTTACGAGTTGATAGCCCTGTTGCTGGTTTACCCACTCAGCACGCCAGAAACAGCCTGGTTCGACCTCCAGGTCTCCAAACACGAACCTTTCTGCCAAGCATTAAGCAATTCACCTGGGTTGACGATCAAATCGTGCCAGCCCCTGCAAGGAACAGATGAATTCAAAGGCAGAGCGCTTGGCGCATCCATTGGAGCCACGACGACCATCAACTTGCGGGTAGATATTGCGATCGTGCGCCGGGGAACAGTCGCCGCAGTGGTCTATGGATTTTATTCGGAGGGAACCCCGCCGCCGATCGGCGTTATCGAGATGGTGCGCCTTCTCGACGCCCGGGTCGCAACCGCCGTGGTCGGCGAGTAGCATCGCGTCGTCGCCACGGGGGAGTGCCGAATTTGAGAACAAAAGCCAATAGAATCGCGATTGCGGAAAAGCGATGAAATGAGTATGATGTGAGCCGGGAGAATGCGATACGTCCAAGTTGTCGTCAACACACCGCTCGCCGTCGGTAAACCCGGCGCGGAAGAAATCACGCCTGCCCAGTCCCTGCGCGAGCGCGCGTTCACCTACTCGATCCCCGAACATCTCGCGGATAGCATCGCGCTCGGGCAATTGGTGTGGGTCCCCTTTGGCGCGCGGCGGCTGCAAGGCGTCGTCATCGCGTTCAGCGATACCTCGCCGGTCGAGCAAACTAAAGATATTGACGAAATCGCCGACGCGCGTCCGCTCCTCTCTGCCGCGCAAATTGACCTCGCACATTGGATCGCGCGCACGTACCTTTGCTCGCTCTACGATGCGCTGAGTTTGATGCTGCCCCCGGGCATCGAGCAGCCCACCGAAATCCTGCTTTCGCTCGCGCCCGATGTTCCGCGCGCGAACCTCACGCCGAAGCAAGCCGCGCTCGTCGAACTCATCACGCGCGAGGGCAACGCCCGGCTCAACCAACTTCCGCGCGACCTACGCTCTGCGGTTGACCCACTGGCGCAGCGCGGGATCCTCGTCAAGCGGACGCGCGTCGCGCCGCCGCGCGCAAAACCAAAGCGCGTGAAAGCCATCCGCTTGGTTTCTGCAGAACCGATTGCCCAGTTGCATCCCAAGACGCAGACCAAAGCCAAAACGGTTGCGGATTTTCTCCGCGCCGAAGGCAAGCCGGTCTGGATCAGCGCGCTCTACGCGGCGGTGGACTGCGATATGCCGCTGCTGCATAAACTCGAAGATGCGGGTATCATCGCGCTCGAGGAAGAAGAGGTGTGGCGCGACTCGCTTGCCGGGCGCGCGTTCGACATCGTCGAGCCGCCGAAACTCACGCCGGAGCAGGAGAGGGTGTGGGAGGAGATAAAGTCCGAAATTCAAAATTCCAAATTCGAAATTCAAGCGCATGAGAATTTTGAATCTGGAATTTCGAATTTAGAATTCCAGGCGGAACACGCAATACGCAATACGCAATACTCCGCACGCCACGCGTTTCTGCTCCACGGCGTCACCGGCTCCGGCAAAACGGAAATCTACATGCGCGCGCTCGCGGAAATCATCGCGCAGGGCAAGCAAGGCATCGTCCTCGTTCCAGAAATTTCGCTGACGCCGCAGACGCTTCGACGTTTCGGCGCGCGGTTCAAGCGCATCGCCGTGCTACATTCGCGGCTTGCGGATGGTGAGCGCTATGACACGTGGCGGCGCTGCCGCGATGGTTTGGTAGATGTCGTGATCGGCGCGCGGTCCGCGCTCTTTGCGCCGCTGCCGAACCTGGCTTTGATCGCGATGGACGAGGAGCACGATCCATCGTACAAGCAGGCGGAGTATCCGCACTATCACGCGCGCGCGGTCGCGCTGGAATTGGCGCGGCGCGTCGGCGCGACCGTGATCCTGGGCGATGCGACGCCGGATGTCGAGACGTATTATCGCGCGACGCGCGGCGAGTTCAGGTTGCTCGAACTACCGAAACGCATCATGGGACACATCCAGGTAATTCAAAATTCAAAACTCGAAATTCAAAAGCAGGTTGCGGGCAAAGGATCGAATTTTGAATCTGGAATTTTGAATGCGGTCGTCCACCAAGTCGGATCAGATTACCCCGAGGCGCGGTACCTCGAGTTACCGCCGGTCGAGATCGTAGACTTGCGCGCGGAACTGAAAGCCGGCAACCGCGCGATGTTTTCGCGCGCGCTGCAACGCGCGATGGCGCGCGTGCTCGCCGCGCGCGAGCAGGTGATCCTGTTCCTCAATCGGCGCGGCACGGCGACGTTCATCCTGTGCCGCGATTGCGGTAAAGTGTTCCAGTGCAAGCGCTGCGACAATCCGATGACGTATCACGGAACCGGCGATCAACTCGTCTGCCATCATTGCAATCGCCGCGACCGCGTGCCGACGCAATGCCCGCAGTGCGGCAGCGCGCGCATTCGCTACTTTGGCGTCGGCACGGAAAAAGTCGAGGCGGAAGTTCAAACGCTGTTTCCCAAGGTGCGCACGCTGCGTTGGGATTTCGATGTGACGCGTGGCAAGGAATCGCACGAAGCGATCCTCGAAAAATTCGTGGAGCACCAAGCCGACGTCTTGATCGGTACGCAAATGATCGCCAAGGGATTGGACTTGCCGCTCGTCACGCTCGTCGGCGTCATCAGCGCGGACACCGCGCTCAACCTGCCCGATTTTCGCTCCGGCGAGCGCACCTTCCAGTTGCTCACCCAAGTCGCGGGACGCGCGGGGCGCAGCATTCTCGGCGGCAAGGTGATCGTCCAGACGTACAACCCGGAGCATTACGCGATCCAAGCCGCCGCGGCGCACGATTACCGCGCGTTCTACGAGCGCGAAATCGCGTTCCGGCGCGAGCAGGACTATCCGCCGTTCAGCCACTTGATTCGACTGCTGTACGCGCACTCGAACGAGCGGCAGGCGCAGCAAGAAGCGGCGCGGATGTTTCGCGCCTTGGAGACTCGCATCGCGCAGCGCGGCTTGCCGTCGCTCGATCTGATCGGACCCGCGCCGGCGTTTTTCCATCGTGTGCGCGGACAGTATCGCTACCAGATTCTCGTGCGTGGCGCCAATCCGCACACACTCGTTCAAGACATCGCGCTGCCGCTCGGTTGGCGCGTGGACGTGGAGCCGGTGAGTCTCTTGTAGAGATTGAGGGATTGAGAGATTCAGAGATTGATTTTTGCGCGAAACGCGATAGAATGGTTGTATGAGACACGGACGAACGCGGAAGGACGCTGAAAAAGCGAATAAGGTGAATAAGAGATTGGTGCGGCAGACGCTGCGCGGGTACGGGAGAGTCAACCGGTTCACCGACGCCGAAGAACGCGCGCTGGCAACGCGGCTGACACCGGAAGCAGCGCGCGCGAGGTTCATCGAGTTGTGTCAGGCGTGGGAACAAGGTGGCGCGCGTGCTGGTGGAGATCTGAAAGCGGTGGAACACTTGCGAATCGCGGAAACTGTGCGCGCTCAACGTCCCTTCGTGGAGATCGTGCGGCGGATGAGAAGACGATGATCGAGGTCACCTTCAGGTGATTCCTTTGTATGAAGCGGCATGGGAAATCCACCAATTTCTCACGCGCCACAAAATTCCTTATGCGATCATCGGTGGATTTGCCGTTCAGCAGTGGGGCATCCCGCGCTTTACTGTGGATGTGGATGCTGAGATACTTGCGCCGCTTGAAGAAGGGAGCGCGAGTTTCGTTCGCCTTGTTCTCTCCGAGTTCTCTTCGCGTGACGAGATTGACCCGTTCGTCCGTGCAAAGCGGGATCGCGTTGTCTTGATTTCGGCGTCGAACGGACGCGGCATTGACATTTCGTTCGGAGTGCCAGAGTATCAAGACGAATTCTTGCAGCGTGCCGTCAATTACAAACTCGCGCGCGGCAAGGTCGTACGCGTTTGCTCTGCCGAAGACCTGATCATTCACAAGTGCGTCGCGGGGCGTCCCAAGGATGTGCGCGATGTAGAAGGCGTCATCGCGCGGCGAGGCGAATCCCTTGATGTGACTTACATTCGCAAATGGGTGCGCGTCTTTGACGAATATCACCCTGAACCCCACGCAGCTGAAGACTTTGAGCGCGCGTGGCGCATGGAACGACGCGCCGCGCTGAAGAGAGAACGCAAAACGGCCAAGCGCGCGGCGCGGAAACGCTGAATCTCCCAATCCTGGCTTGAAGGCGGTGCGATGGAGCAACTCGACCTTACGGCGGCACTGTGCGACCACTTTGGCTTTCCCACTTTTCGCCTCGGGCAGCGTGAAGCGATTGAGCACGCGCTGGCGCGGCGCGACGCGCTGGTCGTGATGCCGACCGGCTCCGGCAAATCACTCTGCTATCAACTCCCCGCGCTTATCCTCGACGGCGTGACCGTTGTGATTTCCCCGCTGATCGCGCTGATGAAAGACCAGGTCGATGCGCTCACCGCGACGAACAAACGCGCCGCGTTCGTCAACAGCACGCTCCCGATCAACGAACAGCGCGAGCGACTCACCGGATTGGCGCGCGGCGATTACAAGATCGTTTACGTCGCGCCGGAGCGATTACGCAACGCAGATTTCCTTCGCGCGCTGAACGGAACGCGCGTCGCGCTGCTCGCCGTCGACGAGGCGCACTGCATCTCGCAGTGGGGACACGACTTCCGCCCCGACTATATGCACCTGCGCGATTTCATTCCGAAAATCGGCAAGCCGCCGGTCTTGGCGCTGACCGCGACCGCGACGCCGGAAGTGCAGAACGATATCGTCAAGCAGCTCGGTCTTGCCCGCGCGGAGCGCATCGTCACCGGTTTCAATCGTCCCAATCTCCGCCTCAGCGTGTGCTACACGCCGGGTGAAGCGGACAAGTTGCGCGAGTTGAAATCGTTTCTGTGCGATAAAAGCAGCGGCATTGTCTACACCGGCACGCGCCGCGAAGCGGAAGAGGTCGCTGAGTTCGTCAATGAGGTCGCGCATATTCCCGCGGCGTTCTATCACGCCGGTCTCGACGACGTGGAACGGACGCGCGCGCAGAACGCGTTCATGTCGAATCAACTTGCGGTCATCGTCGCGACGAACGCGTTTGGAATGGGCGTGGACAAGCCGGGTATTCGCTGGGTGGTTCACTACAGTTTGCCCTCGACGGTGGAGGCGTACTATCAGGAAGTGGGACGCGCCGGACGCGATGGATGCCCCGCGCGCGGCGTGCTGCTCTATTCGCCCGAAGACCGCGCGCTGCAAGAGTGGTTCATCGAAAACGACGCGCCGACGCCCGAGCAGACGCTCGCGCTCTACCGTGCGCTGCCGCGCGGAATGACGCGCGTTTCATCGCTCGACCTCCAGCGTGAGATCGGCTTGAACGATACGCGGCTCAAACTCGCGCTGCGCCAACTCGAAATCGCCGGCGCGGCGCAGCGGCTGGGCGACGAGCGCGGCGCGATGATCTTGCGAGTGGCGAATCTCGCGCGATTGGATTTGACCGCCGGCGCGGCGGAGATTGAACGCTTTCGTCAACTGAAGCGGCGCAAACTCGCGCAGATGGTCCGTTACGCGGAAACAGACGCGTGCCGCCGGCGCTTCATCCTCGATTATTTCGGCGACCACGGACCCGCCGATGCGCCCGACTGCTGCGATAATCATATTGCGGCGGCAACGTCCACGCGCGCCGCGGTGACAGAAAACGAGTCGGTCGCGCTGACGATTCTGGGCTGCGTGGGTGCGGTCAACGGACGGCTAGGACGCACCGGCGTCGGCAAAATCCTCGCGGGGTCGCGCGCACACGACATCGTGCGCTTCGAGCGCAGTCCCTTTTACGGCAAACTCGCCAACTACAAACGGCAGCAGCTCGACGCGCTCGTGCTGGAGTTGATTCAAAAGCGCTACGTCAAAGTCATCGGCGGCGAATACCCGGTCGTCACGCTGACGCCGCTTGGCGCGGACGCGCTCAAGACGCGCGCGGCAATCGCGCTGAATGTCCCGCAGGTCACGCGCTCGCTCGAAGCCGCGCACGCGGAAAAGAAACTCGGCACGGTCGAGTTTACGCGGCAACTCCTGGAACGCGGTTTGTCGCCCGTCGCAATCGCTCAGGCGCGCAATCTGACGGTGGGGACGATCTACGAACACCTCGCGCAGTCCATCGCGCAAGGGCGGGTGAATATCGATGCCGTCATACCGCGCGACGTTCAAGCGCAAATTCGCGGAGCGATGAGCAAAGTCGATGAGCCCGGATTGACTGCCGTCAAAATGCTCTTGCCCGAGACGATCTCGTACGGCGAACTGCGCTGCGTTCGTGAGGCAATCGACCGCGAGAAGAAAGGATTGCCCGCGCCGCAATCGATGGACGAAGAAGCCGAAGCGACGCCCGGCGATGCGATCACGCGATTTCTTTCCTCGTCGCGCCCCAAGCCGCTGCGCGGTCCGTGGCGCGCCGGCTTTGCGCTCGACTTTAACAGCAAATTCGCCGGCGCGCGCTGGGCCCGCACCGAACTGGGCGAATGGATTTATCGCTTCAAATACGGCGGCGAGCAAGTTGTCGCCGATCACCTCGCTGGGCGTCTCGCCGATTTCGTTCGCGCGCACGCCGAGATGCGCGCGGACTTGATCGTTCCGATTCCATCGACGAAAAAGGAGCGACCGTACGATCCGGTGCCGCTGCTCGCGCGGGCGCTGGGCAAAGCGATTGACGTTCCGGTGAACGAGACCGCGCTCGTCAAAACGCGCGCCACGCGCCTGCAAAAGGAAATGACGAATCTCGCGCAGAAAGAGGCAAACGTCCGCGGCGCGTTCGGCATCGCCGATGTGAACACAGTGCGCGGCAAGCGCGTGATGCTGCTCGACGATTTTTTCGATTCCGGCATGACGCTCGCGGAGGCAACGCGAGTCCTGCTCGCCGCCGGCGCGGCTGAAGTTTGTGTACTGACAGTGACGAAGACGATTCACGCGGATTAGAAATTGGAGATTGGAGATTGGAGATTGGATTGGCACTTTTTCCAACTTCCAATCTCCAACCTCCAACTTCTACAATGAGCAAACTATGAGTGACAAAATATACTACGTTGCTCTTGCCACAACCACCGGCATCGGACCGCGCACGTTCGCCGCGCTGGTCGAACGATTCGGCTCGCCGCGCGCGGTGTTCAGTGCGGACGCGGCGGAGTTGCTGGAGATTCCGCGCGTGACGGCAGAGACCGTCGCGCTCTTGCGCGGGTGCGACCTCGACGCGGTCGAGAACGAACTCTACGCGCTGAGCGAAGAAGGTATCGCGGTCGTGACGCTGGACGACGACGCGTATCCGGCGAACCTCGCGCGCATCCCGGACGCGCCGCCGATACTTTTCGTGCGCGGCGCGCTGCGCGCAGACGACGCGCGCGCAGTGGCAATTGTCGGAACACGGGAAGCGAGCGAATGGGGACAGCGCATCGCGGCAGATTTGGCGTTCGGGTTCGCGGCGCGCGGGTTCACGGTGGTGAGCGGGCTCGCGCGCGGGATCGATACTGCCGCGCACCTCGGCGCGCTCGCTTCGCGCGGCGCAGGGCGCACGCTTGCGGTGCTTGGCTCTGGCATCCGCGTGATTCACCCGCAGGGAAATATCGAATTGGCAGACAGGATCGCGAACGGTCGCGGCGCGGTCTTATCGGAGTTTTCCCCCAACGCGCCGCCGAAAGGACAAACGCTGATGACGCGCGATCGCGTGATCAGCGGACTCGCGCGCGGCGTCATCGTCGTCGAAGCCGCGCCTGATAGTGGAAGTCTCGATACCGCCAAGCGCGCGCGGAGACAGACGCGGCTGGTTTATGCGGTGCAGGGCGGCGGCGCGGGAGTGGAAGATTTGCTGTGCTCCGGCGCGCGCGCGATTGATGCAGACGCGGTCGAGTGGGACGCCATCGTCAGCGCGCTGGACGCGTGGCGCGCGGACGCGCCGCGCGACGAGAACGGCCAGATGGCGTTGCTGTGAATTGATTTTTGCGCGTATCGAAGGTAGAATAGAAACATGAGGAAGAGCCAAAAGAAACGCGTGGCGAAGGAAACGCGGACGGCATACCAAGCGACTCGCCAGCGCTCCCATCGCAGCGACCCGCTCCAACGCGTCGTCCGCGCGCTGCGCGCGAGCGACCCCGACATCATCGAAATCGTTCAGTTCGGGTCGAGCGTGTACGCGCCGCGCCTGGCGCGCGATGTGGATTTGCTCGTTTTGACGCGCGCGAAAAAAGATTATGGAGTCTATCTCGACGCGGCGGAGGGCTATCCCAAGAACGTGGACATTGTGCCGAAAGAACCAGGGGAGAGCATAGGGGCTGACATCGCTCTTTCGATTTTGACATTTGGCAAAACGCTATATGGCAATGGCATGACGCGCAAGGAGGCGATGAGAACTATGCCTGTTCCAACTTTTGAACAAGCGCGCAAGAGGATCCGAATGGCAGAACAAGACCTCGCGCGCGCCAAGCAAGAGACCGACGAAGATTATCGGGACGCGCGTATCATGCTGGCTTTTGATTGGTTGTTCGATGCCGCGCGTTATGCCGCGATGACCTTCTTGGCGATGGATGAGCAAACGCGTTGGAGTGAGTTGCCCAAGAAATTACCCGCGCCGTTTAACAAGCAATTCCGCGAGTATATCAGTTTTCTGCACGTTCAATTCAAATACCAAGGCACCTATCCTAAAGACCATGTGGACGAGACGTTCCAAGAATGGCGCGGCAAGGTGAGCGCGTTTGTTAACGCGCTGGCAGCGCGGTCGCAGCCCGCCGAGGACAAGTAGCCCCTTGTGCCGCCTAGCTCTCACCCTCATCCTCCTCGCGTACGCTCTCCTCGCCACCCTCTACGCCATCTACACCCCCAAATGGCAGGCGCCGGACGAGCCCGCGCATTTCAACTACATCCGCGCGATTGCGGAGACGGGCGCTCTGCCCGTTTTGCAACAGGGTGACTACGATCAAACGTACCTCGAGCAAATCAAAGCGGCAAAATTCCCGCCGACGATGCCGACTGACGCGATCCGCTACGAGTCGTACCAGCCGCCGCTGTACTATCTTGCCGCGACGCCGGTGTATCTCGCGACGCGCGGCGCGGGGTTGGACGCCACAGTCATCGCGCTGCGCTTGTTCTCCGTCGCGCTCGGCGTCATCGTCTTGCTCGTCGCGTTCAACATCGTGCGCGAGGTTTTCCCCGGCGAGGATCTGCTCGCGCTCGCAACGGTTGGCTTGATGGCGGCGATCCCGCAACACATTGCAGTCGGCGCATCCATCAGCAACGATCTGGCGGCAGAACTGGTCGTCGCGCTAATCCTGTGGTTAGCGATCAAGCGCGTCCAANNCTCGAATCTCTAATCTCCAATTCTCCATTCTCGGCGGCCTGTTGTTCGGCGTGGCGCTGCTGACGAAGACGACGGCGTATGCGCCGGGCGCGGTTTTGCTGATTGGAGCGGAGGTTGCGCGAACGTGGGGGAGCAGGGGCGCAGGGGCGCAGGGGAGCGCATCACGCATCACGCATCATCCTTCGCCGGAGTTTACCCTGAGGGACGAAGGGCTCAAGACAGGCTTATCACGCTCTCCGCTCTCCGCTCTCCGCCCTACGCTCTATGCCTTCGCGCTTGCTCTCCTCATCGCATCGCCTATGTTCGTTCGCGGCGCGCTCACCTACGGCGTCACCGACCCGCTCGGCATTGCGCGGCATGATGCCGTCGTGATCGGACAGCCGACGGCCGCAGAGATGATCGCGCGGTACGGTTTGCCGCGCAGCGTGTTCGATTTCTTTGCCGTCACGTTCAAATCGTTCTGGGCGCAATTTGGCTGGATGGGCGTGCTGGTCAACGACCGCATCTACGTCATGCTATTCGCGCTCACTGGCATAGCCGTGTTCGGTCACGCGTTGCGCGGGCTGAAAATGCTGACGCGGCGCGATGCGCTGACTGGAACACAGTGGCGGTGTGTCGGATTGATAGACCTGCTGATGCTCGTCGCCTTCGCCGACTATATCGGGTACAATTTCAAATTCCTGCAATTCCAAGGACGCTATCTTTTCCCTGCGCTAATTTCGATTGCGCTTTTCCTCGTCGTCGGCTTGCGCGAGATCGTCGCGCGCGAGCATGAGCGCGTGGTCTTGGCATTGTTGTACGCCGCGCTGCTGGCGCTTGATCTCGCGTGCTTGTTCCTGTTCATCGTCCCTCAATTGCGAATTGCGAATTAGGAATTACGTTTTGCGCATTACGTTTTACGGAGTATTCCATGGGCTTGTTTGATTCACTCAAGTCACTTTTCGCTCCCCAAGCCGCCGGCGATCCCAACGCGCTGTGGCTGTACGTCAAGTGCAAGCGCTGCGGCGCGCCGCTCGCCGTGCGCGTGGATCTGCGGAACGAGTTGAGCGCGGACTATGAAAGCGGCGGCTATATCCTGACGAAAGAGATGATGGACAGCAAATGCTTTACGCTGATGCGCGCGGAACTGCGTTTTGACGCGCAGCGCAAGATCACCGAGCAAAAAATGGACAAGGGCGAGTTCATCACGCGCGAAGAGTACGAAACAATGACAAATGACGAATGAACCAATGACAAATGGGGAATACTATCCGCTCTTGCTCCGCGCGGTGGCGCAGGAAAAGATTTGGGGGGGGCGAAATCTGGAGCGGTGGCTCGACAAATCGTTTGCGCCCGGGCAATGGATCGGCGAGACGTGGGAGGCGTGGGACGGGTGCGTGATCGAGAATGGCGCGCATCGCGGGACAACCCTCGGTCATCTTAGCGCGCGCGATGCGGCGGCGATACTTGGCGCCAACGCGCGCGGCAAACAGCACTTTCCGCTTCTCTTCAAATTCATTGACGCGCAGGATGACCTGTCGGTGCAAGTGCATCCTGACGATGCCGCCGCGCGAGCGCTCGAGGATTATCCTTTGGGCAAGACGGAGGCGTGGTACATTCTGCGCGCCGAGCCGGGCGCGGCGCTCATTCACGGCTTCAAGGAAAACGTGGACGCGGCGCGCGTGACCGCGTACCTCGACCGGAATCGGCTGCCAGATTTGCTCGCGACGGTGCCAGTGCAGAGCGGCGATGTTGTGTTCGTTCCCGCCGGCACGGTGCACGCGATCGGCAAGGGCATCGTCCTCGCCGAGATTCAGGAAAACTCGGACGTCACGTATCGGCTGTACGATTGGGGGCGCGGGGACAAGGGACGCGCTCTGCACATCGAACAAGCGCTGAAGGTGGCGAATTTCGCGCGCGCGACCGAGCACAAGATTCCGCGGCTGACGATCCATCACGCAGAGTTCGATCAGCATTACCTGGTCGCGTGCCGGTACTTTGCGCTGGAACTGCTCGACGTGCGCGCGCCGACGCCGGACCTTGCGCTAGGTGACAAGTTCAACATCGTTTCGATCATCGGCGGCGCGGCGGAGATCGCATCCGGCAGATCGTCGGTCGCGGCAAGACAAGGACAAACGCTTTTGCTTCCCGCGCGCCTCGGCACATTTGGCATCGCGCCGGCGCCATCGTGCAAGATTTTGCGCGCCTACACACCTGACCTGCGTTCGGATGTGATCGAACCCTTGTTACGCGCGGGATACCGCGCGACAGATATCGCGCGGCTGGGCGGCGCACCGCCACAACACAACGATTTGCTGCCGCTGCTTTGACGATACGACCGTCGAACGAGACCTGGGGACGGTTCCCTGGGTTGTGATATGTCCAAGATATTTGTGGACTGAATTTTGAGAATCGGGCGACCTCTGGTAGAAACGGTGTATCCCAATCACAGTTTCGCCAGGAGGCAGCCCGATGGCGAACAGGATACGCCCACTCGACGAAAAAGTCCAATCGGTCAGAATCGCACTGGCGCAAATCAATGTTGAAAAAGCCGCCCGTGCCGCGGGTGTGCCAGCCAGCACCTTGGGCTATGATCTGCAGAAGTTGGATGCGGCATTGCCTCATGTGCTGGCCAACCAGAAACCCGGACCCAAACTCACCGTGCCCGTGCACCCGCTTCCGCTCCGTCCGGCGGAAGATTCCACGGTCTGTCCGGAGTGTGGTGGCAAGGTCAGGAAGAATGGAACGTATCGAGTGCTCAACTGGCTGCTCATGTTGACCATGGGCTGGCTCGGTATCCAAAAAGTGCTCATCCAACGCCGTCGGTGTAAAAGCTGTGGCTACGAAGTGGTTTCGCCGGAACGGGTGCGCCAGGCGGAAGCGCGTCGCGCGTGGTGGCACCAAGCGGCTCGTTTGATCGGTTTGAGTCGCTTCAAGTTGAGACTGTCGGTGCGCAAAACGCAACTCCTGGTTGGCTTCGTGTATGCTCGCCAAGTCTCGTTGGGCTACATCGAGCGCTTGACCCATCGCGTGGGGCAGCGCGCCCAGAGTGTGCTGAACCGGTTGAGCCAGTGTCGGCAGACCGTGGCGAACTTCCTGCTGTATGACGAGACGTTTCCGAAGATGCGTCAGCACGTTTACAGTTTGGGCGTGGCGATTTGTGAATACGGTTTGATTCGGAGTGTGCGGTGCATCCGTCAGAAAGCGAAAGATATTCCGGCGCAATTGCGCACGGTCGTGGGAGAGCATTTTCATCCGACCTACTTCTTGACCGATTTGGATGTGCTATACAACGAATATCTGATGCGCGCCGGGTTGACTTTGACCCATCTACGGGACAAAGTGCATCTGCTCCGGCAAATCCTGCGCTTGTTTGACGAGGCGGTGCGTGAGGTCACCTTGGACGTGCCCAAGGGTCTGCCCATGAAAGAACGCCAGCATCAACGGCAACTCAAACGCCGCCTGCTGTGGAAAAGACTGCAGCCACTCTTGGCGATCGCCTTCCGCGCGTTCTCGCCGGGCTATGAAAGCATCTGCGTCTTGATGTTAGAAGGGTTAGTCACGCAATTGCAAGACCCCAGCATCATCATCCAAACCGCCAGTGTGCAGACGTTAGCCCGACGGCTGCAACGCTTTCTGAACAAGCACGGCGACACGATCAATCGGCTCTTGCAACTCTGCGTGGAACAGGGCACACCCGCCACGACGAATGCGCTAGAAAGCAAGAACAGCATCTTCAAACCCTTCAGCCGCATCGCCAAGTTCTTCTCGAATTTGCGGCGCTGCGAAGCGTTCTTCGCGGGCGTGGCATTTCACTACCGTACACTTTTCG
>DHFK01000037.1 GCA_002400365.1 Anaerolineales bacterium UBA4826 | reverse complement strand
TCTGTCAATCAAGCGCAAACACCCTGGACTCCTGGCTTGCCGTAACGCGCAAAACATGATAGAATGTATGCAGAAATTAACGACGTTGTCGTTCAGCCCAGTGTACTCTGCTGGGGAGTGTAAGGCGGTCTCATGGAACTAAGACAGTATGGCGCGATTCTGCTCAAATGGTTGTGGCTCATTGTTCTCGGCACACTCCTCGCCGGCGGAACGGCGTTCATCGTCAGCCGCACGATGACCCCGGTCTACCAGGCTTCCACGACGCTGATGGTAAGCCAGGGCTCCAATCCCACCATCAGCGACTATACTTCTATCCTCACGAGCCAACAACTCGCCAAGACGTACGGCGAACTCTTGAAAAAGCGCCCGGTCCTGGAAGGCGTGGTCGACGAGTTGAATCTCTCCCTGACGGCAGAGCAGTTGGGTCGGCTGGAGACGGTTCAACTGGTGCGCGATACGACCTTGATCATGCTGCAGATCGAGAACGAGAACCCGGAATTGGCCGCGCGCATCGCGAATACCCTCGCCAAGACTTTTATCGCGCAGAATCAGGAAAACCAGACGAGTCGCTACGCCAGTTCCAAAGACAATCTGCTCCGGCAGTTGAAACAACTGGAGAGTGACATCGCGACGACCCAGACGGCATTGGACAAAGCGCGCGGCGCGCCCGGTAACGGCGCGGAGGTGACGCGGCTGGAGACGAGTCTGGCGCAATCGCGCTCGAGTTATTCCAACCTGCTCAAGAGTTACGAAGACATCCGCATCGCCGAAGCCAAATCTATTGACAATGTGATCGTGGCTGAGCCAGCCGAAGTGCCCACACGCCCGGTGCGACCCAATGTTCTGATGAATACGCTGCTGGCTGCCGTCGTCGGCGCGATGCTGGCGGTTGGCGTGGCGTTCCTGATCGAATACCTGGACGACAGCATCCGATCGCCGGATGATGCGGACAACGCGCTCCATTTGCCGACGCTCGGCACGATCATGCGCACATCGGTGCCCCATCCGCCGGATCGGTTGTTCGTGCAAACGTCTCCGCGCTCGCCCATGGCGGAATCCTATCGCGCCCTCCGCACCAACGTCCAGTTCTCGAATGTGGATACGCCGACCAAAGCGATCCTGGTCACGAGCGCGAATCCCACTGAAGGCAAGAGCACCACGGCGGCGAATCTCGCGGCGGCGATGGCGCAGGGCGGCTTGCGGGTGGTCTTGGTGGATGGCGACATGCGCCGCCCCAGCCAGCACCAGATTTTTGAAGTGACGAACGACTATGGCTTGACCAACGCGCTATTGCAGGATGGCGCCGAACTGAACGGATCGCTCCAGCAGACCAAGATCGAGAATCTTTTTCTCTTGCCGACCGGTCCGATCCCGCCCAACCCATCCGAACTCCTGGGGTCGCAGCGGATGCGGAGACTGATTACCGCGCTGAAAGAACAATTCGACGCCGTGATCATTGATAGCCCGCCGGTGCTGGCGGTCACCGACCCTGCCGTGCTGGCGCCGCAAGCGGACGGGGTGATTCTGGTCGTCGGCGCAGGCGAAACGCGGCGCGGCGCCGCGCAACGCGCGGTCACGCACTTGACGCAGGTGGGCGCGCGGTTCCTGGGCGTCGCGCTCAACAAGATATCCCGGGGCGGACGCGGCTACGGCTATTATTACTACTATTACTATTATGATTCTGCCACCGGACAGAAAAGGCGACGCTCTGCCGGCAGCAAGCCAACGTCGCCGGCGCAGAACAGTCCGGTCGCCGACAGTAATTAGATCCGGGCAATGCTGAACGAGCGCAGGTTTGACCTCCCTGGCTTTGGTCCTCTAACACTATTGCGGAATCGGAGGGTCAGAGCCAGTGAATTATCCGGAGCATTTGACGTAGGGCAGATTTCCAAAGCTGTCCTACGTTTTGAGGAGGGAACGGCGGATGGAACCTGCTCAATCGCCGGGAGTCAGAGCGCCCACCCAAGCCTCCCACGCGCGCCATCGTCGTCATCGGCGTTGGTACAGGCGTTTGGGGCATACGATGTTCCCCAGCAGCCAAAAGACGCGGCTCTACATGTTGAGCGCGTTGATTGTCGTGGTGGTCTTCTCGATCTTGATCGGTTTGTTGGTGGCGCGCTAGGATGCTGTAATGCCCTCTGGTCCCCTTACATCCCACTTTTGTCCATGGCTCGGCTCGGAAATCGATCGCGTCACGCGGTACGGGTATCCATCCGAAGCAAACATCTGTTATTCTCCGCGCGCCCCCCAACCTCTCACACCTTCACACCAAGAGCAGTATTGTCTCAGCGCGCGCTACGAAACCTGTCCCCACTTTGCGCCGTCGCCAGAAAGCGCCCCGCGGGTCCTTGCGCCGCCTGAGACGCCGGCTCTGGCAGAACCCATTCAGCGTCCGCTGGGTTTGTGGATTGGGATCGGCGCGGCGCTCTTTCTCCTGCTCGCGATCCTGGCATTGGTCGCGGGCGAGTACGCGGGGCTTTTCCAATTGCAACCGGTCGCGCGCCCCACGCCCACCGCGCGCCCCACGCGGACCCCGACCCCGGTGCTGCTTCTCACGCCGACCTTGGCGCCAATCATTCTGCCGACGCCGCAACCGACGCACACGCCCCTGCGGTCTCCCACTGTTGCACCGACCCTGACGCCAACTCTATTTCGATCGCCTACCGTCGAACCGACGCTCGCGCCTTCCCTCACGCCGGCGCGCGCGACTCTAACCGCCACCCCGACGCGTTATCGCGCCCCGCGCCTGCTCAGCCCCGCCGACGGCGCGACCGTCGGGCGGACCCAGGTGGAGTTGCGCTGGGAACCGGTGGGTGATCTGTCAGCCGACGAATGGTACGACGTCCAGGTTTGGACCGAAGGCGAAAAACCGCACGGCATCGGCTGGAGCAAAGAAGGTCGCTGGGTCATGGCGGCAGACTTGCCCGCCGGCAGGTATCAGTGGCGCATCGTCGTGATCAGAGGCAGAGACGGTAAATGGATCGAAGACCTCAGTCTGCCCAGCGACACTTGGACGTTGCTGCGCTAAATCCCGCAGAACGCGCGCTGACGCAATTGATTCGCAGCGCGTTTCCGCCCGATGGAAACGCCGTTCGCGCGCCCCTCATTCCTACTTCCGCTTGGGAGCGCCTCGCGCAGACCGCGCAATGGCACGGCTTGGCGCCGCTCGTCTACGCCGCGCTGCAGCAGAATGGCGCGGGCAGTGAACTGCCTCCCACCGTCCGCGAGTCGTTGCGCTTTGCCTACCTGAAAACGCATGTGGCGAGTGACCTGGCGCGCCAGGTCTTGGCGCGCGTGCAAGCCGATTTCGCGGCGGACGGGATTCCGTTGCTCGCGCTCAAAGGCAGCGCGCTGGCGCCGCTGTACCCGGACGCGGCGTTGCGACCCCTGGGCGATCTCGACGTGTTGATTCCGCGCGCGCAGGCGCGGCGCGCCGGCGCCTTGTTGCAAGCGCAAGGGTTCGCGCCCACGCCGGAATTGGCGAACGATTTTCAATTCGCGTTCGCGAACGAGGCGTGTTTCATCCGGCGCGGCAAGCGTCCCGCGCAAATAGATTTGCACTGGCACGTGTTCCCGGCGGCATACTATCGCGAGCGTATCCCGATCGCATGGTTCTGGGAACGCACGCAGGAAATCCGCGCGCATGATCGGGCGATGCGGATTTTTTCGCCCGCCGCGCAACTGTTGCACCTGTGTTCGCATTTCACCTTGCAGCACGGCAGCGCGCGGCTGCTGTGGTCCTACGACCTGGCACTGTTGTTGGCGCGCGCGCCACTCGATTGGGCTGAGACGCTGGCGGCGGTCCGGGCGTTCGGGCTGGGGCGCGCCGTCCAGGTCGCACTCGCGCAGGTGCGCGCGACCTGGGGGGTTGCTCCGCCCGAGACGGCGGCGAGAGAGTTGGGTGAACTCGCGCCATCTTTCGGCGAGCGCATCTTCTTCTCGATAGCGACTGCCGAGCGTCCAGACGCGCGCGTACTGCTGGACTGGCTGTACTTGCCGGGGCTGAGATCGAAATGGCGTTTTGGCCTGCGCTATCTGTTTCCGAGCGCGGCGTACATGCGCGTCCGCTACCAGATCGGCGACATGCGGTGGTTGCCGCTCGTTTATCTCTGGCGCGTTGGCAGAGGAGTGCGCGCCCTGGCGCGGTCTGCTTGCTCGATCATCGCGCGCCGTTGAAGGATAGCAGGTTTCTGCTCTCGTGCATGCTCCCGAGGGCATGGAATTCTCG
>DHFK01000118.1 GCA_002400365.1 Anaerolineales bacterium UBA4826 | reverse complement strand
GTGTGACGTGTGACGTGTGACAAGATTCTCGTCACTTGTCACTCGACACTTGTCACTCTATGTGAGCCATCGCTTGCGACGTTTGTAGTGCTTGATCGCGCGGAACGATTTGCGCGTGCCCAAGTCGGTCAAGCCGAGGTAGAACTCTTTGATGTCGGGATTGTCGCGCAGGCTGTCGGCAGTGCCATCCATCACCACCCGCCCGGTTTCAAGCACGTACGCGTAGGACGCGGCGGTCAGCGCGAGTTTCACATTCTGCTCCACGAGCAGAATGGGCAAGCGCTCCTCTTGATTGAGCCGGGTGATGATCGTGAAAATCTCTTTGATGAGCAAGGGCGCCAGTCCGAGCGATGGTTCGTCGAGTAGCATCAGTTTGGGACGCGTCATCAAGGCGCGACCGATCACCATCATCTGCTGCTCGCCGCCGCTGCAAAAGCCCGCCGTCCGGGTGCGAATCTCCTTCAAGCGCGGAAAGTAGTGATACACCATCTCCAAGCCACTCCGCATCATTGCGCCATCGCCGCCGCGCAGATGCGCGCCGACGCGCAAGTTCTCCTCGACGGAGAGATGCTCGAAGACGTGCCGCCCTTCGATCACCTGGATGACGCCCATTCTGGCGATCTCTTCCGCCGACTCGCGGTCAATCCGTTCGCCCATGAACTGGATGCTGCCGTCGGTGACTGCGCCATCTTCGTGACGGAGCAGCCCGGAGATCGCCTTGAGGGTAGTGCTCTTGCCCGCGCCATTCGCGCCGAGGAGCGCGATGATTCCACCAGCGGGCACTTGCAGGGAAACGCCCTTCAACACCAAGATGACTTCGTGGTACATCACCTCGATGTTGTTCAGTTTGAGGACACTGCTATTGCCTGCGTCAACCACGTCCACCTCGTGTGATTTCAGATCCTTCGGCTACGCTCAGGACAAGTTTCAGATTTATGATTTCAGATTCAGGATTGAAAATCTGAAATCTGCAATCTCAAATCTGAAATCTGACTAGTAGCCTTTCCACTTGGGCCACAGATGGGGCCATTTGGCTTTCAAGTCCACGGTCGCCAGCAACTCGAACTTGCCGCCCTTGATACGGTAGATGCGCGCGGCGCTGGCTGGACGATGATCGTCCGCCGTGTAGGTCAACTTCGGAACGCCCAAGCCGAGGTCGAGGTCTTTGATGGTTTCGAGTGCGGCTTTGATGCCAGGTCCATTGAGTTGACCGGCTTTGTCGGCACGGCTTAGAGCTTCCTTCGTCAAAAGGACGTTGGCCCAGGCTTGCACCGTGCGGATCAATCGGTTTTCGAGTGGCACGCCGGGGTTGTACTTTTGCGCGCACGCCTTGACTTCATCCATCCCGGGCACATTCTCGCCGAAGAACGCGTTGACGGCGATGCCGATGGCGCCTTCTGCCGCATCGCCGGCGAGTTTCGGCAAGTTCTCGTCATAGCCCCAGTTGTTGACGATGTNNAGCCAAGCCGAGTGCTTTGGCATCCTTCAGCGCGGTCGCCACCGACATCGTGGTGTTACCATGCCAGACCAGATGCGGCTTGAATTCTTTGGCGGCTAACACCTGGCTCTTGGTGTCGAGCGCGGTCAGCGCCACGTCTTGATCGGGTCCGACTTCAATGCCCAACAGCGCGGCTTGCTCCTTGAGCGCCTTGATCGGCGCGCTGGAGTACGGCGTGGGGAACGAATAGAACATCACGACGCGCGGCTTGCCCGCTTTGCGATCTGCCTCAAAGCGCGGATCTTTCTGCCACACTTGTTCGAACCATGCCGTCATTGCACCGCGCGCGTTAGTTGAATAGTCGGATGCGGCAAAGAAGTTGTAGGCAGTCTTGGTGGGATCAGTCAATTCCCCGGCATAGGAGGCCGAAATGTACGGCAACTGATCCTTGTGGACGGTGGGCGCCAGCGCCGAGGTATCGCCTGTCCCCCATCCCAGCACCGCGACCACTTTGTCAAAGTCGCGAAAGCGTTTGTAGGTGGTGACCGCCTCGGGGACGCGGTAGCCATAGTCGTACTGGAACAAGCGCACCGGCTTGCCATTGATGCCGCCCTTGTCGTTGATCGCGCAGCGAACTGCCTCGGCAATGGCTAGTGCATAGTCCTTACCAACGTCTGAGGTGGGTCCGGTCATATCATTCAGGCTGCCGATGCGGATTTCGGGCGCCGCAGCCGCCGGCGTTGGAGTCGCCGCCGGCGCTGGAGCACAGGCGCCTACGGCAAGCGTCAGACTGACCGCGAGCAGCGCGACCCCTAGATGCTTGACCTTCATAGTTTCTCCTCCCTTTCAACAGATGTCAGATTGCAGATGTCAGATTTCAGATTTCAGATTGAGAAAACTTGTGGTGCCCCTTCGACTTGGCTCAGGGCAGTCGAACCATCTGAAATCCCAAGTCTGAAATTTGAAATTCCTGTAGCGCTGTGAGTCCTTGCATCACCTCCCCTCCNNTGATTACTGATTGACTGATTGACTGACTAGTACGAAAACGGCCACAGATGAATATAGTTCTTGATCTGCCACCAGCGATACGCTAGCCCCTTGGGTTCGTACAACAGAAACAAGACAATGGCAAGACCGAAGGTTGCCTCTTTGACGAAGAGGAACTTGTCCAACAATTGCGGGATAAAGGGGAATAGGGCTACCAGTTCGGGGGACTGGGTCAGGAGAAACAAGAGCGCCTTCAAGGCTTCGGGCACCAGGGTCATGAACATCGCGCCGTAGATGACGCCGTAGATGCTGCCCACTCCGCCGATCAGAATCACTCCGACCAGCCACAACGACCAGCTCCATTGGAAATGCTCGGGGCTCACGAAGTACAATGAGGTAATCCAGAACGCGCCCGCGAGACCTGCCAGGACGCCCGCGACAAAGTACGCCAGCAACTTGTAGCGCACGATGTTCACGCCCAGCACCTCTGCCGCGATGTCGTTGTCTCGAATCGCAATCCACGCGCGCCCGATGCGCGTCCGCAGCAAGTTCCCCATAAAGAGGATGGAACCGATCACCAGAATGAGCATCAGGTAGTACGTGCTCAATTCACTGTCAATGACCCACGGACCGACAGAGATGGTCCCCGGCGGTAGTGAAAAGTAATGTCCGCGCCCGCCGATGCGACTGACGTACTGCGCGATCACGAAATCTACGGTGATGAACTGCGCCGCCATCGTTGTCATAATCAAGTAAAAGCCCTTGACGCGCGCCGATGGCAAACCGAACAGTACACTCCACACACCTGCGAAGAGCGCCGCCAAAATGAGGCTCACCGGATACGGAATGTTGAACTGCAGCATCGCAATCGCGCTGGTGTACGCGCCGACGGCGATAAACGCCGCATGCCCCAGCGTCACCTGCCCCGCAAAGCCAATCAGCAGTTGCACTCCCAGCGCGGAGAGGATCGTGTAACCGACAATGTTGGCGACAGAGACAATGTAGAGGTTACCGAGCCCTGGGATGCCCACAAAGAGCAGCAAAAAGAGGATGAGCATCCGCACCCACACAAAGCGTGTCTGCCACCACGCGTGGTCTTGGACGTAGGTTTCGTGATAAACCCCTGAAGGAAGTCGCATTACACTCATAGTTATACCCTCTCAATCCTCACCCACCCCCACAACCCATACGGCTTGAACCACAGCAAGACCGTCATCACGACAAAGGGGAAGATGTCTTTGACACCGCCAGGAATCAACCTGACGCCGAGGATGGTCAAGTTGTCCAGATAGCCGCCCGCCAGATTTTGCAGAACGCCGATGGTAATGCCGCCCACAATCGCGCCAGGGATTGAGTTCAAGCCGCCGAGCACCACCGCAGGCAAGACCAGCAGCCCCAGGTAGCCGACCGAGATATTGATGCCGTTGATGTTCCCCAACAGCGTCCCGCCCACGCCCGCTGCCATAAACGCGATCGCCCATGCGATTGCGTACACGAACTTGGCGCTGATGCCGAGCGAAAGCGCCGCCATCTCGTCGTCTGCCGTCGCCTGAATCGAAAGCCCCCACCGTGTATAGCGGAAAAACGCGACGAAGATGAGGAGCATCGCAATCGCCGCCAGGAAACTCCAGACGTACACCTGACCGACGACGACGGCGCCCCAGCGGATTGGCTCACTGGGGAAAACGGCAGGGGTAAAGACGAGTGTGTCGGTCCCAAAGATCAGCGCGACCACCGCTCGAAAGAAGAAGGACAGACCCACCGTGACCATGATGACAGTAAGTGTCGGCTCACCGATGAGCGGCTGCAAGAAGAGCCGCTCAGTCAAGAGACCGAGGAGCGCGCCGATGACCAGCGTCGCCAGGAGCGCGAGCGGAAAGGGAAAGCCCCATTGATAGAACGTGAAAGAGACGTACGCGCCGATGAGCGTGAGTTCGCCCATCGCCAGGTTCAGCACGCCTGACGATTTGTAGATCAGCGTCCAGCCCAATGCGACCAGGGCGTAGATGCTGCCGACCATAACACCGGTGATAATGAGTTGGAGGAATACGTCCATACCGTTTCCGATTCCTGATGTTGGATTTACGCTTGCTTGCGCCCTTGACTATGCCACAGCCACAACCTTCAAATCCGTCTTGATGCGCGATGTGCGTCCGTCCTCGTAAGTGATCGCAGTGTCAATGTGTACCGCATCTCCCGCGCTGTACAGCGCGTCGAGAATCTCTTTGTAGCGTTGCTCCAAAAACCCGCGGCGCAATTTCTTCGTGCGCGTCAACTCGGCGTCGTCCGCGTCGAATTCCTTGAACAGGTTCACAAAGCGCTTGATGCGCGCGGTCTCGGGCAGATTCCCGTTCACCTGTTCGACCGAGCGCTGCACCAGTTCCAGGACGCGGGGCTCTTGCGACAATTCGGGATAACTCGTGTACGCGATCCCTTTGCTCTCTGCCCATCGCCCGGTCACGCCATAGTCAATGCAAATCACCGCGGCGACATACGGCTTTTGGTGTCCAATCACCCAGGCATCTTTGATGTACGGACTGAATTTCAAGCGACTCTCCGCGAACACGGGCGAGAACTTGCGCGCATCGCTCAAAATCATGATGTCTTGCGTGCGGTCGAAGAAAACCAAATGTCCATCGGGGTCAATGAAACCATTGTCGCCCGAATGTAGCCAACCGTCCTTCAGCGTTTTGGCGGTCGCCTCAGGATTCTTGTAATAGCCCTTGAACACGGCGGGGCTGCGCGACAAGATCTCACCGTCGTCGGCAATCTTCACCTCGGTTTCAGGAATTGGCTTGCCGACCGTATCCAGTTTGATGTCGTCGCTGCGATGCACCACCGAGATGCCGGCGATTTCTGTCTGACCGTAAATCTGTTTGATGTTCACGCCAATAGCGTGGAAAAAGCGAAAGTGATCAGGCCCGATCATCGAGCCGCCCGTGTACGCGCTGCGCATCCGCGCCATACCGATGTGATCGCGCAGCGCGCGGTGAACCAACGCGTTCGCGAGCGAGCCCTGCATCTTGAGCGCAAGCCCAACCGGCTTTTTGTTGAACTTGGCATCCGCCAGCGCATAGCCGACGTTCAAACCCCACTCGTACAACTTGCGCTTGAGGAAAGTCGAATCGGCGTATCTCACTTGCAAGCCGCGCACCATTTGTTCGTACAAGCGCGCGGAGGAGAACATCATTTGGGGCGCGATCTCACGGAGGTCTTCGAGCGAGGTTTCGGGTTCTTCGGGGAAATTCAGCGTAAAGCCGGCTTGAATGCCGCACGAGATGGACATCATCTGCTCGCCGATCCACGCGAACGGCAGGAACGACACAAAGTCGTCGCTTTCAAACGCAGGGTCCACGCGCATCAAGTTCTGGCCCATCTTGAGCATGTTCCAATGCGTGAGCAGCGCGCCCTTTGGCGCCGAAGTCGTGCCGGAGGTGTAAAACAAGAGCGCGAGGTCGTCGCCATTGCCCCGCTTGACCATTTCGTCAAAGCGATGTGGGTCCTGATGATCCATGGCGCGCCCGCGCTCCATCACCTGATCCACACTGATTAGAATTCGGTCGTCGTAGTGGCGCAGTCCTTTCGGATCGTCCCAGACGACGTGCTGAACCTTGGGGCATTTGCCGATGATTGCCAGCGCCTTGTCAACTTCCTCTTGTCCTTCCCCGATGATGAACTTGGCGTCGGAATGATCCACGATGTACTGCACTTCGTCAATCAACGCCTCTTGATAAAGCCACACCGCGACGCCGCCAGCGCACAACGTCGCCATCTCCGCCCACAAGCCCTCGGGACGATTATCGCCGATCAGCGCGACCTTGTCACCCGGCGCCAAGCCCAATGCCTCCAAGCCCAGCGCGATTGCCTTCACGCGATCGAGATAATCGTTCCACGTGATCGGTCGCCAGATGCCGAATTCTTTTTCGCGCATCGCGACCTTGTCGCCGTACTTGTGGACGGACTGGACGAAAACCTTGGGGATCGTGAGATCGGGCGTAATCTCGATCTCTTGAGCGCGCTGGGACCCATTACCGCCGCGTGACATATAGTTCCTCTTTCTCACCCAGGTATGCCTCGTGAACGCGTTCGTCGCGTTGGATTTCTTCGGGCGCACCCTCGGCAATCTTCTCGCCAAAGTTCAAGACGGCGACGTGATGCGAAATGTCCATCACCACGCCCATGTCATGCTCGACCAAGACACCCGTGACCAGCCACTTTTTATCTTCGTTCGCGTCGAGGATAAAGCGCGCCATGTCCTCGACTTCTTCGAGGTTCAGCCCCGCCATCGGCTCATCGAGCAAAAGGATCTTGGGTTGCAGCGCGAGCGCGCGCGCAAGTTCGACGCGCTTTTGCAGACCGTACGGCAACATGCCCACAACTTTATTGCGGATGTGCGCGATCTCCAGGAGGTCAACGATCTCGCGTTCGATGAAATCGCGATTCTGGATTTCCTCGCGCGCCGCGCCGCCGAGGTAAATGCCGCCGTCGAGCAAGCCGGCGCGCATGTGAATATGCCGTCCCAGGCGGATGTTGTCCAGGACGGTCATGCCACGAAAGAGTTCGATTTTCTGAAATGAGCGGGAGAGTCCGAGCCGCGCGCGCTGGTAAGGACGGAGATGCGTAATGTCCTTACCTTCAAAGAGGATTTTGCCGCGCTGTGGGCGATACAAACCACTGATGCAATTGAGAAGAACGGTCTTGCCCGCGCCGTTGGGACCAATGATCGAAAAGATCTCGCCCTGTCGAACCTGAATGCTCACGCCTCTGAGCGCAGCCACTCCACCGAAGGACATGTGGAGATTGTCAACGCTTAACTGGACGCCGTCGTCGAGTTCTGGCATTCGCCCCCTTCAAGAGCAATTCGATTTTGGACGTACCACCGACTTGCATTATCGCCGGATGTGTTTGCCGACCACGCTGCCAACACATCAAAGAGCGCTGGGTATAACTGCGCCGATTGTAGCGAAGAGTACGCGGCTTGTCAAGTCCTCGGAGGGATCACTTTTGGGTCAATTAGGATACTCTTGGTTCGGCAACTTGCCCGATCGCTCCATCGTCAATAACCTGCGTTAGCCGCGCGGGCGCGATCTGGTTGCGCAACTCGGCGTCGCTCGCCGCGACGACGCGAATATAGTTGTCGGTGTATCCAGACCACAGATGACAGACGACAGACGACAGACCCTGCGCCCTTGTCTGTGGTCTGTCATCTGTCGTCTGTGGTCTTGCCTCCCACAGCACCGCCATCTCGCGCCCAATGAATTTTTGCGTGAACGCGCGCAGGCTCGCGTCGGCGATTGCCTGCATCTGCTGCGCGCGCGCTTGCTTTACGGCGTCCGCAACGCGCGAGGGTAATGCTGCAGCAGCCGTCCCCGCGCGCGCCGAGTATGGAAAAACGTGTACACGCGAGAATTGCATCTGCTCGACAAAGCGGAGCGATTGCTCGAACTCGACCTCGCTCTCGCCGGGGAAACCGACGATCACATCCGTCGTAACGCCGACGTCGGGGATCTGGGCGCGCGCGCTTTCGACCGGGCGCGCAAACTGCGCGGTGGTGTACGGTCGGCGCATCCGGCGCAACACGGTATCCGAGCCGCTTTGCAGCGAAAGATGAAGGTGCCGGCACAAACGCGGATCGCGCCAAAGATCAAGCAGCGCTTCGTCGAGATCCCACGGCGCGATGCTCGTGAGACGCAACCGCCGCACGTCAGTCTCGGCGAGAATCGCGGCGACGAGGTCGCGTAACCCGTGTGTCGTTGCGAGGAGCCGCGAAGCGTTTGGCGACGAAGCAATCTCCGCGGAACTTGGGGATTGCTTCGCCGCTTCCTTCGACTCCGCTACGCTCCGCTCAGGACGGCTCGCAATGACGCGGTGAGAGTACGCCGAAATCTGGACGCCAGTCAAAATGATTTCCTGGTAACCGGCGTCCACTAACACCTTGACTTCCGCGACAACCTCAGCCAGCGAACGACTGCGCTCTTTCCCCCGCGCGCGCGGAATAATACAATACGTGCAACTCATGTTGCAGCCGTCTTGAATTTTGACGAAAGCGCGGGTGCGCGGACGCACGCTTTCAGACTTGCGATTTATGATTTCAGATTTCAGAGCCACATCCTCGAACTGGGAACAATCTGAAATCTGCAATCCGCAATCTGCAATCCGTTCGACGAGCCGTTCCTTGTCCGCGTTCGGCACGACGAGCACGACGTTCGGCAGCGCCTTCGCTTCAGCCGGCGCGAGACTGACGTAGCAGCCCGTGAGCAGCAAGCGCGCTTTGGGATTCGCGCGTGCAAGTTGGCGCGCCAGCTGCCGCGATTTGCGCGCGGCGACGTGCGTGACGGTGCAGGTATTCAGCACAACCAGGTCCGCGTCGCGCGCGTCGTCCACGATTTCGTATCCATCGTCCGCGAAGCGGCGCGCCCACGCCTCCAATTCGCTTTCGTTCAGTTTGCAGCCGAGAGTGCTCAGGTGGACTTTCATCGGGCGAGAGAATAGCATTTTTTGATGGGACTGTCAAACAGTTCGGAGACACGGTGACGCGGTGACAGGGTGACGGGGTGACACGGTGACACAGAGAATCGGTTCACCTTGTCACCTTGTCTCTTTGTCTCCGTACCACAATTGACACTACCCTCGCAGAGCATATAATACCTTCGGCTGTAAATCCTCATGAGGTTTTCTGATGCGTATTCTCCTCTACACCGGCAAAGGTGGCGTCGGCAAAACGAGCATCGCCGCGGCAACCGCGCTGCGCTGCGCCGACCTGGGCTATCGCACCATCGTCGTCAGCACCGACGCCGCGCACTCGCTCGCGGATTCGTTCGACCTCAAGATCGGCAACGAGCCGGTGGACATTGCGCCGCGGCTCAAGGGCCAAGAGATTGACGTCCTCCACCAGATGGAAAAATACTGGGGCACGGTCCAGGACTGGCTGTCAACCGTCCTTTCCTGGCGCGGCATGGACGATCTCCTGGCGGACGAAGCCAGTGTGCTTCCCGGCATGGACGAACTCGCGAGTCTCCTCCAGATCGTTTTTCTTTACGACACGAACGCGTACGACGTCATCATCGTTGACTGCGCGCCAACCGGCGAAACGCTGCGGCTCCTCTCGCTGCCCGAAGTCGCCGAGTGGTATCTCTCGCACATTTTCCCGCTCCAACGCCAGACGGTTAGACTTGCCGGACCTTTGCTCAAAAGCATCACCGACTTGCCGATCCCGGACGATCAGGTTTTCGAATCCATCAAAGACCTGATTCTGCGCCTGGATCGCATGCACCAACTCCTCGCCGACCAGAAGCAAGCCTCCGTGCGCCTCGTGTTGAATCCAGAAAAGATGGTCATCAAGGAAGCGCAGCGCACCTACACGTACTTGAATCTGTACGGTTACGCGACCGACCTCATTATTTCGAATCGCATCATTCCCGCGAGCGTGGACGATCATTACTTTACCGCGTGGAAAGGATCGCAAGCGCGCTACGGACAACTCGTGGAAGACGCCTTTGCGCCGCTGCCGATCTTCAAAGTGCCGTTGATGGACCAGGAAGTCGTCGGCGCGGAGATGCTGCGCAAGATGGCGCAGGAAGTTTACGGCGACCAAGACCCGGCGCAGATTTTTTACGCGGGCCAGCCGCAGGTCATCGAGAAAAACACGGACGGCTACTTGCTCAAACTGCATTTGCCCTTCGTCAGCAAAGAGGACGTAAACCTCACGCGCAGCGGCGACGAACTGGCGATCAGCATCGGCAATTTCCGCCGCAACATCATCTTGCCGCACGTCCTGGTCGCGCTCGCCGTGACGAAAGCGAAATTCGAAGGCGATCATCTGGTACTGACATTCGCCGACCAAAATCCACAGACGGCTTGATGAACACANNTTCGACAGCGAAGAGTTTCAACACGCCGCCTACAACCTGAACGTCGCGCACGCGACCGGCTATCCACTCTACCTCCTCCTCGGCAAACTCTTTACGACGCTCGTTCCCATCGGCAATATCGCCTACCGCCTGAACCTGCTCTCCGCGTTCATCGGCGCGGCGACCGTGGTCGTCGTCTACCGCAACGCGCTCATACTGACGCGCCGACAGATTGCGTCTGTCGCGACCGCCGCGCTCTTCGCGACCAACCCAGCCGTGTGGCGACAAGCCGGCGTTGCCTCCGTCGGCCCGCTGCACCTCTTCCTCGTCGCGGCGATTGTGTACGCGATGCTGTTGTGGCACGCCAAGCGCGTGTCGTTGTCGCTTGCCGCGTTTCTGTTTGGACTGGGACTCGCGCATCATCGCACGACGCTTTTGCTCGCGCCCGCCATCGCGATTCTCGTTTTGCTGGACGATGCAAATATCCTACGACGCCCGCGCGACCTCACCAAGACTTGTCTCTGGCTCGCGCTCCCGCTGTTGCTGTACCTCTACCTTCCGATTTTCGGCGGCGGCACGCCATGGTATTCCAACACGCTGCAAGGTTTCATCGCCGAAATTTCCGGCGGCGACGCCGGCGATTTTATTCGCAGTACGCCGGAGCAGATTGTCGGCGGCATTGTGACTGTCGCACAGTACCTACTGGACTCTTTTGGGTATCTTAGCATTGGCTTTGTCATCGTCGGAGCGGTCAGTGCCATACGCCATGACTGTGGCGAAGTACGCCACAGCCAGCCATTCGCCATTCGCCAGTTCCTCTTCCTCGGCATCGCCACGCTCACCTTCTCCGCGTGGGGCACGCTGTATGGCGGTGAGCCAGACCGCTATCTCGTCTTGCCATTCGCGTTCTTGATTTACTGGTTCGCCATCGGCGCAGGAGCAATCGAAGAAAGGATGAAGGATGAGGGCAGAAGGATGAAGCTTCTTTTTTCATCCTTCAGCCTTCATCCTTCATCCTTGCGAATAGTCTTCGTCGTCATTCTCGCGTTCATGCTCATCCTCCCTTTCGGCGATCGCTTTCGCGCTGCTGATTGGAGCACATTCGACCGCGTGTACAAACAGTGGGACGAGATTTTCACACTGCCGATTCCGCAGAACGCGACGCTCGTTGGCAACTGGGGACAATTGAATGCGATGCGATACATGCAGCGCGTCGAGAACCGGCGTCCCGATTTGCAGTTCGTCGGCACGCTGTACGATCCCGCGCCGCAGACCGATGCCGCGCGCGCTGCGTTCGCCGANNCCGATAATCCCTTCCCGGCAAACAAGATGCTCGCGCCCTCCCTGACGCTGGTTGGATTAGGGTTATCCACCGCGCTCGAACCTTACCGCGCGACCATTGCGTTGAGCGTCGCGCCTGCGCGGACAGCGCGTGTCACACTGTATTGGCGCGCCGACGGCGCCGTCAAAGATTTTCTCGTTCGCTTGCCGGTAGTGGATCCCGAAGGGCGTCTGGTCGCGCAGAAAGACGAACCGCCGGTGCGCGCGTTGTATCCCGCGTCGCAATGGCAGCGCGGCGAGTACGTGGAGGACGTTCACAACTTGCTCATTCCGCCCGGTTCGCCGCCGGGCAGATACGCATTGAAAATCCTGACGATTGACGTCGAAACGAAAACTCCCACCAGCGAGGATTTCGCTGCTGCGGTACTCAACATCGAACGCGCGACGAACCTCACGCGCGAGCAGGTCTTCGTTCAGCATCCCCTCGACATCGCGCTGAACGACCGCGTCGAGTTGTGGGGCTATGGCGGATTTGACGGGACGCGACGCGCCGGCGAAACCATCGGCATCAGTTTGCTGTGGCATGCGCGCGAAAATGTCGGCGACGATTTGACGCTGCGCCTCGCACTCGTTGACGCGGCAGGTAAAACCGTGAACGAGTGGCAGCGCGCGCCGATTTCATTCCATCCGACGCGCGAGTGGCAAAAAGGCGAGNNATTTCCAAATTTGTCCTACCCATTCGACAAATCGCCCAAAATCGTGTAATATTCGCACCGATGAGTGACACGCCCACGCGCCAGCCCCTGCCCGCGGAACGCTGGAAAAAATATCTCACCGATTACAACGAGGGACTGGGACTCGTCTACGAACGCTTCGTCCTCAACGACTACCTCGACCGCATCGTCAGCCGGCACAATCTCCACACCGTTCTCGAAGCGCCGATTTTTGGGATGGCGGGCGTAAGCGGCATCAACAGCGTCCGCCTCGCGCAGCGTGGGTGCGCGGTCACGCTCGTGGACGAAAACGCAGAGCGCTTGCGCGGCGTCGAACACATCTGGGACGAACTGGGGCTGCGCGCGACGTTCGTGCACCACGCCGATTTCACGCGACTGCCGTTCGACGATCGCTCGTTCGATTTGACCTGGGAGTGGGCTGCTCTGTGGTACTTGCCGAACGCGGAAGCGCTCCTCAGAGAACTCGTGCGTGTGTCGCGCCAACTCGTCTTCGTCGCGATGCCGAACCGCGTGCAGGTCGGCTACCTGATGCGCAAGTACTTGCTCGAGCGCGATTTCGTGAACTATGTGGACGAAGGTTGGGCGGACATCAACCGGATCAAGAAGGTCTTGGGAGATTCGAGATTGGAGATCACCGAAGAAGGTGTGCTCGACGTGCCGCCGTGGCCCGACACGGTGATGCCCGCCGCGCAGGTGTTGCAACGACTCGGCATCCGATCAAAGAAACTCGACGCGCAGTTCACCGGTGGGGGGTGGAACTGGAGCACCATGGACTATTACCTCGGTCGCCGTCCTGAACTGAAAGCGCGCATCGAGCGCTACACCTTTCTGGAACACGCGCCGCTGCCGTGGCAGATCAAAGCGCTTTGGGCGCATCATCGGTACGTGTTGGGGCAAGTCAAAAGCGAAAAGTAAAAAGGCAAAAGCGCAATTACGCGCGTGGAGCAATGGTTAGGAGCAGAAAAATGGCGATGATTTCAACCGCGCCGCCACAAACAGCGGCTAGTACGCAAGGCGTTCATTATCCCGAATCGGATGGAAAACCTATGACGGAAACCGACCTGCATGCCCACGTGCTCATTTATCTCCTTACCGCGCTCGAATACTACTTTCGCAACGATCCCAACGTCTACGTCTCCGGCAACTTGATGTTGTATTACGAAGAAGGCAATCCCTCCGCGTCGGTTTCGCCGGATGTGTTCGTCGTCAAAGGCATCCACAAGCAGGCGCGGCGCGTTTACAAATTGTGGGAAGAAGGCAAAGCGCCGGACATTGCCATCGAACTCACGTCGCGTTCGACGCGACTCGAAGACCTGGGGAACAAACGCGCGCTATACGCAGAACTTGGCGTCGCCGAATATTTCATCTATGATCCGCATCAAGAATATCTCAAGCCTCCCCTCCAAGGTTTTCGTCTCGAAGAAGGAAACTATGCGCCGATCGCGCCGGACGTGCAGGGTAGATTGCGCAGCGACACCCTGGGTCTCGATCTGCAAATCGTGGAGGATGACTTGCGCCTATTCGATCCGCGCGCGGATAACTTTCTGCTGACGCCGCTCGAAGCGCAACAAGTCGCGCGGCGTGAAGCAACTGCGCGTCAAGCCGCCGAAGCCGAAGTGGGACGTCTGCGCGCGGAGTTGAAGAGACTCCGCGGCGAGTGATACCGCACCGTGACATCCGATCAAACGTCGAAAATCACCATCATCATCCCGGCGTACAACGCGCAAGCCAGCATCGGCAGCGTGCTCGAGGGCTTGCGCGAATGGCGCGCCCGCGCGGAAATCGTCGTCATTGACGACGGCTCAACCGATCGGACTGTCGAGATCGCCATGGGCGCGGGCGTGCGCGTGATACGACATCGCGTCAACAAGGGCTATGGCGCGGCGCTCAAGACCGGCATCCGCGCGGCAGCCGGCGACATCATCGTGATGATGGACGCGGATGGCGAGCACGACGCGGCGCAGATTGCGTGTCTCCTGGACGCGCTGGGCGACAACGATATGGTCGTCGGCGCGCGCGGCAAGGGGTCGCACTTGCCGCTGTTGCGCCGACCGGGCAAGTGGCTCTTGTCCGTGGTGGCGAATTACCTCGCGCAAACCCAAATCCCCGATTTGAACTCCGGCTTGCGCGCGTTTCGGAAAGAGGTCGCCCAACGATTCCTGCACATCCTGCCCAACGGCTTTTCGTTCACGACGACGCTGACGCTCGCGCTGTTCAAAGAGGGCTATAACACCGCGTACGTGCCGATCACGACGGCGCGCAATGTCGCCGCCAGCACGGTAAACCCGATGCGCGACGGTATCAACACGCTTGCGCTCATCGTGCGCATCATCGCGCTCTTCGACCCGGTCAGGGTTTTTCTGCCAACGAGCATTGCCTTGTTCTTGATCGGCGCACTCTACTGGATCGGTTCGGGAATTTTTCGATACAGTCAACGTATCGAGCCGGCGTTTCATATTCCGTCGGGCGCCGTTCTCGTGCTGGTTTCTAGCGTGGTCGTGTTCATGTTCGGCATCCTCGCGGACCAGGTCAGCGCGATTCGGCGCGAAAAGTACGAATAATCATCTAGTCAGCTAGTCGCGCAGTCGAATAGTCGGACGACAAGACTATCTGACTATTCGACTACACGACAGGAGATTTATGGCTTTAGGAACCTACGTCAACATCGCGCAAGCGGTGGTGAATAACAAGATCGGCAGAGTTGAATTGCCGAACATGGCGACGTTCATCGTGACGTGGCGCTGCAATCTGCGCTGTTTCATGTGCGACGTGTGGAAAAAAACCGATCGCGACGACATGAGCGTGGACGAAATTCGCCGCGTCTTTCGCCAAATTCCGCATCTCGATTCGCTGCGCATCACGGGCGGCGAGCCGTTCCTGCGGCGCGACCTCGCCGCAATCACGCGCGCGATCATCGAGGAAACCAATCCCTCCGTCGTTCACGTGACGACCGCGGGCGTGATGACCGAACGCATCCTCGAGTACGCCAAGGCGGTCGGCTCGAAAAAACTGCACCTTAAACTTTCGATTGACGCGGTCGGCGCGCGGCACGACGAGATTCGCGGCTATCGCGGTTTGTACGACAAAGCGATGCGCACATTGCGCGGCTTGGTCGAATTGCGCGAGCAGTACGGCTTGTACGTCGGCGTGAATCAAACGCTCACCGACCGCAACTGGGATCACATCGAGCCGCTGCGCGCGGAGATGGCGAAACTTGGCGTGAGCGTGCATTACGCGATCGCGACCGATCACTATACGCTCTATCGTTTGAATACGCCCAAGGAAAACGATATACCCGACATGAAAGCGGTCTCGCTGTCTGATTTCACGCCCGAGCAACTCAACTACATCTTCGAGCAACTCGACACGCGCGACGGCATCCGAGACATTCCCGAGTGGCTCGTGCAACGCTACTACTTGCGCGGCTTGAAAAACCGATTGCTGCATAACGTCGAGGCCCCCAAGCCGCAGTGTATCGAATTGCATAACCACATGCGCCTGATGCCGAACGGCGACGTCGTCACTTGCGTGTACTATCCAACCGTCGTCGGCAATCTGCGCCAGCAATCGCTCGCAGAAGTTTGGTACAACGACAAGACGAAACAGCAGCGCCAAGTCGTCCGCAAGTGTCCAGGTTGCTGGGCGGGCTGCGAAGCCAAACCGAACGCGATTTACACGGGAGATATTGTGCGCGCGTTGTGGATAGGGGACGCGAAAGAGCAGGCAAAGAAAGAAATGCCAGTTACGGCGAAAGCGTGAAGGGTTTGAGTTAGCGTGGCGCTCGTGGCAAAAGATTCAACGCAAAGAGGATTACCACGTGGACATTGCCTATTCGGTCAATGACGTACCGATTCGCTTGTCGGCTGAACGTTGGTGCCACATCGTCGAGAACCATGATGACGTCGCGGGGCATTATGACGACAAGAGGCACATCGTATGGCAACCCTAGTTCCTGATCTTCTTCAAGGTGTTCTGAAAACGGTCCCCTATGTGACTAAACTACCGACACATCGGCTCTGGTTTGATTACGATCATGACGCGGATGTGCTGTACATCAGTCTAGAACGTCCGCAAAAAGCGACGACGAACAAAATGCGCGACGATGGTATCCTACTACGCTATCGCACCAAAAAGTTGGTAGGTGTCACCGTGTTTGAAGCGTCGAAGCGATAGGCGGCAAGACAAACGTGATTCCACGCGGGGGCAACTGGTTGCCCCCGCCATTGTTTGGAGAACACATGCGCAAAGTTTTCGTCATCGGCCTTGATGGCGCGACATTCGATCTTATCAAGCCGTTCGTAGCGCAAGGCAGATTACCCACCTTCAAGAAACTGATGGACAGCGGCGCGTGGAGCGAACTGCGCTCGACCGTGCCGCCGGTCACCGCGTCCGCGTGGTCGTCGTTTATGACCGGCAAGAACCCTGGCGCGCACGGTCTGTTTGACTTTATGCAGCGCCGCGAAGGTTCATACGATCTCGCGCCGGTGTCGGTGCGCGACCGCGACGGCAAAGCGGTCTGGGACTTGATCGGCGACGCGGGCAAGAAGGTGATCGTGATGAACGTGCCGGTCACGTGGCCCCCCCAACCGGTCAACGGCTTGCTCGTCACCGGCATGCTGACGCCGCGCGGCGCGGAGAATTACACCTACCCACGTGAATTGGCGGAAGAGTTGAGATTAGAGATTGGAGATTATGTCGTTTATTCGGATGAAGTGTACTCGAAGGGACGCGGCGAGATTTTTCTGAACGCGCTGAAACACTCGGCGGAACAGCGCACGCGCGCGGCGGAGTACTTGCTGCAAGAATATCCGTGGGATTTCTTCATGCTCGTCTTTCCCGAAACGGATACGGTCTCGCACGGCTTGTGGTCGGCGTACGACCCGACACACCACGAACACGATCCCGCTGAAGCGGCGAAATTTCGCGATGGCATTCTCGAAATCTACCAGCATATTGACGGACTCCTTGCGCGTCTAATCTCCAATCTCCAATCCTTCGACTCTGCTCAGGACGAGTCTCCAATCTCTATTCTCCTAATGTCCGACCACGGTCACGGTCCCGTCCGCAACTTTCTCTACGTCAACAATTACCTCGCAGAACGCGGCTATCTCCAATTCAAACCGAACGTCGCATCGCAATTGAAACGCGCCGCATTCCGTCTTGGACTGACGCCGCGTACCATTTACCAGTTACTACTTGCCCTTGGCTTGGGCAAACTCCGCCGCACGCTCGACAAGCGGCGCGGCGGGCGCGGACTCCTCAAACGCTTCTTCCTCTCATTCGGCGACGTGGACTGGTCGCGGACGCGCGCGTACTCCATCGGCTACATCGGCGAAGTGCACATCAATCTGCGCGGACGCGAACCNNTTTGGGTCGAACAAAATCGTCGAGCCGTCGTATGGCGTGTCGTCGTCGCATCGCATGAACGGCATCTTCGTCGCGAGCGGCGCGGGCGTGAAAAACGCGGGCGAGTTTCAAGGCGCGCAGTTGATTGATCTCGCGCCGACGATTCTGCACCTGCTCGGCTTGCCGGTGCCAACCGACATGGATGGGCGCGTGCTGACTGAAGCGCTGGCAGACGCGCGCGCGGTCGAGTTTGGTGGAACATCGGAAAGCAGCGCGGCGACGACGGAAGGATATTCGGAGGAGGAAGAGAGAGAAGTCATCGAGCGATTGGCGGATTTGGGATACATCTCCTAGAGCCGCAGTAACGACTAGACAGCGCGTCACCAATCGCAGATCGTAGAAGAAAGTTTGACGCGCACGAGGCGATGTGATAGAATTTGCCTAGCCCCCACAGGAACTCACAATGGCAACACGCACAGAGAACGAACGCAAGTTTTCAAACTGGGAAGAGCTGTCCAACGGAAAGCGGCGTTACTGGCGCGATGTCGAGGGCCGCAGAGGCCGTTGGTTGCGCTATGTGAAAATTGTTGACGCGAACGAAACGACACTATCGTTTATGCAGGAGATTTACGACCACACAGGTGCGCTGGTTGAAATCCACGAAAAATTTCCTGCGGACAAAGGACATCGCAGGGTAGAAGGGAATTGACGATGATTACTCGTAAAACAGTCCGCGATAAGATCCTCGGCTATCTCAATCACGAGATTACACTTGCGCAGTTGGTAGACTGGGCAGAAAATGCGCTGAGTGAAGGGGCTCTGGATTTGCGTGACGCATCCCTGCTCGCCGGTGTGATTGCACGTCTTGGCGCTGCCGATGTCGAGGGATTCGGATTATCTTGGGACGATTGCTATGCTTTTCTAGCACGCCTCGGTTACAAGGTCGAAGTCGTCGCGGCATGACCGGATAGTCATTCTTAGAACGGTACAGGAGTGGGAGCACAGAACGACCAATGCGCTGACGCTCTGAGGAGAACGTCGTGGACAATTCCAACCAGCCCGTTCCCGCGTGCCCCTATGTGGGCTTGCAGCCCTTCACCGAAGCCGAGCGCGAGTATTTTTTCGGTCGCGAGCAAGACACGGAGACGATTGCCGCGAACCTGCTCACCGCACCGCTCACCCTCCTCTACGGTGCGAGCGGCGTCGGCAAAACGTCCGTGCTTGCGGCGGGCGTCGTGCCGTACCTCCGCGCGATACCCGATGTCCTCGTTGTTCTATTTCGCTCTTGGCAAGATGAATCATTCCTCACTGCATTAGAAACCGAAATTGAAAACGCCGCCAGCAATTTGGGCGCGCCCTCTGGCACTCCTGAACAAATCGGCAATCAGCAATCAGCAATCGAGAATTTTTCCTTTGACGAATTTCTCGCGCGCACCGCGCAAGCCACCAACCGCACCCTCCTTATCATCCTCGACCAATTCGAAGAGTATTTCCTCTATCACCCCAACGCAACGCCGTTCGACGAGCAGTTCGCGCGCGCGGTCAATCGCCGCGACGTGAACGTAAACTTTCTCCTCTCGCTGCGCGAAGACGCGCTTTCGCAACTCGACCGCTTTGAGACGCGCATCCCCAACTTAATGAGCAACGGGTTGCGGCTGGAGCATTTGAATCGCGACGGCGCAGAGCGCGCGATCCGCAAGCCGCCCGACGTACACAACGCCAAACGTGTAGGCGAGCCGCCCATCACAATTGAAGACGCGCTCGTGGACGCGCTGATTGAACAAGTGCAAACAGGGCGCGTGACGCTAGGACGCGCGGGACAAGGCGAAATCGTTACAACTCCATCTGCCGATGTTCGTATCGAAACGCCGTTCCTGCAAATGGTGTTGACGCGGTTGTGGGANNTCAGGCACCAAGATCGCGCAGAACGCCGACGACCTGGTGACGTACGCCGCGCGCCCCGCCGAGCGCGTGACGCCGGTGCTGAAAAAACTTACCGATGCGCGCGTCCTGCGTCCGATTGCGCCGACGCTGGATCGTCCACAAACCGCGCGCTATGAAATCTTCCACGATGTGATTGCGCCTGCGGTGCTTGATTGGCGACGGCGATATGTCGAAAAGCAGAAGCGCGCGAAAGAACGAGCGCGCACGCGCCGTTACCAGTTGGCAGTATTGGGAGCCGCTGTACTTGTCGTCGTCTTTGCGGCTTTGGCGATATTTGCATTTCAACAACAGACAATTGCGATCGAAAAAGAAAAAATTGCCTTTTCTCGTGAGCTGGCTACAAACGCTTTTTGGCAATTATCTGTTGATCCTGAATTGAGCTTGTTGCTGGCAACAAAAGCAATCAGTGTCTCATATTCACCACAGGGATTGGATATCCTGAGACGATCACTTTTGGAATCCCATGTACACGCAGTGTTTCGAGGTCATACGGGTTGGGTCCACTCCGCGGTGTTCAGTCCTGATGGGAAGAAGGTCGTTACGACAAGTTGGAACAATACCGCTATGGTCTGGGATGTGGCTACCGGCAAGACCGTAGAACTGCGCGGTCACACAAACGTTGTGTTAGGCGCGACATTTAGTCCGGATGCAAAATTCCTCGTCACTGTAAGCGGAGACATGACGGCTCGAGTCTGGGATACAAACACATGGCAACCCGTAGCAGAATTGACTGGGCATACCAGTTGGGTCAACAGCGCCGTATTCAGTCCCGATGGCAAGTTTCTGGTTACGGCCAGTGGCGACAAAACTGCTCGGATCTGGGACGTGGGCACATGGCGAACCACAATCGAATTAGTTGGCCATACGGATGAAGTGACCTTGGCAACGTTTAGCCCGGACGGCAAGTTTGTGGTCACCGCAAGCAGGGATGGATTACCGCGAGTGCGGGATGCAACTACGGGGAGGACCGTGGTTGTCCTGCAAGGTCACAGCGACGTTGTTCCACTAGCGTTGTTTAGCCCAAACGGGAAACGAATTCTCACATCAAGCTGGGATAAGACAGCAAAAATCTGGGATGCCGCAACCGGCAGAACCTTGCTTGAGCTACGTGGACATGATGGATATGTCAACACAGCGTTGTTCAGCCCAGATGGAAAAAGAGTGGTCACGGCAAGTGGAGACAAAACAGCACGGGTATGGGACGCAGAAAGCGGTGTCTCCTTGGTCGAATTGCGGCACACTGCTGCGGTGAATATTGCAGTATTCAACCCGGATGGACGATTCGTCTTGACTTCGAGCGACGATCGCGTACCTCGAGTCTGGGACTGGCAGAAAGGAAGGACAATTGCTGAATTTGTTGGGCATAGCGACAAAGTAAACGGTGTTGGCTTTAGTCCAGATGGCAAGTGGGTCGTTACTGCCAGTTGGGACAAGACTGCCCGCGTGTGGGAAGCCATACCAAACGAGGATATTGCTGAACTTCGGGGCCACAACGACAAATTGACAGCCGCAATATTCAGCCCAGATGGTTTGCTTGTAGCCACAGCAAGTGAAGATGGCACTGCCAGGACATGGGAAGTGACCAACGCCAAAGAAATTGTCCAACTCAGCGGACACACTGGCGTCGTTCTCGGAGTATCTTTCAGCCCAAATGGAAAATGGCTCGTTACGTCAGGCGCTGACGGGACGGCCCGAATTTGGGAATCCAAAACTGGGAAAAACATTATCGAACTAAGCAGGCACACAGGCCCAGTGTCGAACGCTGAATTCAGCCCTGACGGCAAACTCGTGGCGACTGCAAGCGACGACAAGACAGCAAGAATCTGGGATGCGCAAACAGGAAAGATTCTGGCTGAATTGCGTGGTCATCGTGACCGTGTTAATAATGTCTCCTTCAGCCCGGATGGCGAATTTGTAGTTACATCGAGCGATGACAAAACAGCGCGCATTTGGGAAGTGAACACAAGTCAAACCATTGCAGAGCTTGTTGGACATAACGGTCGAATCTACAGTGCCCTGTTCAGTCTAGATGGAAAACTTGTGGTCACGGCAAGCGCAGACAGTACTGCGCGAGTATGGAATGTAGCATCTGGCAAGTTTCAAGAACTGCGTGGTCACAAGGATCAAGTTACTCGGGCAATGTTCAGTCCAGATGGCAAGACAGTAGTCACCGCGAGCCGAGATCATTCTGCTCGCGTATGGGACATAACCACAGGGCGAAGCATAGAACTCTTGGGTCATACCAGTTGGGCAAACAGTGCTGTGTTTAGCCTAAACGGCCAATGGATAGTCACCGCCAGTGATGATGGTACGATACGTCTCTGGGATGCCCTCAAGGGTCGCGGCATTATTGAGTTTCCCAGGAGAGAAGATCCATTAGTCAGCGCAACATTCAGCCCAAACGGGAAACAGATCGTTGTTGCAAGCATAGACGGCGTGGCATATATCTATGATTGCCTAGTGTGCGGCTCTGTTGATGATCTTTTGAAACGAAGCCAGAGCCGTGTTACGCGAGATCTAACTTGCGGGGAACGCCAGACTTTCTTGCATGAGATACTGACATGTTCCGAAGCAACAGTATTGCCCCCATAGTCTGTCCTGGATAGCAACAATACTCTCTAGCCAATTGGAGAAAATCACCCGGAGGCAAACATGGCAAGGAATTGGATTCCATTCGCAGTTTGCGTATGGTTACCCATTCTCATGTCTTCGTGTCAGACTCGGGTAACGCCCACCCCGCCAGTCGCAAAAGAAGAAATTATTACTCGGGCAACAATAGAGACAGCAACTCGTTCGCCAGTGCCTACGGTGACACGGTTCCCAACATTTACATCGACGCCTCTTTCCACGAATTCACCAACGATTCAAGCAATTGCCTCGCCAACACGCGCCCCTGCAAATACGCTCACCCAACAAAGTACGCCGGCGCCAACACACACACGCGTCGTAGCAACGTTGACACCCGAACCTGCACCTCAACTCACCGAGCCAAATGAGAGAGCATCTTTTGCTGCAAGAGAAACCATTACATTGTCTTGGACTTGGCGACCACTAGACCCACAGGAGTATTTTCAGATTCTTATGGCAAGAGAGTCAACAATTCAAGATTGGGCGTGTACAAGAAACTATTCATATCCTCTTCCAAAGCAGCCCCTCGGGGCTGGGAATTATTCCTGGCAGATTGTTGTCCGCCGTGGGGAATACGTAGAAGGGAAATGCTTAGCTCACGGAGATGTATCTGTCCCCAGCGAGATGCGAAATTTTACATGGAGACCCGAGTCCGTGCCAGCGACTATTCCGCCGTATCCATGACCGTAGAGCCTCAAATCTACGAGCATAAAACTTGGACTTGTTCCTCTAAACTTCCGGAGAATCACCGTGCCTGAACCAGAACCACCCTACGGCATCATTGCCAACCAACTGAAACAAGGGAACGTCATTCCGTTTCTCGGCGCGGGCGCGTCGTTGAGCGGTCGCCCTGCGGATGCCAAGTGGGACGACAAGACCAAGTCGTTTCTTCCGACGGGCAGAGAACTCGCGCACCAACTTGCCGACGATGCGAGTCTGCCATCCACCGATGCCTTCGACCGCGACGATCTATCCAAGGTCTCGTCGTACTACGCCGAAGTCTCCGCCGACCGCGCCGCTTTGCTGGGAACCCTGCATCAAACGCTCGACCGCGATTATCAGATCGGCGCGATCCATCGCTTTCTCGCGGACGCCGATGTGCCGCTCCTCATCGTCACGACGAATTACGACGACCTCATCGAGCGTGCGTTTCAAGCGAAAGGCAAGTCGTATCACCTCGTCGCCTATCCCACCGATAAAGACGCGCTCAAAGCGGCGGTGCTGTGGTGGCAGCCCGGCGCAACCGAACCCGAACCGCACGCGCCCAAATCGCTCCCACTCTCGCTCACGGACACGACGATCATCTACAAGATGCACGGCACGGTGGATCGACAGACGAGCAAGTGGGATTCGTACGTCATCACGGAGGAGGATTACGTGGACTTTCTCGCGCGGATGACGGGGCAGACCGCGATCCCCGCGCGCTTGATGGTCGAATTCCGCAAGCGGCGTTTCCTCTTTCTCGGCTACGGTCTGCGCGATTGGAACTTGCGCGTGATGCTGCGCCATCTCAAAAGCGCGCTATCCGCAACCGAGACAAGTGCGACGCCAACGCCCGAAGAGCGCGAGGACCTGCGCTCGTGGGCGATCCAGCGCAATCCATCGGAGTTGGAGCGCGCGCTGTGGCTTGCGCGCAAGGTGAATATCTACGATATGGAGATTGACGCGTTCGTGGACAAGTTGCGCGAAAAGATGGGAGGGTGATTCGACGTCTTGACAATCCGATGCTTTGGCTTATACTGCTTTCCAGACGAGAGCGCAATAGATTCCACGCATTACTCGAATCATGCGCCAGTTGTCGGTCAGAAGGAAACGTGCGAAGGTGAAACAGTTACGTGGAGAACCTGCTCATGCCAAAGTGCGCGCCGCGCGCGATTGGCGCACCTGTCGCGCCGTCGAGCAAATACCGGGCAAAGTCAGTGGGGCTTGGGTATTCCGAGGCACACGGGTGCCCGTTCGCGCGTTATTTGAGAACCTGAGAGATGGCGCTTCGATAGAAGACTTTATGAATTGGTTTCCGGGTGTTCAACGCGAACAGGTCGAAGCCGTCCTTGACCACGAACTCAGATCGTCAAGCGCGCCGACGGCACGATGAGAAGATTGTTTGACCAGGGCACGCCGGTTCCTCTGCGCGCGTATCTCGAAGGTCATACCGTTGACACGGCTTACGAATTAGGATGGGCGGTTCTTCAGAACAGCGAGCTGCTCAACGCCGCAGAAGAGGCAGGTTACGACCTCTTGGTAACCACGGATCAAAATCTAAAGCATCAGCAGAATTTGCGTGGACGGAGGTTGGCGATTCTGGTCCTGCTTTCTACCTCGTGGCCCAGCATACGCGCGCACGTTCAGACAATTGTTCAGACGATCCAAGCCATGCAAGTTGGCGAGTATGTCGAGTTTGCTCTTGAATAAGCCAAACCATCCTCCGTTCCGGTTTTGCTCTTTTCTTTGCGTATGCTATAATGGCGACCAAGATGAACACACGAAATCCTCTGGCTCACCGACACGTACATCATCGTGCGCATCACCCTACGTCGTTTAGCCGCGCCAAAGAGAAAACGCAGTGAATGGTAATCAGTTAGCAGTTCTTGCCTCTGGCGTGGCAGCGTCCACGCCGTTTTTATTGCTCGCAAACCAGGACGCGGAATTTCGAATTTAGAATTTAGAATTACGAATTGAGGAGCGATGACCGTGACCATTCGTCCCATTCGAACTGAAGCCGATTATCGTGCCGCGCTCGCGGAAATCGAGCGCTTGTTCAACGCCGAACGCAACACGCCCCGCGGCGATCGTTTGGAGGTCCTGACGACCTTGGTCGAAGCGTACGAAGCGCAGCACTATGCCATTCCCGCGCCCGATCCAATCGAAGCCATCAACTACTACATGGAGAGCCGCGGATTAACCCGGCGCGATCTGGAACCGTACATCGGGAGTCGCGGGCGTGTGGCAGAAATCCTGAATCGGCAGCGACCTCTCTCGCTGGAAATGATCCGACGCTTGCGCGAGGGCTTGCAGATTCCAGCCGAGATTCTGATCCAGCCCTATCGTACTCTTGAGCCAGCGAGATAGAAGGATCCCATGCCACCCAAAATTCAGCCGCGCGTGCCGCGCGGCATGCGCGACATCCTGCCGCAGAAGATGATCCTACGCCAGTACGTCATCGGCGAGATCGAGCGCGTGTTTCAGCGTTTCGGATTCGAGCCGCTGCAAACGCCTGCGCTCGAACTGCGCGACACACTAATGGGCAAGTACGGCGCAGACGCCGAAAAATTGATTTACGACGCGCGGCACCGTGAAGGCAAGGAGGATTTGTCGCTGCGCTACGACCTCACCGTGCCGCTCACGCGCGTCGTCGCCATGTACCCTGAACTCGTCAAGCCGTTCAAGCGCTACCAGATCGCGCCCGTGTGGCGCGCCGAGCGCCCGCAAAAGGGACGCTATCGCGAATTCTATCAGTGCGACGTGGACATCGTCGGCAGCAAGTCCATGCTCGCCGACGCGGAAATCGTCACGCTGATTTA
>DHFK01000120.1 GCA_002400365.1 Anaerolineales bacterium UBA4826 | reverse complement strand
ACCGCGGTGCAGGGGCATTTCGAAAGCGAGTGGCTGTTGTTCGTCCTGCTGGCGTACGCGTGGCGGGAAGACGCGCGGCACCTCGCGCTGCCGACGCTTGCGCTGGCGGTCGCGGTCCTGTTCAAGCAGACGGCGATTCTGTTCNNGGCAGAAGGATGAGGGATGAATCCGTCACTCGGGTTTTTCATCCTTCAGCCTTCATCCTTCATCCTTCGTCGTTTTCGTGTCTTGCTTTCTCCACAATCATTTTCGCCCTCGTTATCGTCGTCGTGTGTCTTCCCTTCTTGCTTTACTCCAACGATTTCCTTTACATGAATCTGACGTATGTCGAGAACGTGCCGGTGCAGACGCAATCGTGGATCGTCGCGTTGCTGGGCATCACACGCGCATCGCCCGACGCGCTCACGAGCGACTTTGTCCTGCTGCGCTACCAGACCATCGTCACGCTACTTGCGGCTGCCGGCATTGCGTTCGTCGGCGCGCGGCGCGGCTGGAGTCTTTATCTCGCGGCGACGCTCATCGCGATCGCGTTCTTTCTCACGTCGAAAAAGGTGATGGGCTATTATTACGCGATGCTGTTTCCGTTTCTGCTCGTGGAGACCCTGCCCCGCAAACGCTATGACCTCGCGCTGATCGCGCTGGTGGCGACGACGTGGATTTCGCTCTCGCCGTACTACGCCGCGTGGGTGAACCACGCGCATTGGTGGATCTACGCGGCGCTGGGGATTTTGAACAGCGTGTTCTTCGTCTGGCTGTTCGTGTCCCTCGTGTCATTGCGAGCGGAGCGAAGTAATCCCCCAAGTTCTCTGGAGATTGCTTGCTTCGGCTTTGCTCAGCACCGGCATCCTTCGACTCGCTTCGCTCGCTCAGGAGCGCTCCTCACAATGACCGGGACGCTTTTCGTCTCGCTGGGCTTGTTTGCGAACGCGGTGTTGGCGGCGCTGTTGCAACCGCTCGCGTCGGGCAACGGCAGCCCGATCCGCGCGCCGATCGTCGCGGCGGGGATGGAATGGAACGCGCTCGCGGCATTCGCCGCGCTGATCGGGCTGAGCGCGATTGCGCTGCTCGGCATCCACCGCGCCACGAAAAATGTCGGCGGGACGCTGCCGCGCGGCGCGTGGGGCGTCGTCTTGATTTTTGCGCCATTATTCTTTTCGGTTTATACTCTAACCAAAGAATCTACCGCGATTTTGGAAATCGCGCTCAAGGCATGGGGAGTTTGAATGACCATCCGTTGCAGTCTCGGCATCACCGCGTATAACGAAGAGGCGAATATCGGCAAGTTGCTCGCGGCGACGCTTGCCCAACAATTGCATCACGTCGCGATCACCGAAATCATCGTCGTCGCGAGCGGCTGCACTGATCATACGGTGGCGATCATCCAGGAATACGCGACGAAAGATCCGCGCATCCGGTTGATCGTGCAGGACCAGCGCGAGGGCAAGACGTCGGCGATCAATCGTTTCCTGCAAGCCGCGCAAGAAGACATTTGCGTGCTGCAAAGCGGGGACACGCTGCCGCGCGCGGACAGCATCGAGAACCTGGTCAAGCCATTCGCGAATCCGAAAATTGGGATGACCGGCGCGCAGAAAATTCCGGTGAACGTGCCCGAGCACATTGTCGGCTACATGTCGCACCTGCGGTTGCAGATGGAGCATCAACTCTGCCTAGAAATTCCGCGCCTGGGCGAATTGATCGCGTTCCGCAAAGTGTTTACGCAACTGCCGCCGGACGTCGCGATGGACGAGGCATTCGTCGAAGCGCTGGTGATTCGACGCGGCTTGGAAGTGCACTATGCGCCGGACGCGGTGGTTTACAACATGGGCCCCGAGACGCTCGGCGATTTCATTTTGCAGCGCCGGCGCAATTATGCGGGGCACCTGCACCTCGTCCACAAGTACGGCTATCGCGTCTCCAGTCTCGAAACCGGGCGCGTCCTGCGCATCGCCATCGAGGAAGCCGGGAAAGCGCTGCGCTTGCTCTGGACGCTGTTTGCGCTGGCGCTGATCGAAGCGTGCGCGCGCGCGCTCGGCACGTACGACTATTACGTGCGGGGCAGAAAGCACGTGATCTGGGACATGGCGTGGACGACCAAGCGCGTCACAAATTCCAAATCCCCAATCCCAGGTCACGCGCCGAATGTTCCGAGTGAAAAGTGAGAGTCAAACGCAAGGCGTAGGTGAATTTGCGTGCTAGACTCAAAATAGCGGAAGACCTACTCCCCCACTCTACCTGCCGTACACCGCCATCACGCGCTCTACCATCTTGTCGAGCGTAAATTCCGCAAGCACGCGCGCGCGCCCTGCCGCGCCCATCCGCGCGCGTAACATCGGATCGGCGATCAAGCGATTGATCGCGGATGCGAGCGCGGGCGCGTCGCGCGCCGGCACCACCAAGCCGGTTTCCTCGTTCACGTTGACGAAACTTGTCCCCGTCCCAAGTTCGGTGCAAACGACCGGCTTGCCGGCTGCCATCGCCTCCAACTGCACCGCGCCGAATGCCTCGCTCCGTTCTGACGCGGGCAAAACGAAAATGTCCGCCGCCGCGTAATAGCCGGGCAATTCGGCGTCGCTCACTTCGCCGACGAACACCACACGCTCCGCCACGCCCAACTCTTGCGCAAGCGACCGCCACGCGCGCTCCATCGGTCCCGCGCCGACGACAACGAGTTGCGCGCGCGGGATGGCGCGCAGCGCGTCCACCAAATAGTTCAGCCCTTTGTAGTAGCGCAGTCTGCCGACGAAGAGGAGCCTCACCCCCATCCCCCGCCCTTCGGGCACCCCCTGCCCCCTCTCTTGAACAAAGTTCAGTTCAGGAGAGGGGGCAGGGGGCTGGGGGGTAACAGGTGAGGTCTCAACCCCCAAAGGCACAACCACGCACTTGTCTTTCCAACGCGCCAACACCGGCGATGACGCGATGTAATTCGGGCTAGTGGCGATGATGCGATCCACGCGCGCGAGGACGCGCTGCATCAACGGGCGGTAGAGCACGCGCAAATACTTTTGCCGAATGATGTCGCTGTGGTACGTCAGCACCGTTCGCCGCGCGCGCCCGAAGAGATATTGCGCGACCTCGCCGAGTGGATAGGGAAAATGCAGATGCGCGATCTCCGGCGTCTCGCGCGACAATAGCCGCGGCAGCGCAATGCTAATCGGCGCGGAGGAAATGGTCGCCATGCGCGCGGCAAAAATCACGCGCACGCCGTTGAGCGTCTCGACGCGCGTGCGCTGATCGCGGCTGGTGACGAGAACTGTCACGTCATGCCCGCGCGCTGCTTGCGCTTCCGCCAGCGCCTTGACGTGATTCTCGATGCCGCCAAGGACGGGGAAATAGTCTTTGTAGATGTGGAGGATTTGCATGGGTGGGTAGAAGGTCAGCCGCGCTGACCACCGTGTGGGACGACCAGCGCGGCTGGTCCACGCCCCCTAATTCCTAGCGCCATTCCAAATTCCGTCGGTCATGTTCACGGGGCGACCGATTTGCGCGCGGCGACACGCGTCCGCAGCCGATCAGACCAAAACCGATAGTCGGGTTCATTTCAATCTCCTCGCTTTACGCTGGCATACACTTGCAGCGTCGCGCGCGCGCAACGCTCCCACGAAAACCGCGCGGCGCGCGCCAGCGACTTGGCGCGCAGTTCATCGCGCAGCGCGGCATCGGACAGGACGCGCGTTATCGCGGCGGCGAGTTCATCTGCGGCGCGCGGGTTGACCAGCACTGCGGCATCGCCCACAACTTCCGGCAGCGCCGGCGCGTTCGACGAAACGACCGGCGCGCCGCACGCCATCGCTTCCAGCGGCGGCAAGCCGAAACCTTCATAGAGCGATGGAAAGACAAAGACCGCCGCGCCAGCGTACAGCGCGGGCAGATCGGCGTCATCCACGTCGCGAATGAATCTGACGACTAACGACTGGCGACTGATGACTGATGCGTACCGTTCGTCCCACGCGCCGGCGATCACCAGCGGAATTGCGGATTGCGAATTGCGGATTGCGAATTGCGCGAACGCCTCGACCAGCGTCGCCAGATTCTTGTGCGGCTTGTTGATGCCGACCGTCAAAACGTACTGCGTCGGCAATTGATATTTCCCGCGCACGCGCGCGATCTCGGCATCGGACTGCGGCGCAAACCGCGCATCCGCCGCAAGCGGGACCACTGCGATCTTGTCGCGCGGCACGTGCAGTAGTGTATGCAAATCCTCGCGTGCGGCAAACGAGGGCGCGATCACGCGCGCGGCAGTGCGCGCGGCAAGCCCGACCAACAAGCGGAATAGAACGCGGGCGCGCGCGTTGGGCAGATCGCCAGGGAACCGCAGCGGGATCACGTCGAAAAGGGTGACGACGGAGGGGACGCGGAGAAAGTAGGGTTTGATAAAGTAGGGCGAGTGTAGAAGTTGGATGTTGGAGGCTTGTCCTGAGCGCAGTCGAAGGATTGGAAGTTGGAATTGTTCGCGCAGCGAGAACGTTGGAACATCCACGCGGCGCAGTTCGACGTTGGGATGGCGCGCGAGCGCGGCGATGCCGTAGCGCGTGTTGCGAAGCGCCGGATTGTGGAAGAGGACGAACTGTTCGTCCGGCGCAACGCGCGCGAGCGCGTCAATCAGGTTGAAGGTGTAGCGTCCGATGCCGGGAAAGTGATCCTGGATGTAACGTCCGTCAATCGCAATTTTAGATCCTTCGGCTCTGCTCAGGACAGGTTTTCGATTTTCGATTGCCGATTCCCGAATTTTGAATTTGGAATTTTGAATTTGGCTCATCGTGTTGCCACCACTCGACGATACACTTGACTCGTCTCGCGCGCGGCGCGTTCCCAGGAGAACTGCGCCGCCCGCGCCAGCCCTTTCGCGCGCAACTCGGCGCGCAAGTTTGCATCGCCGATCACGCGCTCGATCGCCGCCGCGATTTCACCCACACCGCGCGGATTCACCAAGAGCGCGGCATCGCCGGCGATTTCCGGCAACGATGACATGTTCGAGCAGATGACTGGCGCGCCGCACGCCATCGCCTCGAGCACTGGCAAGCCAAAGCCCTCGTACAACGACGGAAACACAAACGCCTCGCACGCCGCAAAGAGCGCGGGCAGATCGGCGTCCGGCACGTAATCGAGAAAGCCTACCGCGTCGCTCATCCCGGTCCGTTTGACGTGATCGAAGGTCGGTTGGTAGAGCCAGCCCTTGCGCCCGGCGATAAGCAGGCGATAGGAATGACCGTGCGCTCGCAAAACCCGCAGCGCATCCACCAGCGCGATGATATTCTTGCGCGGCTCGATCGTGCTGACAAAAAAGAGGAACGGCTGATGGTTGGCGTAACGCACGCGCGCCTCCGCGATGCGATCCAAATCGTTTTCGGGACGCAGGGCTGGATTGACGCCTTCATAGATCACTGTGATTTTTTCAGGCGGTAATTGGTAATTGGAAATTGCATCGCGTTTGGTACACTCCGACACGGCGATGATCGCGTCGGCGCGGCGGAGAAAGTGCGGCATCGCGTTCGTGAGGAACCAGTGATTGAGCGGCAGGTGATATTCTGGAAACAACCGAAAGATCAGATCGTGCAGCGTGAAAACCGTCTTGGCGTTCTTTAGCGGCGGCAGCAAGTGTTCGGTCGCGTGAAAGATGTCCGCGCGCGGCAGCCAACGGTCCAGTCCGACGCCGAGCGCGTGCGCGAGCCACACGCCCATCCGCCACGGTCGCGCGTCGAGCGGAACGTGCGCGCGCGGCAACGCGCGCAGCGCGGGCGAAAGCGCGTCATCGGTGAATCGTCCATACGCAAACGCGATGTACGCGTTTCCATTGCCTTGTGTAACCAGATGCTCGGCAAGCGTGCGGGCGTAGCGACCGAGTCCGGCTTTCTGATGAATGGCAGGCGAGAGGTCAATCGCGATGCGCATGGGTAATCAACTCAGGCACTGGGCGTACGTCTCTTCGATCTTGTTCACCTGAACGCGCAAATCGAATTCGCTTTCCACCCGCGCGCGTCCGGCGATGCCCAGCGCGCGCGCGCGCGGCTTGTCTTGTAACAACGCGACGATCGCAGAGGCAAGCGCAGTGGGATCGCCAGGCGGCACGAGCGCGCCGGTGACTCCCTCCTGCACGATCTCCGGCGCTGCGCCAAGCCGCGACGCGATCACCGGTTTCCCGGCGCGCATCGCTTCCAACAAGACCATGCCAAAACCTTCTGGCTCGATCACACATTGAACGACGAGATCGGCGGCGGCGAAGAAACACGCGACGTCGCCGCGCTTGCCCACCAACCGCAGGTGATCGCCCAGGTTGCTGGCGGCGACGGCGCGCTCTAACTGCGTCAGGTATGCCGGCGGACGCTGACCTGGCTCCAGTTCGTCGGGTCCGCCGACCAGGATGAAATATGCCGATGGCATCTGCGCCGCGACTTGCTGCGCGGCTTGTACGAACAGATGCGGCGCTTTGCGCTCGACCAGGCGCCCCACGTTGACGACGAGCGGCGTGTCCGGCGCGACGCCGAGTTCCGCGCGCGCGTCCGGCGCGTCGCCGGCAACTTGAAGCGAAATGCCATTCGGGATCACAATCGTCTTGCGCGCCACGCCGGCGGGCGCGTACCAGTCCGCCAGCCATTTCGAAACGGCGATGATGCGGCGCGGAAATCGCGCCAGCCGCCGCGCCCAGGCGATCGGCAGCGTGTCGTCGTGCAACGTCCAAACGACCGGCGTACGCGTCAGCGCGCCGGCAACCGAGCCGACGATGTGCGCGCGCGTCGTGTTGGTATGCAACAAAGCGACATCGCGCCGGCGCAGCCAGCGCGCCAACGTCAGCGCCGAACTCGCCAAATGCAGCGGCATCGCCGCGTCCGCCTCATTCAATCGCCCAAACGGCAGCAGGATCGTTTCGATTGCGCGATCGCGCAGCGCGCCGAGCCACGGCGAAAAAGCGGCGGTTGCCACGATCGGCTCAAAGCGTGCGCGGTCGAGCGTATCGAGCAGATTGAGCAAAACGATTTCCGCGCCGCCGACAATGGGCGCGTGATCGAGATAGACGATGCGCGTGCGGGCAGGGCGAGCCATCCGATTTTACGCTCCGCGCCGCGTCTCGCGCCAGCGGCGCGCGGCGCGCGTGAATTTTGCGCCCAAAAACGTTTTGCCGAAACAGGCGAACCACCGGGCATGGCGCAGCAGCGCGGGATACAAGCGCGCGGCGCGGAGGAGGTGTTGGCGCGCCGCGCGCATTTCGCCACGCCCGTAGGACGCGACGCCGAGATTGTAATGCGCCAGTCCCTCGCGTTGCGACGCTGCGGCGGGCACGAACCGCGCGGTGCGCGCATCCTGCGCGGCGCGCTCAAAGATCGTGATGTACTCTTCCAAGAACCCGTCGAGTTGCGACACCGACTTGGAGCCGCGATACATTCGAAAGTTGGCGAGCGTCTGGGGCAGATGCGCGATGCGATACTGCCGCGCGACGCGCACCCAAAACTCGTGGTCCAGCGCGTAGCGAAAATTCGGATCGAGCAAACCGACGGCATCCAGCGCGCGGCGGCGAAAAAACGCCGCGGGCTGGGGAATCGGATTGGTCAGCAAGACACATCGCAAGTCCACCGCGCCGGGACGAATCACTTCCAATACCCGCGACTCTTCGTCCACGATGTTGCAATCGCCGAAGACGAGATAAACCTCCGGGTCGGCGAGGAACGCGCGCGCGACGGTTGCGAGCGTATCCGCAAGGTACGTGTCGTCCGAGTTGAGCCATGCGACGATCTCGCCGGTGGCGCGCGCCAGCCCGCGATTGATGGCATCGGCTTGCCCCCGATCTGGCGCGCTGGTCCAGTAGTCGAGCCACGGCGCGTATTGGCGGATCACCTCGACCGTGCCATCGGTGCTGCCGCCGTCCATCACGACGTATTCCAGATTGGGATAACCTTGCAGCAAGACCGAGCGAATCGTCGCTTCGATAAAGGGCTTTTGGTTAAACGAGGGCGTAACGATGCTGATGCGCGGCAGCGGGCTTGCGTCCGGCAAAACAGAACTGGCACCGGTCCACGGAAAACCGGTTTTGCCGGCGGGCGGGGGAGGCAGGTCGGCGAGGGATGGGCAACGCATCGTCGTTTTCAGATCACCCGATTCTTCACAACGAAAATGTACTTGCGGGAAAACAGTCCACGGAACAAACGCACGTACCTTTCCAGTGCGCGCGTGGACTCTGGCATTTGCAGCAAATCATCTCTCAGTTCACCCGCCTGAATAATCTGGGGCGTTGATTCCGCCAGCGCGCGCAGGTAAGGACCGTAGATTTCTCTTCGCACCACGCTAGACAATCGCGTGCCGTAATGCGCCGAGTTGGAATTATACCACCAATCGGTCACGCGCTCGAGTCCTTGAAAATGGAAAAACATTAAGGGTTGTTCACCAATCCATACGCGGTTGTCCCCGGCGCGAATGTGATAGTTGTCCAGATTCCACGGGGCAACGTTTGCGCCTTTGTGCCGCAGAACGCGCACCTTCGCGAAGGATGCTGGCCAAGCATCCAGATATTTTTGATCGGCATAGCGTCCGGGTTCGATGCGATCATAACACCATTCCAGACATTGCGCGCGCCACCGGCGCAGGCAAGCCAGCGCAGTTTGGTCTTGGCGGAAGGATAGCCAAGCGACATTATAGACGCCGGTCTTTTCCAGATGGCGTAACCGCGGTGGAAACCGGTGCGCGCTGATCGCGATCGAATGATCGGCGATTTCGGTGTACAAGGGTTCTGGATCGGCGAAAAAGAAGAGATCGGCGTCGAGGTAGGTAATCATTTCGACGGCGGGATAGCGCGTCAGAATGAACAGAGGCAAGACCGGCGTGCATGTGAAATAGTACTCGACTAACGTTCGGTTGGCTTTGGCTTGTAGCAACGCGGGGTCGCTTTGCTCCAGCTCTTCCAGGCGGATCAGATGCGTGTTGGGCAAGGCGCGTTGGGTCAAGGCGGTGTGCGTTTGGTGATCCAAACACAGAATCCACAATTGGAATGTGGGGCAATGCTGTTGAAGAGATTGATACAGCGCAAGCCCTTGCGGAAGATAGCGCTGATCAAAATAGGTGCAGAAAGAATACATGCCAGTTTCCTGGAGAGCATTTGCGCGCGGGCAAATTCTGCCGATGGCCTAGTCCGGGCTAATAAAGGGCGCAAGCCACCGCTTGAGGCGCAGCGGCACCAGAGAACGGACCCGAGCAGATACATAGCGCCGTGAGCGCTTGATGTGTGCGATCGGTTCCGTTTTCAATGTGGGTGCCCATTCATTCGCGCCAAACATTCTCTCCCATTCCGCCGCGAGATCGAGCGCAAAGCCAAACTGATTGTCGAGCATCGCGAAAACCCACAGCAGCACGTACGCCTCTTTGGAGTAATTGTGTGCGCGCGCCCATTCGATCGTTCTCAAGTATCTTGCTTCAACCCAACCCGGACTCGGCTTGATGGACTTTTCGATCTGCGCGCGCGTCAAGTTCCGCTTGTCGGCAGCCAACATGGCGAGGGTTGCCTGACTCATTCTGATCGCGCCCTCCACCTTCAAGTTGGACAGCCAAAAACCATTGCGCGTTAGTTCGCGGTGCGCCTCAACGAACAAATCTTCGCCCAAATAGGCATCAATCAAACCCGGTTCGACGTCAAGCGCAAGCACGCGCGACCGCAATTCGGACTGGAGCGCATTAAATAGCCGCAGGTCGGTACCTTGCGAGTCCACTTTGAGCCAGTCAATTTCGGGAAGCGCTAGACGAGATACGATATCATCCCAGCGGGTTGCCGGCACGGTTACTTTGCGTTCGACCGTGAATAGATCGGCGAAAAGGTAATTCGAGAGGGCGCGCTGGTCCGGGCAGAGTGTGCTGGAGCAGAAGGGAGAGCGGGTCAGGTAGAATGTCGCGTGGCTGTGTTCTGGATCACTGGTTACAGCCCGGTTCAGAACAAATCCTTTGTAGAAAGTGCCGGGAGGTAGTTCACGTATCTCGCGCAGATCCGGATCGAAACCTACGTAAATCGAATGACGGGCAATCGGTTTCCAGATCGCCGGCGCTTGTCCAGATGCGCCGATGTCAACCAGGACCGGATGGATGTTCAGCGCCGTCAGTAGGTGGGCGATGGCAGTTGGCATCGTCTTCAATCCCGCCGGAATAGAAATGCCCGATATTGGCACGGCTCTGGCGCACGAGCGATCTGGGGCTGCTGACCAGTCACAAATTCGCGCACCAGTTTCAAGCCCGACTGCTCAGCCCGCTGGAGAAACTCGATGCGATTCAAGCACCAGCCGAGATATTCGGTATTGTAGCGATAGCGATAGGGACGCTGAATGAAAACGTAGGAAGGCGCCTGGTGAACCACGGGCAATTGAGTAACGAGTAAATACCCGGTGGTCGCACGCGCCAGACCTTCCAGCACCCTCGACCAATCCTGAGAATAGTGCAAAGAAGTGCTGGCTAGGATGAAATCGTAACGACGGGACAAGCACGCTTCGTCCGAGTAGAAATGGGCTTGCGGAAGCAACTGGCGTCCGTACGCAACCAAAATGGGCACGTCCTTGCAGTGATAGTCCAGCTCCAAATCGGACACGAGCGCTTGGCTGATGAGATAATAGTGGCCGATACCGCCGCCCCAATCCAACATCGAGATAGATGTTTTGTGGCGCGCCGCGAGCGCCAGGGCGTAGGCAAAGACCATGATCGTGTTGTGAAACACAAGGTCAAAGGGTCCAGAGGCAAACGACTCGGGCGACCGACCTAAGGGGTCAGTACTTTTCAACTCACCGACAAACGCGTCCCAGCGAGACTTGTACGCTTCCAGCACCGACTCGACATTCCACCCTTTGATCTTTGGGTCGGAACGCTCGGCTTCCCAGCCCGCAGGAATATATTCCCATTCGGGCTGCCCCCGGCGCAGAGCACGTTGGAGTTGCTTTACCCAGTCAGCTAGAAAAGGAGGGGCGATATCTCTATAGGAAAACATCTGCAATCCGCTCAGCAGTCTGGCCGTCCCACAACGGGGGAATTGTCCCGCGTTTCCCATTCCCGGCAAGGATCGCGTCAACTTCGCGTTCCAGCCGCGCATAATCCGAACCAATGAGCAAGTTCGTCCCAAGCGCAATCGTAATTGGCCGTTCAGTATTCTCGCGGACGGTCAGGCAAGGCACGCCCAGGAAAGTCGTCTCTTCCTGTACGCCGCCTGAATCGGTGATGACGACCGTCGCGTATCGCTCAAGACTGAGGAAATCTAGATAATCCAGTGGCTCAATCAAGAATATCTTTGGCGACAAATCAATGCGCGCTGAGGAGGCGATGTGTTTTCTAGTTCGCGGGTGCACTGGAAAGATCACCGGCAATTTGCGACTAAGGCTGCTCAAGACGCCGAGGATCTCATTCAGCGGAGCGAGAGCGTCCACGTTGGATGGGCGATGCAACGTGACGAGCGCGTACTGGTCAGGGTATTTGCTCCGGTCGAAACTCTGCGTCAGCGGCAAGAATCTGACCAGAGTGTCAATCATCACATTGCCGACGAGCCGGATCTTGTTTGGCGCGATCCCTTCGCGGAGCAAATTCACGTTCGCATCTTCTGATGGCGTGAAAAGCGCATCCGCGACCTGATCGGTGACGAGCCGATTGATTTCTTCCGGCATCCGGCGATCAAAGGAACGGAGTCCCGCCTCTACGTGCGCGACCGGGATCTGTAACTTGGAGCACACGAGCGCCGCAGCCAGTGTCGAGTTGACGTCTCCATACACGATAACCCATTCGGGGCGTACACTCAGCATGACCGGTTCCAAGCGTAGCATTACGCTCGCGGTCTGCTCCACATGGGTGCCAGAGCCAACTTCCAAATTCACGCCGGGAATTCCCAGTCCAAACGCTTGAAAAAAGACGCCGGACATTTTTTCGTCATAATGCTGTCCGGTATGAACGACCATCTGGGTTATCTTGCGCCGAGCGCAAGCCGCGTGCACTGCCGCTGCCTTGATGAAATTTGGGCGCGCGCCAACTACATGCACGATTCTCATTTACCTGCTCTTTGGCGCTCCAAGGCGACCTGATAGTCGTCCACGCGTTCCCGCGCAATACGATTCCAGCTAAATCGCTCTCGCATTCTTCGCACACCTATCTCGCTCATCTGACGGCGAATCTCTGTGTGTGCCAAACTGTGAATCTGCCGCGCCAAATCATCCGGATCGCCTTCTGCATAGACCAAACCATTCCCGTCCACGCGCTCACGGACCTGAACCCGATTGCTGAGGATGATGGGCAATCCGCATGCGGCTGCGTCGAGTTGGCTGGTTGATTCTTGCCGCGGCCACACCCCGATGTCAGCGGCGCGGTAAAATGGCGGCAACGCTTGAACCGGCACAAATGGATGCGTAATGCATCCCGGATGCGCTCGAATCGCATTGACCTGTGCTTCCGTCCCATTGCCAACAAACAAGCCGCGAAATGCTTCGCCGCGAACAAACAGACGATCAATCGCTCGGGCTAGACACAAAGGGTCTTTGTCAGCGGAAAAACGCCCGGTATAGATGCACACGATGTCCGTTGGCGCAAATCCAAGTTGTGCGCGCAACTTGAGCCGCGCTTGCTGCGACGACTCGTCTTGCGCCGGTTTGAAGAGATCGGTATCCACTCCCAGAGAACATACTTGGATTTTCTGCCTTTGAATGCCCAGAAATCGGACGGCAATCTCAGCCGCATCAGGACTGATCGGATAGCACTTTTCGGAAACCGCGCTGATCCAGCGTCCCAGTGTGGCTGCATAGATGCGCCACTTGAGTTGCTGTCGGATTCCGGTTGGCTGAGACAGCGGAGGAAAAACAGAGGCGTGGAGATGGGATTCTAGAAACAATCTGTAGCCCAGAAATGCTCTCGCCAGTGCCGCTTCAACAGTCGTCCAAGAAAACGTGTCGAACGTCTGCACAATCTGGGGACGCAGGGCGTCCAGTTTTGCGCCAAGGCCTTGAATGCGCAGGCGTCCCGCAATTTTGGCGTATGGCAAGCGGTGCAACGTATAGCCATCAATTTGTCTAGTTTCGCAAGCGACCACGCCGGGACCGATGAACGGTTCGTATGTTTCCTTGTATTCCGGCAGATCAAAGTACGGCTGGACATTAGAAGTGACGAGATGGACTTGTTGCTCCAAAAGGGCAATGGCTTTCGGCAAACAATTCTCGGCGTACCCCATCCTTTCAGCAAACCAATCGGAGATGATCACGATCTTCATTTGCGCCACCAATTCAGGATAGCGATATGGGCTGCGGCTGAGCCAAGCGAAAGACCGTGATATCAAAACGCTCTTGCCATTCAAAGATCGTGTTGAACAAATCTTGGTTGGGATAGAAAAGGTCTTGGTTCGGATGATAATAATCGCCCAGAACCGTGCGCTCCCAAATGGTCGAGCGCACACCTTCGACGCGGCGGCGGTCGTATTCGAAAAAGACCAGGCGGTTGCCAAATCCCACCAGATACCACTTGTGCCCCAAGTCCTTTGCCCAAGAAAAGAGCGCGTCTTTCATCAGGGTCGGTGTTTCAATATACCCCGCTTTGCCTACCCGCATCAACTCGCTACACGCCTGTTCCGGATTCTCCACATGCTCGATAACGTGCGAACAGTAGATGTAATCTATGGACTTGGCTTTGAAAGGCAGATGGTGAAGGTCTAAGATCACAAAGGGGCGGTGGTCGAGCGTAATCTCTTGGCGCCGATGTTTTGTGATCTCAAGATAACGATCGGAAAGGATCGTCGCTTTGGGAAAAGGGTTATGACCACTTGCCAGATCCAAGATGATACCATTTTCCGGCACGTGCTTCATGTACGCTGACTGGTAAGCATAGTCATTCGCGTACGGTCGCCGCTTTGACAATCCAAACTTGCCATAGTAGCATGTTTTGAGGAAGGCAAAAACGGACGGAGGCACGACAGATTTTAGTCGCACAACAATCTTGCGAGCATTCAGCGCCATACGTGTCTTTGCTATGAACTCGAACGAATGTAGGTATTTGTCTTCCACATTGCGGGCGTTGCCGGACCGGCGCCAAAAAACACCTTGGGTTCAAACTTTTCCAGCAGGGGGGCTGTTTGGACCAAATAATACCCCAGGTCTGCATTGTCTAGAATCAGCAGACCGCCGGCTCTGACCTTGCGTACACTGTGCTTGATGCAGGACGGGCGCGCGCGACCATCAATCAAAACGACGTCAAAGTACCCGTCAGGAAAAACATCGATTTGAGACACGTATTCGCGAAAAACAAGACCCCGGAAAGCCGGATCGGCGGAAACATAGTGATCTGGATTAGCCGGGTCCAGCGCACCGGCGACATCGTTCGATGGTTCGGGCGGAACCAGTCTGTAATCAACCGCCGGCGCTGCGGGAAGTAGCCGGCGAACCAAAGCATACCAATTGGGATCATGCTCGACTGATACACATGCTGCGCCTGACTTGAGCCAGAACAATGTCGAGCCACCACTGCCGTACTCAAATACCTGCGCGCCGCGGCGTAGTCGCTGTCGGAGGAATATGATGGAGTCAAAGGTAAGCCACGGCGACGCCTCGTCCAACAAGTAATTCTTTCTCAGTGATTTCAACCAGCGAATAATATGCCGGCTTTGTCCCTGCTTCAGCATTTGGATTATGAAGGCAAGTCTACTCATCGCCGACCTTAATCGAATTTACACATGCTTGCCAATCCGCTTGACTATGCGAGCGCGGCGACAACTTGACGGACCCGGCTTTCCTGCGGGACTGCGATACAATGATAAACTCGCTGAGAGTTTTCCTGCCTGATCTGCATGCCATGTGTGTCATACAGACAATATCCGGCTGCAAACAACTCGGCGCGCCCTGCCCATCCTACGTCGTTATGGAACTCGAGGAAAACGATGGGGCGAGTATCGCGCAAGAGTCGGCGCATCCCCACTAGCACCAGCGCTTCCGCGCCTTCGACATCTACCTTGACAAGATCCAACCGGGTACCTGGCGGAAAATACGCGTCCAAACTGGTCGCGGCAATCTCGATCTCTGGTTGAGTGGGGATGCCATCTACGTCGCAACCCATGATATTCCACTCAGCCGGTCTTTTGTGACGACCGGCGTATAGCCAAAGATGATTGCCTGAGCCGTCGGAAACAGCAAGCTGCTCAATTCGCACACGTTGTTGCAAGCCACTGCGGTTGATCTTTGCGCGCAGCAAGCGCGCGTTTCCGGGATGCGCTTCAAAAGCGACGACCTCTCCGGCGGGGCCTACCAGACGGGCGAGCCATGTCGTGATGACTCCGACGTTCGCGCCAACATCGGCGCACACCCATCCGGGCTGAACTGTTCGCCGAAGCGCGCGAGCTAACTCGGGCTCGTACGGCTGTCTAGCCGACCGCCAACTCTGCAAAACATCCTTGAGCGATTGCGGCACATAGCCTCGCGCGATTTCCAACACGTTCAATCGTTCGCCTTTCGCTGACACGCCAAGTGCGTTTGGAAATTTCGGAAAAAACCTTCCGGCGACAAATAATCTTCCCAGAGTTTCCGGCAGCGCTGCTGTCGTTCGACAAATTCAGCATCCGAAAGCGCGGCATGGAATTCCGCCACGCGCGCGCCGATCTGGCGGATGTCTTTTTCGTCCACCCACACGCAGTCCGCCTTCCAGTCAATTCGCGTCGAGTAAGGCAGAACGCAATCTGTATCCACAAAAACCGGAATACGTCCGCAAGACAAGACCTCGTAGAGACGATAAGAGAAGTTACCCGCACCTCTGACACAGAGAACGTAATCGCTTGCGATCACGTTTCGAACGTACTCTTGCCGCGCTTGCTGTAATCTTCCCCAATCAATCGGTCTGTCGGGTTGAGGCACACTACCAAAGAAACTGGCGCGGAGGACAAAGTTGGTATCAATTCCTGGACATCCCTGCAAACCTTGCAGCGCGGTGAGACGAATCGAAGCATCGGCTCGTTGGCGCAACAGACTCTTGAGCAAGGATTTGCCCTTGCGCATCTGATACTGTACTCGGTGCCCAAGTGCGCGTGATTCAGGGGCAACCGAAGGCGCGTAGCCGCAAAAACCAACGGTCGCACGCGCGCGTTTGGGGCGCAACGGCGCCTGCCCGCTCAGATACTTGGCAACAAAATCCTCGCTCCAAGCCGGCATCGCAAATTCGTTGGGGCGTTGGCGCGAGCGATAGAGCGATGTGCGAAACACAAGTGCGTGCTTGTATTCTATCGCCCGATCCGAATCGCTCCAATAGAAAACGACCGTGGGCTTGCCAAGCCGACCGGCTTCTTGGATGAATCGCTCGGCAGACTTGAGCGATTCGACATTCTCGGTGACCCACGTCCAATCTACCGGTAAGATGGCAACATCGGCGTCTGCCAAAGTCGTCATCTGGAAAAAACGCGCGCCGGTTTCCGCATATCGGTCGAATCTTCCAGAGGATGGATCGCGGACCTCTTCGGGATTCTTGCCCCAGAAAGGGTACAGCATCACGACATGCTCGCGACCCAAAGGAACGTACGCCTTATCGGAGAAAATCTTGAGCATCGGCCATCATCAGGCTGACCCGTGGCTAGACCATTGGTACGGCAGGAGGACATCGCCTTGACTGCGGCTGATGAGTCTGCCAGTGCCAAAGAAATCGCCATCTTCGACCTGCAACGTAAACGCCGATTGCAGCCAATCTACGATTTCGCCTTGAACCTCGCAAAACAACGCGCAGTCATATGTCCCCGATCTGAAATTAAAGTGAGGCCACGCGCACTCAAAGTAGCCCGTCGGATAAATGTCCATGCGTTGATTCGCCGTGTCCACGGAATTGAGATTCGTGAGCAGATACCCCTGCGGACTGCGGACATTGAAGGCAATGTTGACGTTAGCATTCTGAAGCGTGCGCCCAGAAGCATAATAGAATCGGAGGCGGAGGTCTTGCCCGGTCAAGACCTGTTTGATTTCATTGCCTTGATTGTCACACACAGCGACGCGCGTGAATTTCAGCCATTGACTCCCATGCCGATCCTGACGTTCCGCCAACGAATGTGAGTGAACGGCTTGAATATTCTGCGCATAATGGGCAATCGCCGACGGCGCGTCACCCCAAAAAGTAACACAGCCATGGCTCAGGACCATGCCGCGTTGGCACAGTTGCTGAATTGCTGCCATGTTGTGACTGACGAACAATACAGTCCTGCCTGCTTTTGCCACATCCCCCATCTTGCCCAAGCATTTTTTCTGAAACTCGCTGTCGCCGACCGCGAGCACTTCGTCCACCAGCAAAATCTCCGGCTCCAGATGGGCTGCGACCGCAAACGCCAGCCGCACGTACATCCCACTGGAATAGTGCTTGGCTGGCGTGTCCAAAAATCTTTCCACTTCGGCGAACGCGACGATCGCGTCGAACTTGCGCTGCACTTCGGCGCGCGTCATTCCCAGCACCGCGCCGCTCAGAAAGATGTTTTCGCGCCCGCTCAGTTCGGGATGAAAGCCGGTGCCCACCTCTAGCAGCGATCCAACGCGCCCATAGATCTCAGCGCGCCCGCGCGTCGGCTCGGTGATGCGCGAAAGGATTTTGAGCAGCGTGCTTTTGCCCGCGCCGTTGCGCCCGATAATGCCGACGACCTCGCCTTCGCGAACGTCGAACGATACGTCGTCGAGCGCCCAGAAAAGTTCGTGCTGCTCGTTTCCTCCGCGCAGCCTCGCGCCCAGTCCGCGCGGCATTGCCAGCAAATCTTCTTGCAGCGTCTTGTAGCGCGCGTGACCGGTTTGGTGCGTGAGGCGGTACGCCTTGCCCAAGTTCTCGACGCGAAGGGCAATGTCACTCACAGCACATCCGCAAAGCCGCGCTCGATGCGGCGGAAAACGTACAGCCCGCTGACAAAGAACACGAGCGACACGAGCGTCGCGCTGCCCACCATTTCGCCGGTCAGCGCGCTCTGACCCAGCACCGCCCAGCGAAAGCCCTCGATGAAAGCGACGGCCGGGTTCAACCCATACAGCACGCGCCATTGCGCTGGCACGAGCGTCGTGGCATACGCGACCGGACTGGCGTATAGCCAGACCTGGATCACAAAGGGCAGAGCATACATGAAATCGCGATAGTACACGTTCAAGCCGGAAAGCCACAGACTGACGCCGATCGCGGCGAGGAGCGTCAGCAGCAAGAAGAATGGCAGTGTGATCAGCCGCCACGTTGGCGCGACCTGGTAGATAAGCATAAAAATAAGGAGCAGCGCCAGCGAAACGACAAAGTCAATCAGCACGGCGGCGGTACTGGCGATGGGAATGATGACACGCGGAAAGTATACTTTGGAAATCAAGTTGGAATTGCCAATGAGACTGTTGCCCGCGCGTTGAAGCGCGCCCGCAAAAAGATTCCAGGGCAACATTCCGCAAAAGACGAACAAAAGGTACGGGCTCCCATCACTCGGCAATTTAGCAAAGCCACCAAAGATGATCGCAAAGATCAAAGCGGCGACGAGCGGCTGAAGGATCACCCAGATCACGCCGAGTGCGGTCTGTTTGTATCGCAGTTTGACATCGCGCGTGGCGAGAATCAGTAACAAATCGCGGTACGCCCACAACTCGCGCAGATTGAGCGCAGCGAGTCCATGCGTGGGCTGGACGACAACCGTCGGATGACGGCTCGGCGCTTGGGCTGGTCGCTGCGCCGCTACCGCAGTCGGTTGAGTTCCAAACCGATTCATCCACGCAATCCTTGATACCACTCGATCGTGCGGCGCAATCCTTCCTCGAACGGCGTGTGCGCTTCAAAGCCAAAATACTGCTTGGCGCGACGCGTGTCCAACTTGCGGCGCGGCTGTCCATTCGGCTTGGTCGTGTCCCATTCGATCCGTCCCGCAAAGCCGGTCAGTCGCGCGATCGTCTGCACCAGGTCTTTGATGCTGATCTCGCACGCGCTGCCCAGGTTGACCGGCTCGCTCTGGTTGTAGCGTTCTGCCGCCAGCACGATCGCTTCCGCGGCGTCCTGCACGTACAGAAACTCGCGCGTCGGCGTACCGTCGCCCCAAACCACGATGTGGTCCGCGCCGGCGTCTTTCGCATCGAGACATTTTTTGATGAGCGCGGGAATCACGTGACTGTCCGCCGGATCGAAACTATCGCCCGGCCCGTAGAGATTGACCGGCATTAGAAAGATGCTGTTAAAGCCGTACTGCTGCCGATACGCCTGGCTTTGCACCAACAGCATCTTCTTCGCCAAGCCGTACGGCGCGTTCGTCTCTTCGGGATAGCCGTCCCACAGCGTTTCTTCGCGGAACGGGACCGGCGCGAATTTGGGATAACAACAGATCGTCCCCAGCGCGACAAATTTTTCCACGCCGGCGACCCAACTCTCGTGCAAGAGCGGAATGCTCATCATGATATTGTCGTAAAAGAATTCCGCCGGGTGCGCCAGGTTTGCGCCGATGCCGCCGACGCGCGCCGCGAGATGGATGACGAGGTGGGGCTGGTGGTCCTTCAGCGCGCGCCGCGTGTCGTCCAATTGGCGCAGGTCATAGCGAGCGTGGTCCGCGCACAGCGCCGCGGCGCCGCGTTCCGTCAATGCGCGCGTGACGAACTTGCCCAAAAAGCCCTTGGCGCCGGTAACCATCACGCGCTTGCCGCGCCAGAATTGATGACGGTCCTGCCATTCAGACTGCGGGACGGATGGCGAAAGCGCTTGCTGGATAGATGGATTCATGCTTCATCTCTCGAAGGCGCCGAGTCCCGGCGTTCCAGAAAAGTCCGCACCGCGTTCGAAAAGTCGGTAAAATCGCCCAGGCGTTTCTTGGCGTAGCCGTACACGAGCAGATCGTCCACCGCCGCGGGATCGTACACCAGCACGTTGCGGAACTCGACGAGCGCGGTCATGCAATCTACCATGTCCCGTGGCAGAATCGCGTGTTCGCCCAGGACGATGAAAATGTCGTGATAATTCTCCGGCTGGCGGTATCCTGCCTGCGTCAGAATTGCGATGCCGATCTGCATGCAGGCGTCAATCGCCATGTGCAGCATCCGCTCGACGTAGCGCCGCAGTCGCTTGTCCTCGGCGTACGCCTGAAAATTGCGCGGCTGCGCCTCGCGCAGATCGCGCACGTACTGGTCGAGTGAGTCGAGACGGGCGGAGACGGAATCACTGGACATGGCTACCTCGCGGTTTTGCGTTTGCGGCGCGCCGTGTAGGCGGCTCGGCGCTCGCGGAGTGTCCTCTCAGCCGCCTCATCCGACGCAGCCGCGCCGCCGGCTTTTGCTTTCTTTTCCAAATATCTGCGGATGGCTTGACCGAAAAGAGTGAAATCGCCGATGTTCTTTGTCAAGATTCCGTACACAAAATCATCTTCTACGCGTTCGTACTCATGGACAATTCGATTTCTGAATCCGACCAACTTCTGCAGGATGGGCAGCAATGCCCCGGGGCTGACTGCTCGTTATTCTGCGTGCCGCTGCACTCACCACGCGTCACCCCTCACTTTCCAGCATCGCGTTGATGCGCGCGACGACCATGTCAATCGCGATCATGTTGAACCCGCCTTCGGGAATAATCAAATCGGCGTAGCGCTTGCTCGGTTCGACGAATTCCAGGTGCATCGGGCGCACGGTCGCCTGGTATTGCTGGACGACCGATTCCATCGTGCGCCCGCGCTCGGCGATATCGCGCTCCAAGCGCCGGATGAAACGAACGTCGGCGTCTGTGTCCACGAAGATCTTGACGTCGAACAGTTCCCGCAGCGCGCGATCCACGAAAATCAAAATGCCTTCGACGAGGATGATCGAGCGGGGTTCGACGCGGCGCGTCTCCGTCTTGCGAACGTGCCTGGCAAAATCGTACGCCGGCACCTTCACGACTTGGCCCGCCCGCAGCGCTTTCAGATGTTCGACGAGCAGATCGGTTTCGAGCGAGTCCGGGTGATCGTAGTTGATTTGCGCGCGTTCTGCGAGCGGCAAGTGGCTGCGATCGCGATAGTACGCATCGTGTTGCAGGTACGCGATACGTTCGCGTCCCACGCCGTCAAGAATGGCGCAGGAGACGGTCGTCTTGCCGGAGCCAGTGCCGCCCGCGACGCCGATGAGGACGGGCTGCATACCGCTATTATACAACAATCTTGCCAAAAGACCACAAGCCGTGACTTTGGTGCCAGACCAATAGCAATGCGCGGTGGGTTAGTACCTGTCGCGCATTTTCAGTCCCGCGGTTAGCGTCCCAGGTGTCGCATGCGCATTGCAGACTCTTTCGCACGAATCCAGTCAACCTGGTTGATCTTTTCTAACACGGTCATTGTTCACCTCGATTGAATCACCCGCGTCCCCGCCACGCGGTCGCCAAAGCGCGCGCGTTCCGCCGAACGCAAAATCAGAATCACGCCCAGAAAAATCCACTCTTACCCTGCTCATTATAGCACGCTTTGCGGCTGCGCCGCTGCATCATTTGCGGTAGATCGCGCCACAGCAAATGTGGTGTGGGGTTGTAGCAACCCAATGGGGCTGATTTCGGCGCGGTTGATGGTGGAGGATTATCAGGTCCACGCGAAAAGTGATGCGCGACAAGCCCCGAAAAACAGGCGCGACAAGCACTGGTTTGTGCCTTGGACCTGTTACAGGGACACTGCCGACCGATGAGCAACAACGTCGGCAAGAATGGTCGCAGGGCTCCAAAAATGATCGTCGCAGTGGATCTCACTGAAGACATCATCCACATCGAAGAGTTTCTCACTCGGGCGAAGTGTCGCCTTTGCCATGCAGCCGGGGCGTAGCCATTATTGCGCCGCGAAACGAGGCATTAGTATTCAGGTCGAACAGGTTGTGCTGGAAATGCCTGAAAGAATGCTTTGACGTAGTGATGACGGTCTGAATTTGAAATTCAAAACGAAAGCCAAAACCACAACCATAACAATCCTGGCTTTTGAAAGAGTCAAAAGAGATGGACGCTTTGATGCAGACACAAACTAATGAGGCTGAATTCAATAGTGAACCGTCTTTGACTGAATTCGAAATCGAAGTCAAAGCTGAGGCCGAAGAGGAAGAAATTTTTCAAAGGCTGGTCCTCGTTTTCCAGGAATTGGCCCTGCGCGGCCGTGAACTGATGACCAAAGACCAGAACCATAACTATGGCTAAAAACAAGATCGGAACTGAGACGAAACGAAGGCAATTGACAAACCTGCCGAGGTGACTATACTCGCGTTATCCGAAGTAATAGTAAGAGGAAAATAGACAATGCCAAATGATAATCCGCTCGATAAGGTATTGAGACTCAAGCGTGCGCGCCCGACGCGACCATTCGATCCCAAAGGCGGACGGCTTCCGCCCGGACAATATCTCACGGAAAAATTCCCGGTGCTGCATTACGGCAGCGTGCCGCGCTTCGATCCGCAAACCTGGGATTTCAAAATTTGGGGCTTGGTCGAGCATCCAATCCGCTTGACCTGGAACGAATTTCTGAAACTGCCTACCACGCGCGTCGTGACCGATATTCACTGTGTCACGCGTTGGAGCAAATTCGATACGGCATGGGAAGGTGTGCCTTGGTCCTGGGTGATGGAG
>DHFK01000036.1 GCA_002400365.1 Anaerolineales bacterium UBA4826 | reverse complement strand
GTTCTCGGGGGAATACACCCCCTTTCAGGTGCAGGTTTTTCAGTCGCTTTGGTCTTAAGCGCAGTTGGGTGTAAACTGGGTCATCCCGTTCAGGAGGCACCCTCGATGACCGAGTCATCAGCCCTTCACAGTTGGGTCGCGACCGCGGCGGATGCGATGCCCCATTTGAGTAAACCCCAGGCACTCGGCCTTGCATGGTGGAGCTTTGGGATGGTAGTGGCACAATCCTGTAGGTTAACCAGTGTGGCGGCCACGCTCGCGCAACTAGTGAACCAGAAAGATAATACCGTGCGGCAGCGTCTGCGCGAGTGGTATCAAGCCGCCGAGGATAAGAAAGGTACCCGCGGCAAAGGGCAACATCGCCAAGACATCGACGTGACGCTCTGCTTTCCCGCCTTGATTCGTTGGGTGCTCCGCTTCTGGCCGACGACCGAACGGCGCTTGGCGCTCGCCATGGACGCGACCACACTGGCGAGTCGGTTTACCGTCCTGGCGATCAGTCTCGTCTATCGCGGCTGTGCGATTCCAGTGGCTTGGGTGGTCTTGCCCGCAACCGCACCGGGGGCTTGGAAAACGCACTGGCTGGCACTGTTCGCGTCGCTGCAGGCGAGTCTGCCGACAGATTGGTGTGTGATTGTCTTGGCGGATCGCGGCTTGTATGCGAAATGGCTCTATCGGGCGACTCAGCGGTTGGGTTGGCATCCCTATCTGCGTATCAACGCCGGCGGTAAATATCGCCTCACTCCGACCAGCCCCTTTCGCCGCCTGAGCGAACTTGTGCCCCAGCCGCATGACAGCTGGTGTGGCACCCTGGAGTGCTTCAAAAAGTAACCCGTTGGCGTGTACGCTCTTGGCTCGCCGGGATGCCCAGCATACGGATCCCTGGCTGATTGTCACCGATCTGTCGCCCGAACAAGCCGATATCTGTTGGTATGCCCTCCGCGCCTGGATTGAAAGTGGGTTCAAGGATACCAAGCGGGGCGGTTGGCAATGGCACCACACGCAGATCACCGATCCAGACCGCGCCGGACGGCATTGGTTAGCCATCGCGGTGGCGACATTGTGGGTGGTCAGTGTGGGCGGTGAAGCCGATGCGACGTTGGCCGTGAGCAGTTTGAGATCAATGTGATCGACTTCGCCTCTCCATCGAGACGCCTCATTCCTGTTTGCTGCCGATTCACCACGATCATGGCGCCTGCTGACTGATTTGACGTAACCTGTCCATCGCGTTACAATGCAATCGTCCTAGCACTGACTCTCTATTCACGGAGTCGCGACGATGCTTGCCAAAGTCACCAGTTGCGCGGTGGTTGGGCTTGATGGCGCGCTCGTAGATGTCGAAGTGGATGTCTCGGGTGGTCAAGTGGGCTTTACCATTGTTGGACTGCCGGATGCCGCAGTCCAAGAATCACGCGAACGCGTGCGCGCCGCGGTGAAGAATTCCGGTTTTGCCTATCCCCTCAAACGGATTACCGTCAACCTCGCTCCTGCCGATCTCCGCAAAGAAGGTCCCGCGTACGATTTGCCGATGGCGGTCGGTTTGTTGATGGCTTCGGAGCAACTCACCGCCGATTTGTCGCGCACCCTGGTCATCGGCGAACTTTCGCTCGACGGCATCGTGCGCCACACGAACGGTGTCTTGCCGATGGCGGCGCTCGCGCGCGACCGTGACTTCAAAACGCTTTTCGTTCCCGCGAGCGATGCACCCGAAGCCGCGCTGGTCCCCGAGCTCGACGTGTATCCAATCGAAACCTTGTTCGCGCTCGTGATGCATCTGCAAGGGATGCAGCCGATTGCGCCGTATCGTGGTACCTACGACTTTGTGCCAGAAACAGCGCCAGCTTATGCCACCGATTTCTCCGAGATCCGCGGGCAAGAGCATGTCAAGCGCGCGCTGGAGGTCGCAGCGGCGGGACAACACAATCTGTTGATGATGGGACCGCCCGGCGCAGGCAAGACTCTACTCGCGCGCTCCGTGCCATCCATTTTGCCTTACCTGACACTCGACGAAGCGCTGGAGATAACCCGCATTTATTCGGTGAACGATATGTTGCCGGGCGATTCGCCGTTGATTCGGCACCGCCCCTTCCGCGCGCCACATCATACGATTTCTCACGCGGGCTTGGTTGGCGGTGGACGCTGGCCCCATCCCGGCGAAATTTCACTCGCGCATCGCGGCGTGCTATTTCTCGACGAACTGCCGGAGTTTGATACGCGCAGCACGGAAGTTCTCCGGCAACCGCTCGAAGACAAATCCGTCTCGATTGCGCGTGTTAGCGGATCGCTCACCTTTCCCGCGAACTTCATGCTCGTCGCCGCGATGAATCCCTGTCCGTGCGGCTATTACGGCGACCCGGTGAAAGAGTGCACCTGTTCACTCGCGAACGTTTTGCGCTATCAAAAACGCATCAGCGGTCCGTTGCTCGACCGCATTGACATTCATGTCGAAGTGCCGCGCGTAGATTACGAAAAGTTGTCGGGAGATCGGCTTGGCGAAAAGTCGGAGACGATTCGCGCGCGAGTGGAAAAAGCGCGTGCGCGGCAGCGCCAACGCTTCGCCGGCACTAATCTGCAGGTGAACGCAGATATGGGGCCCGCTGAGGTGCGGCAGTACTGCGCGATAGACGACGCGGGCAAGCATTTGCTGCGCGCGGCGATGCAGCAGATGCAGATGAGTGCGCGCGCGTATCACCGCATCCTGAAACTCGCACGGACGATTGCAGACTTGGCGGACAGCGATAGGATCGAAACGCCGCACGTCGCGGAGGCGATTCAGTATAGACCGAGGAGGCAGGTGTAGGAAAAGGCGCAGTTTGTTGATGACATCTAGCGACCGTAGAAAGAGGCGCGTGCCTTCAGGCACACTGGCGCACCAGCGGGCTCTTCTTCCATGAACAATTCTCCTCAGATT
>DHFK01000203.1 GCA_002400365.1 Anaerolineales bacterium UBA4826 | reverse complement strand
TCACAATTCTCTTCCGCGATCTGTATCTGCTCGGCGATGACGCGAACGAACAAGTCGTGCGCGAGGCGCGGCGCGCGGGCATCGAGTTCGTGCGGTACGCGCCGTCACACCCACCGCGCGTCGGCGACGATTTCGTAGCAGTCCGCGATGAGTTGACGGGCCAGATGCGGCGCATTGAGTACGATCGTGTCGTTTTGGCAACGCCGCGCGTGCCGCGCGAGGACGCCGGTGTGATCGCGCGCTGGCTGTGCCTCGCGCGCGACGACGACGGCTTTTTCCCCGATCCGCATTGGCGGTTGCGCCCGGAGCAACAGAGCGCGCGCGGCATTTTTATCTGCGGTTCCGCGCATCGTCCGGTGGATGTGGACACCGCGATCATGCAAGGTATGACCGCCGCGGCGCGCGCCGCGCGCTTTATCCAGTCGCGCGAGATATTGCGACCGGCGTTGAGCGCGCGCGTGAACGAGCAAATTTGCACGGGCTGCGCGCAGTGCGTGGAAGCGTGCGCGTTGGGGGCGATTCGCCTCACCCCACTCCCCCTTCCCCCTCTCCCCTCTCCTGAACGAAGTTCAGTTCAGGAGAGGGGAGAGGGGGGCAGGGGGGTGAGGAGCGAGGTTGACCCCTTCCTCTGCGTCGCCTGTGGCAACTGCGTCGTCGCGTGTCCGTCCAAAGCGATTGAGATGCCGAATCCCAGCGACGCGCAGATTCTCGCGCAGATCGACGCGGCGTCACCCTGTCACCCGGTCTTGGTTTTCGCGTGTCAATGGAGCGGCTTGGCGGCGATGGAACTCGCAGGCGCGCGACGAATGAAATACTCCGCGCACGCGCGCGTGATCGAACTGCCGTGTTCCGCGCGGCTCGATCCGCTGCACGTGTTGTACGCGTTCGTCAACGGCGCGAAAGCCGTGATCCTCGCGCTCTGTCCGCCGAACGAATGTCATTTTGGAAATGGGAATCGCTATGCCGAAGCGCGCATCGAGAATCTGCGTGCGCAACTTGCTGCGCATGAGATTGACCCGCAGCGATTGCAAATCGCGCGGATGATGGGCGACGACGCGGGCGCGTGGGTGCGCGCGCTGACGGAGATCGGCGCGGGGCGGAAGGCAGCCGTCCTGAGCGCCAGTCGAAGGATGCCAAGCGTCAGTCGAGTTGAAGCGTTGCGCCAGTAGGAGGAAAAGATGAACACGGTAAAGTGGATGCGTTATGGTGCGCGAGGCATCGCACTGATCTGGGCAGGGTGGTGGACGCTTTTCGGTCTCCTTGCGGGCATCGGTGAGGGATACGATCTGTCAGGAGTTTTTCTGCACACCCTGGTGCCGGGATTGGTCTTCTTGGCTGCGGCTGTCATCGCGTGGCGCTGGGAGGTTATCGGCGGAATCCTGCTGCTGTTGGAAGGATCAGGCACGCTCATCATGTTTTGGTTCGCGCGAACCATCGAAGGATTTGCGACACTCGCCTTGCCGCCATTAGTCGCGGGCTTGCTGTTTTTGGCGAACTGGATGAGGGCGAAGGGAGGTTCACTTGTACACAACACGACTCTATGACGAGGTCTGGACGCGCGACCGTTGCGCGGGCTGCGCGATGTGCGTCGCGGCGTGCTCGAAACAAGTTTTGTATTGGGACGATCTCGAACANNCCGAACGACGTGGCGCGCAATTTGCTCATCGCCGCGCGCGGAAGCGGAATGATTGACGGCGCGCTGATGATGGACGCCGATCGCGCGGGACGCACCCGCGCGCGCGTCGTCACGAGCGCGGGCGAAATCGCTGAGACCGCGGGCTATCAGCAAATCTGGACGCCGCTGCTCGATGCGCTGAACAGCGCAGTGTTCGAACTCGGCTTGAAAAACATCGCGATCGTCTCGACGCCATGCGCCGCGCAAGCCGTCCGCCGCATGACCGATTCGACGCTCGAACGGCTCGCGGCGTACCGCAACGCGATTCGCCTCAATGTCGCGATGTTCTGCACCGGCGTCTATCAGCCCGACGGACTGCGCGACGCATTGACGAATGGGATGAACCTCGCGCCCGAACAGATCGCGCGCCTCACTGCGTCGCCGCGCGAAGGCAAGTTGCACGCGCAGTTGTGGGATGGCGCGACGCGCGAAATGGATTTAGTCGAGGCGGAGAAATTTACGCGCGCGGGCTGCGCGCGCTGCGACGATTACCTCGGCGAGAGCGCGGACCTTGCTATCGGTCCCGTGGGCGCGCGCGATGGATATGCGACTGTGATCGCGCGCACGCCGATCGGTCAAGCGGCAATTCAAAACGCGGTGACGATGAAATTGCTCGAGACGATTAACGACGTAAACGAAGGCGCGCTCGAGCGCGCGAGCGCGGAAAAGGATCGGCGCGCGCGCGCGCAGGCGTTTGACCAGTTGCAGGTCATGGCGCTGGACGCGCTGCGCGATCCGCGCAAACTCGCGGAAGTGAAGATGCAATTCGATTTGCTCTACGGGCGTCCGCGCGCGCTTTCGAAAAAGGAGGATTACCGTTATGCTGGCTGTGGCGACTGCTCTGGATGTTAAGGACATGGATCTGCGCGCGGCGAGCGCGGCGATCAAAGAGAGCACGGGAAGCGAAACCCTCGAAATTCGCAATGCCGCGCATTTGCACGGCTTGTGCGCGGGACTCAAGACCGGCGAGTACGACATCATCGGCGACGCGGGCGACTACCTCGGCGTGCTGAACGACGGCGCGACGATTCGCGTCACGGGCAACGTCGGGCAATACGTCGGCGACAACATGACGCGCGGGCTGATCGTCGTCGAAGGGTCGGCGGCGTACGGCGCAGGGGTGTATCCGTACGGCGGCGCGCTCGTCATTCGCGGCAACGCCGGCGATTTCACCGCGACGATGAACAAGGGCGCGACGATTATCGTCTGCGGCGATGTGGGCGATGAGATCGCAACCTATCATTTGGCGGGCGATGTGGTCGTCGTGGGAAACGCCGGCGTGAACTTTGGCAACTATATGATTCGCGGCGCGCTGTACATCGGCGGCGAATTCAAATCGCAAGGACACAACACGCGTATCGAAGAAATCACAATCGAGGATGTCCAGAAATTGCGCCGGTACTTTGAACAGTTCGACGTGCAAGCGGATGCGACGCGTTTTCGGAAACTGATTGCCGAGACCGCGAAACCGTTCTATGGGAAGATTGTGAAAAGACACGAATAGAACGTGACGAGTGTCGAGTGACGAGTGACGCGGTGATGTCTACGTCACTCGTCACACGCCACACGTCACTTTTTCAAGAGGTGAGATATGGCAGTCGTCGGCGCCTTTTGCGTTAGCGTGATGAAGAACGCGTGCATCAACGCGCAGTATCCGGGGAAATGCGCGACGTGCGTCGAGGTGTGCCCGTACCAAGTTTACGCGCTGGATGGCGACGGGCAAGTGTCGGTGCAGAATTTCAACGCGTGCGTCGGCTGCCGCATCTGCGCCGAGTTCTGTCCCGGCAACGCGATTCGCATCAACAGCGCAGAACCCGAATACATCACCCGCGCGCTGTGGACCTTCCCCACCGTCGAAGAAATCCACCACAAAGCGCTGACGGGTCAATACCTGCTGCGCGGCTTTGGCACGATGGGACCGCTGCCGCATTTCGATTCCATCGTCGTCGTCCCGTCGCAGATTTCGTCGCCCGCGCCGCGCGACAAATATCGCGAAGAGTGCAAGACCGACGTCGTCATCGGCGAAGGGCGCTGCGACAAGCCGCTGCATTTGAAGTTGCCGATCGTGTTTCCCGCGATGTCATTCGGCGCGCTGTCGCGCGAGGCGAAACTCGCGCTGGCGATTTGCGCGGCGCAGATGGGCATCGCGACGAACACGGGCGAAGGCGGTCTCGTCCCCGGCGAAAATTACATGGCGAATGGTTACGCGGACGCGGAGCGCACGGACAAGAAATGGGAACCGGGCGGCTATCTCGTCATGCAGTGGTCCACCGGGCGCTGGGGCGTCAGCGTGGATTACGTGCGCGCGGGCGACGCGGTCGAAGTGAAAATTGGACAAGGTGCCAAGCCGGGGATGGGCGGTCACTTGCTCGGCAAAAAAGTGACCGAGGAAATCGCGGCGGTGCGCGGCGTGCCGCCGGGCAGCGACGCGCTATCGCCCTGCCGCTATTACGACGCGCAAACCGCCGACGACATGAAGCGGATGGTCGCGTTCTTGCGCGATGTCACCGATTATCAGGTGCCGATCCTGATGAAGTTGGGCCCGAGCCGGCCGTACGCCGATGTGAAAGCGTGCGCGGAGGCAGGCGTGGACGCGATTTCGATTGACGGCGCGGCAGGCGGCACCGGCGCGTCGCCGGACATTGTCACGCAAGGCGTCGGCATTCCGACGATCGCGTGCATTCCGCCGGCGGTACGCGCGCTCAAGGATTTGGGCTTGCATCGCAAAGTGAAATTGATCGCGCTTGGGGGCTTGCGCGGCGGACTCGACGCGTTCAAAGCGTTGGCGATGGGCGCGGACGCGGTCGGCTTTGCGAGCGCGGCGGAGATCGCGCTGGGCTGCCGCGCGTGCATGGCGTGCCACAAAGGCGAATGTGTCTATGGTATCACGTCGCAGAATCCGCGTCTGCGCGCGCGGCTCGATCCCGAAGAGGGCGCGACGCGTTTGCGCAATTTCATTCACGCGACCGCAGAAGAAATCAAAATCCTGACGATGCTTTCGGGGCATACCAGCATTCACGATTTGAGCGAGGAGGATTTGCGCGCGCTCGATTTGAATACGGCGGCGATTACGGGGTTGAAACTGATCGGGTACGAAAAGAGATTGCCGTGGTGGGATAACTAGGTCGCCCTCTCGAAATGCTCCACCTGCACGCCGGCGAGTCTCAGGTACTCCATGGCGATCGAGTCGGGATAGTCGCCAACGTACACCACGCGCTGCAAACCGGCGTTGATAATCATTTTCGCGCACGTGTGGCACGGCTGATGCGTCGAGTAAATCGTGCCGCCTGCCAGCGAGACGCCGTGCAGCGCGGCTTGAATGATCGCATTCTGTTCCGCGTGCAGCGTGCGAACGCAGTGCCCATCCACGATTTCGCACCCGACATCGAGGCAATGCAAAAGACCTTTCGGCGCGCCGTTGTAGCCGGTCGTCAGGATGCGCTTGTCCTTGACGATGATCGCGCCGACCTGCGCGCGCAGACACGTCGAACGTTTCGCCACGGCAAGCGTGATTTCGATAAAGTACTGATCCCAAGTAGGTCGTGTCATAGCGCGTCCGAGTATACATGTATTTTAGTCTGGCGCAAAATGGAACTTGGGCGTATTTTCCAAGACAAGATTCAAGAGTTTCCCGATTCGTGAGATGATCGCCGCGATTGGAACGCGGCGCGTGTGGGCGGAAGGCATCCGTCCGGTGTTACTCGATTAGACGGGCCGAGTCCCACGCATTGGGAGGCAACCGATATGGCGTGGCAATCTCAACTCAAGGGTGACGCGCTCTCGTGGCTGCTGGAGCCCGCTTCGCCCGGCGTTCGCTATCTGGCTCTGCGCGACCTGCTCGACCGTCCCGATGGCGACGCGCAATTACGCGCCGCGCGGCAAGCCGCGCACGCAAAAGGTCCTGTCGCGACGATCCTCGCCATGATGAAACAAGCCGGCTATTGGGCAAGGCCAGGTCCCGGCTACGACCCCAAGTACCGGTCGTCCGTTTGGTCGCTCATGATGCTCGCGCAGTTGGGCGCATCAGCGGCAGAAGATGGACGAATCGCGCGCGCGTGCGGCTACATTTTGGACCACGCGCTCACGCCGGGCGGGCAGTTCACCGCGTCGGGCGCGCCATCCGGGACTGCCGACTGTTTGCAGGGCGATCTCTGCTGGGCGCTGGTCGAACTCGGCTGCGACGATGCGCGGCTCGACTCGGCGTTTGAGTGGATGGCGCGCAGCGTCACCGGCGAGGGCATCGCGCCGGCGACCGATCGGCAAGCGGCGGTGCGTTACTACGCCGGCAAGTGCGGACCCACGTTCGCGTGCGGATCGAACAACAAACTCCCCTGCGCGTGGGGCGCGGTCAAAGTGATGCTCGCCTTCAGCATCCAACCAGCGCAACGGCGAACGCCGGCGATCAAGCGCGCGATCAAGCACGGCGTGGATTTTTTGTTCAGCACCGATCCCGCCAAAGCCGATTATCCAAATGGGTGGAGCGCCAAACCCAGCGGCAATTGGTGGAAATTTGGCTTTCCGGTTTTCTACGTCACCGATCTTCTGCAGAACGTCGAGGCGCTGGTTGGCTTGGGTTACGGCGATGACCCGCGCTTGGCGAACGCGCTGGCGATCATCCGCGAGAAGCAAGACGCGCAAGGGCGCTGGTCGCTGGACTATGATTACGCTGGCAAGACGTGGGTAGACTGGGGCGCGAAGAAGCAACCGAACAAGTGGGTGACGCTGCGCGCGTTGCGCGTGCTCAAGGCGGTCGGGTGATGGTCGCAATCGGCAAGCAATTGCACTTTACGAATCGGGACGAGTGGCGCGCGTGGTTGGCAGCGCATCACGCCAGCGAAAAAGAAATCTGGCTCGTGTACTACAAAAAGCACACGGGCAAGCCGAGCATCCCCTACGACGACGCGGTCGCAGAGGCGTTGTGCTTTGGCTGGATAGACGGCATCGTCAAGCGCATTGACGACGAAAAATATACGCAGCGGTTCTCGCCGCGCAAGAACAACAGTATCTGGTCCGAAACAAACAAACGACGCGTCGCCAGAATGATCAAGCAGGGGCGGATGACTGAAATCGGCTTGGCAAAGATCAGGGCGGCGAAGAAGAATGGCGAATGGCGCAAAGCGACGCTGCGCGAAGATGCGGCGAACACTCCCGCCGACCTCGCGCAGGCGTTGCGCGCGAACAAACCAGCCCAACGAAATTTCGCGCGACTCGCGCCCTCCCACAAGAAGCAGTTTATCTGGTGGATCACAGACGCCAAGACGGACGCGACGCGCCAGCGGCGAATCCAAAAGACC
>DHFK01000129.1:7531-23226 GCA_002400365.1 Anaerolineales bacterium UBA4826 | reverse complement strand
CGCAGGTCGGGCGGGATGACGGGCAGGACGGTGAGCACCATCCATTCGGGGCGATTGTTCGCTTTGCGCAGCGCTTCGACGACGCGCAGCCGCTTGATTTCCTTTTTCTTTTGCTGTTTGGATCGCGTCGCGCGAATCGTGCCGCGAATCGTTTGCGACAACTCTTCGAGACTGATCCCGGTCAGGATGGTATAGATCGCTTCCGCGCCCATGCCGGCTTCAAACAGCCCGCCCCACTTGGCGCGCATTTCCAGATAACGCGCTTCGTTGACGATTTCGCCGACGCGAATCGCCTTGAGTTCGTTCATCTTCTCGTCATGCGCGGCGCGAACTTTTTCGATCTGTTCGTCCAGGTGAAGCCGGCGCTTGGCGATTTCCTCGTTCGCGGCGTGCTGCTTTTGTTCTTCTTCCGCGTCCAGCAGCAAGCGTTTGTCCGCTTGCTTGGCCCGAATGTCTTCCTCGATTTCACCGACGTGCGCTTGCACCAATTCGTTCAGTTTCTTGCGATGCTTGGGCGCGACGGTCTCGCCTTCGTCGGCGATCACCGCGCCGGTTGGCTCGAAGACGATCGCTTTGCGAATCTCCGTGCCTCTGGCTTCTTCGATCCGATTTTCCAGTTTCTTGCCGATGCTGACGATTTGATCGGTTTTCTCAGCCAGTTGTTCTTCCAGTTTCTGGATCGCCGCCTCGGCTTTGCGCGTCAGCGCGTCCAATTCCTTTTGCGACTGCTGCTCCAGTTCTTCGATCTCTGCCGCGGCTTTGAGTTCGAGTTCCTGGACCTTGTTTTGGGTCTCCTTGCTCAGCCGCTGCATACTGCGTTTCCGCGCGTCCTCGTCCACCTTGGTGACGATGTACTGGGCAAAGTAGAGCACACGCTCCAACTGGCGCGGCGAGAGGTCGAGCAACAAGCCAATCCGCGACGGCACGCCGCGCACGTACCACAAATGCGAGACCGGGGACGCGAGTTCGATGTGCCCCATCCGCTCGCGGCGGACGCGCGCTGGCGCGACCTGGACGCCGCACTTGTCGCAAATAATCCCACGATTGCGAATTTTCTTGTACTTGCCGCACGCGCACTCCCAATCGCGCGTGGGACCAAAGATGCGTTCGTCAAACAGCCCATCGCGTTCGGGGCGCAGCGTGCGGTAATTGATCGTTTCCGGTTTCAGGACTTCGCCATACGACCACTCGCGAATTATATCTGGAGACGCCAGACTGACGCGAATCGCGTTGAAATCTTTGAGTTCCATTATTGCTCCACACAAAAGTGCCGGGTGACGAGTGACGAGTGACGGGACGAATCGAGACACACGTCACTCGTCACATCTTCATTCTTTCTGTTCGCTCGCGGTTTCGCGCCGATTGCGCCGTCGCCCGCCGCCGATCCGTTCACCGCGCGCAAAGCGCTCGCGTCGTTCACGCTGCAACTCGCGTTCCGAGCGGGCTGCGCCTTCTTGCAGCGAGACCATGCCGCCGAACGAGGGCGCGCGCTCTTCGCTCTCTTCCTTGCCAAACTGCATCCGTTCGCCTTCCGTGTTAAAGACCTCGACCGCCAGCCCGAGCGACTGCAATTCCTTCACCAGGACGCGGAACGATTCCGGCACACCGGCTTCCATGATCTCTTCACCCTTGACGATGGCTTCATACGTCTTGACGCGCCCGGTGACGTCGTCGGATTTGACGGTGAGCATTTCCTGCAAGGTGTGCGCCGCGCCGTACGCTTCGAGCGCCCACACTTCCATCTCGCCAAAGCGTTGACCGCCGAATTGCGCCTTGCCGCCGAGCGGCTGCTGCGTGACGAGCGAGTAAGGTCCGGTCGAACGCGCGTGCACTTTGTCTTCCACCAGGTGCGCGAGTTTCATCATATAAATCGTGCCGACGGTGACGGGCTGATCGTACGGCAGGCCCGTCTTGCCATCGTACAGCGTCATCTTGCCGGCGGTCGGCGGCGGAATTTTGATCGCGCGGCTGACCTTCTCGACTTCGGCTTGCAGTTGTTCCTCGTTCCGCAGCGCCTCTGGAACTTTGTGGTCGTGCGCTTCGAGCCAGAGGCGATAACACGCGACGCGCGCGGCTTTGTCCAAGGCGACGCGCTCTTGGGCGCTTCGCTTGTCGTCTTCGAACGACAAAAGCGCGTCCGGGTCATAGCCCTTGGTCTTGAGCCAGTGCCGCAGAACCTGGCGGCGCGCGTACACGCGATCGGTCGCCAACTTGCGCCGATCGGCGTCCTTGAGGAACTCTTGCAGGTACAGCGCGCGCGCTTCGTCGTCGTCGTTCAGATCGTCGAGGTTATAGTCCTGGTCCTTGAGCCACGCCCACGCGCGCGCGGTCACTTCGTACCACGCCTGGTCAATCATCCACGCGCGTGCGAGTTCTGCGCTGATCTCCGCCTCATCTGCGCCGTCGAACACCGGCGACACGACCTTAAAGCCGAGGCGCTCGGACGCCCAGCCGAGATGCGTCTCGAGAATCTGACCGATGTTCATGCGCGCGGGCACGCCGAGTGGATTTAGAATAATGTCCACCGGCGTGCCGTCCTCCAGGTAGGGCATGTCCTGGATCGGCACGACTTGGGAGATAACGCCCTTGTTCCCGTGACGCCCCGCCATCTTGTCGCCTTCGGTGATCTTGCGCAGTTGCGCGATGGAGACGCGCACGAGTTTGTCCACGCCCGCCGCCAATTCGTGGTGTTCGTCGCGCGTAAAGACTTTGACGTCTACGACCTTGCCGCGCTCGCCGTGCGGCAGTCGCAGCGACGAGTCTTTGACCTCGCGCGCTTTTTCCCCAAAGATCGCGCGCAAGAGTTTTTCTTCCGGCGTCAAATCGGTTTCGCCTTTGGGCGTGATCTTGCCGACGAGAATATCGCCAGGTCCCACTTCCGCGCCGACGCGAATAATGCCGTCCTCGTCCAAATCCTTCAGCACGTCTTCGCCGACGTTCGGAATGTCGCGCGTGATTTCTTCCGCCCCCAATTTCGTATCGCGCGCTTCGATCTCGTGCTTTTCGATATGTGTGCTGGAGAACTTGTCGTCGCGCGCCATCTTCTCGCTGATCAGAATCGCGTCCTCATAGTTCCCGCCTTCCCAGGACATGAACGCGACGACGACGTTCTGACCGAGCGCGATCTGTCCCTGGTCGGTCGAAGAACTGTCGGCGATGACCTGCCCCTTTTTCACCTTCTGGCCGCGGCTGACGATCGGTCGCTGGTCAATGCAGGTGGACTGGTTCGAGCGGTTATATTTCCGCAGAACGTAAATGCGTTCCTTTTTGCCGCTGCGGACTTTGATCTCCTTCGCCGTTACGCTGACGACCTCGCCGTCTTCTTCCACCGTGATGACCTGCCCCGAATCGAGCGCGGCTTGCGCTTCCATCCCGGTGCCCACGACCGGCGCTTCGGGACGCAGCAGCGGCACGGCTTGGCGCTGCATGTTCGAGCCCATCAGCGCGCGGTTCGCGTCGTCATGTTCGAGGAACGGAATCAGCGCGGCGGACACGCCGACGATCTGTTTCGGCGACACGTCGAGGTACTGCACGCGGTCGCTCGATTCGGTCAAAAAGGTCTGATGCCGACGAATCTCCACACGCTTGTCCACAAACTGCCCCACGGCGTCCAGGCGCGCGTTCGCCTGCGCGATCGTGTAACGATCTTCTTCGTCTGCCGCGAGGTAAATGATCTCGTCGGTCGCGTACGCGCGCACCGGAATCTCGGCGCCTTTGAGCGCGGCGAGTTTCGGCGCGAGGTTTTCGTCAATCACCGTCTCGGCTTTCGCGATGACTTTGCCGCTGTCGGGATCGGCGACTTCTTCGCGCAGGATGCGACCCACCAGCATCTCTTTGCGCGCCGCGGGCACCGTGTTTTTCACCAGCCGGTACGGCGTCTCGATAAAGCCAAACTCGTTGATCTGCGCGTACGTCGCCAGCCGCCCGATCAAACCGATGTTGGGACCTTCCGGCGTTTCGATGGGGCAAATGCGTCCATAGTGGCTGTGGTGCACGTCGCGCACGTCAAAGCCCGCGCGCTCGCGGCGAAGTCCGCCGGGACCCAGCGCGGAGAGCGTGCGCTTGTGCGTCAGTTCGTCCAGGGGGTTGGTCTGCTGCATGAATTGCGACAACTGCGAGCCGCCGAAGAACTCGCGCATCGCCGCGACGACCGGGCGGATGTTGATGAGATTGATCGCGGTCATCTGCTCCGGGTCGCGCACGCTCATGCGCTCGCGCACCACACGCTCCAGGCGCAACAAGCCAATCCGGAGATGATTCTGAATCAACTCGCCCACCGTCTTGACGCGGCGATTGCCGAGGTGGTCAATGTCGTCGCCGCCTTCCATACCGTTGTTGATCAGAATCATGTGCTCGACGACTTTGACCAAATCATCGGCGCGAATCGTCCGCTCCGGCGGCAGTTGGTCGGCGGGCACGTCGGTGCCGTAGAGCCGCCGATTCAGTTTGTGGCGACCCACGCGGCCCAGGTCGTAGCGTCGCTGCGTAAAGAGGAGGGTCGTCAGAAAAGTTTTCGCGTTGTCCAGCGTGGGCGGATCGCCCGGGCGCAGTTTCTTGTAGAACTCGAGCAGGTAGAAGTCGGTGAGCGCGATTTCGCCGCGGTTGATCTTGGCGAGGTCTGTGTCCGCCGGCTTGACATCGCGTTCGAGCGTCGAGCGAATGTACTCGTGCTCCGCATTGTTGTCCGCGCCGGCAAAGATGTTGATCAAGCCATCGTCGGTCGAATCGCCGACGCCGACCGCTTTGAGCAAGAGCGTCACCGGCATCTTGCGCTTGCGGTCCACTTTGACAGAGAGAATATCGCGCTTGCTCGTCTCGAACTCTAGCCACGCGCCGCGGTTCGGAATGAGTTTGGCGGAGCAGAGCACGCGCCCGGTTGCGCGGTCTTCCGCCGCGCTGAAATAGACGCCGGGCGAGCGGATCAACTGCGAGACGACCACGCGCTCGGCGCCGTTGATGACAAAGGTACCGTGTTCGGTCATGAGCGGAAAATCGCCCATGTATACTTCTTGCGTGGTCGCTTCGCCGGTCTGATTATTGACGAGCGCGACTTTGAGGTGGAGCGGCGCCGCAAAGGTCATGTCCATCTCGCGGCACTCGGCTTCCGAATACTTGGGGTCGCCGAACCAGTACGTCAGGTTGAGTTTCTTGGCGATTTCATTGTCGCCCGGAAAATAGAGACTGTATTCTTTGTTAAAAGACTCGATGGGAGAAATCTCGTCGAATAATTCGCGCAAGCCTTCGGTCTTGAACCAGCGGAAGGATTCGATTTGGACTTGGATGAGGGTGGGGATGCTGTGAACGTCGGGGATCCGCGCGTACGATTTCTGGTCTGACATCAAACCGTTAATCATCGGAACCATCGTCAATTGACTCATTCGCAACTCCTATAAAACGAGAATTCGCGCACCGAACGTCTCGCCGGCGGAGCGAGAGGCGCAAGCGCGAAACATGACGGGCGGCGGCGTCCACTGGTCGCCAACCGGGAAAAAGGCGCGTCGGGTTGTTCACACCGCGAACAACTGCCGCGCGCAAATCTATGGTTGTCTAGACAAGAGAGATGGGGATGGAGTTCCCGCGCGCTGTCGCCGACAAGCGTAGCGACCGCTCGATGAACTTCCTCTCGGCATCGGGATGCCACGAGGCACAAACCTGAATCGGAAATCGCGTTGCAAAGCGCAGTCAGCAGAGGAGAACGAGAGACAAAAAAGGAAGAAAAATGCCCCTACGATTGCAACAAAAAGTACCGACCGCGACCGTCGAAAACGTCTCGCGCCCGATGATGTGTTATCCTTGAGCAAAGGCAACTTATACCAGAAAAGCATCGGTCTGTCAAGTTTAGGTTTCGTCAAAAATTTGAGACCCGCTGGAGCGCTCTCTGCGCCAATCCCGCGGGTCCCAACCAAACTATCGCACCACGATACTCACCATCCTCCCCGGCACGTAGATCACCTGCGCTGGCGTCTTGCCTGCCAGGTGTTTCTGCACATTCTGCGTCCTGAGCGCGGCATCTTTCACTTCGATTTCGCTTACACCCACCGGCAGTTCGACGCGGTCACGCACTTTGCCGTTCACCATGATTGGCAGCGTCATCATCTCATCTGCCGCCAACATTGCATCGAACTGCGGCCATTTCTGCTGATGAACCGAGTATTTGCGACCTTTGCGCGCCCAGATTTCCTCCGCCATGAACGGCGCGATCGGCGCGAGCAGCAGCAGCAGCGTATGCCGCGCCTCCTCGAACGCGGCGTCGCTCACTTGGCTCTGCGCATCGGTGATCACGTTCGTAAACTCCATCATCGCCGAGACGACGGTATTGAACCGAAAACCCTCGATGTCCGCCGACACTTTGCGGTTCGCCTTGTGGATCGCGCGGCGCAGGTCGCGGTCGGCGCGCTCCGTCGTCGCGTCTGCCGCCGGGCGATCAGATGGCGCGAGCAGCAAATCCCAGACGCGCCGCAGCCAGCGCCACGTGCCGCCCAACCCTTGGGTGCTCCACGGCGTCGCCTGTTCAAAGTCGCTGATGAACATTTCGTACGCGCGCAGCGCGTCCGCGCCGTACTCTTTGACGACTTCGTCGGGCGTGATGACATTGCCTTTGCTCTTGGACATTTTCTCGCGCTTGCCATCTTTCTCCTCAGGCGCCAGGATCATGCCCTGATTGCGCAGGCGCGTGAACGGCTCGACGAACGGAACGTAGCCCAGGTCGTGCAGCACCTTGGTCCAAAAGCGCGCATAGAGCAAGTGCATCACCGCGTGCTCTGCGCCACCGACATACGTATCCACCGGTAGCCAGTACGCCACTTGTTTCGGATCAAACGCCGCGTCGTCGTTGTGCGGATCGGCAAAGCGCATAAAGTACCACGACGAACACGCGAACGTACCCATCGTGTCTGTCTCACGGCGTCCCGGCGTGCCATCGGGCAGCGTGACGTTCACGAACTTGGGAATGGTTGCCAGCGGCGATTCGCCTGTCGCGCTCGGCTCGTACGATTCGACATCCGGTAACTTGACCGGCAAATCCTTTTCGTCCACCGGAACCTCACCCCGATCGGTGTGAATGATCGGAATGGGCGTGCCCCAGTAGCGCTGACGGCTGATGCCCCAATCGCGCAGTTTGTAGTTAACCTGCCGCGTGCCCTTGCCGGTTTGCTGGAGCCACTGGGTCACGCGGTGCACTGCGACATTGCCGGGTGTGCCGGAGAACTCGTCGGAGTTGATCATCGCCCCGTACTCGGCATGGAACAACGCGTCGTGGTAAAACTCGACGGCGTACAACATTTCCATCACCGTGCGCTTGCCGCGCACGTCCGGTTCCAGCGCGTGACAGCGTGCCAGGATACGCTTTTCGCTTTCCATGCCGCCGAACGTTTCGACGTCGTTCGGTCCGAAAATGAACAGCCACCGCGCGCCAACCACTTCGTTCCATTCGCCCGGCTGGACGAACTGCTGCGCGATCTCGACGTAGCGAGTCATCTTCGCCGGCGGAATCGTGATGTACAGCGATCCTTGCTTCTCCTCGAACGGAATGCCTTCGGCGCGCAGCGCGTCGGCAAAACCATCGCGCATCGTGCCGCCCAACGCGAACGATTTTGCCAGTCCTGAGCCTGTCGAAGGATCGGTGCGTTCGATCACCGGCAGAATCGGCAAGCCAAATTTCAGCGCGAACGCGAAATCGCGTTCGTCGTGCGCGGGCACTGCCATGATCGCGCCGGTGCCGTAACCCATCATCACGTAATCCGCGACCCAGATCGGGATGCGCGCGCCGTTCACGGGGTTGGTCGCGTACGCGCCGATGAATACGCCTGTCTTTTCCTTCTCGACTGCGGCGCGCTCTGCCTCGGTCTCGCGTTTCGCCTGCGCGACGTACGCTTCGACTTGGGCTCTACATTCCGCCGTCGTCAATTTCTCGACTAACGGATGCTCCGGCGCGAGCACCATGAACGTCGCGCCCCAGAGCGTGTCCGGGCGTGTGGTAAAGACGGTTATCGAGTTATCGGTTATCGGCGAACTGTTTGCTGATAACTGATCACTGATCACCGGAAACTGGACTTCTGCCCCTTCGCTGCGCCCGATCCAATTCCGCTGCATCAGTTTGATGTGCTCGGGCCAATCAATCGTGTCCAGGTCCGCCACCAAGCGGTCGGCGTACGCGGTGATGCGGAAGAACCACTGCATCAGGGTTTTCTTTTCCGCGACGCTGCCGCAGCGCCAGCACTTGCCTTCCGAGACTTCTTCGTTCGCCAATACCGTCTTACAACTGGGACACCAGTTGACCTGCGCCGCTTTGCGGTACGCCAGGCGGAAATTCATCAGGAAAGCGTTGCGTTCCTTCGCAGACAGCGCCCGCCATTGTTCGGCGGTCAGCGCGTCTGCGCTCACGACGCTCGGGATCGCACGCGTGCCTTGCTCCGCCAATTCCTTTTCCAATTCCGCAATCGGTCGCGCGGCGTTGACGCGCGGATCGTACCACGCTTTGTATAGTTGCAGGAAAATCCATTGTGTCCAGCGATAGTAATTCGGCTGGGACGAGTTGATCTCGCGGCTCCAGTCAAACGAAATACCGAGGAGCGCAAACTGCCGTTTGTAGTTTGCCGAATAGTCCGCGATCAGTTTCGCGGGATTCGTCTTCGCCTTGATTGCCGCGTTTTCGGCAGGCAGACCGAAGGCGTCCCAACCCATCGGGTGCAAGACGTTATAGCCGCGCATACGATAATAGCGGCTCATGACATCCGTCGGCACGTAATTGCGGCAGTGACCGACGCTCAACCCATCGCCCGACGGATACGGGAAGAAATCCAGGATGTACGCCTTGGGACGCTCGTCTGCTGGGGTCGTCTGGTACAGTTCATCCGCCGTCCATTTCTGAAACCACTTGCTCTCGAATTCCTGCGGAATGTACTTGGCTGATTGTTTTGGTGGTTGGGTGGTTGGGTGGTTCGGTGGTTGGACGACCGCGCGCGCGGTCGTTCTACGCGACGCGGCTTTGCGCGGCGCGGTTTTTCGTTGCGCGCTTTTCGTTGACTTGGCGGCTTTTGTTCCTTTCGCGATTTTCGTGTTCCTCGTTTTTTTCTTCGTTGCCATATTCACCTCTTGCGGGANNACTGTAAGAACTCGGCGACAATCCTGTTCCACTCTTGCGAGTGCGACACCTGCGACCAATGCCGATTGTTCGGATCGGCGTCCGGATCGCGTTCCGCGCGCTTGAGGATTCGCACGCGCGAATTTGGGATCGCGTCGCCCAGTATCTTGGCGCCCGCGACCGGGATCACCGAATCATCTTCATCCCACACAATCAGCGTTGAGCAGGCAATCCTTTTCATCCGCGCGATGCCCCGCTCGCTTGCGTCATGCCCGCTGTCCACGAGCACAAGTTTGGCGAAGCGCGCCGGCGCGATGCCGACGACGACCTGGGCGATCGTCCCGCCCCACGACAACCCGACGAGACTCGCGCGTTCGATTTTTTCCGCGTCGAGCAACTCGATCAACGCTTTTGCTTGACCGCGCGTATCGAGCAGCGGCGCCGGCTTGTCAGACTCGCCATAGCCGAGCAAATCGAGCGCATAGACGCGTGCCACTTGCGCCAGGGCGTCAATGTTCTTTTCCCAGGTGCGCCACGAGTTCAACTCCGGGCTGCGGCCATGAATCAGCAGCGCCGGCGCGCCATCGCCGGCAACTATCGCGTGAAATCTGCCGGCTGGGGTCGAGATAAATTTGGATTCCATAACCACGTCATTCGGCAGGCACCGCCGCGCGCAATGCGATCTTTTGCGCTGGCACGTCGTTCACGTAGGTCAACCAACCGTACCGATCGGTGGCGCGCCCTTCGACAATCGCAAAGAATTCGCCCTGCAATTTTTTCGTGATCGGTCCGCGCTTGCCGCTGCCGATCTGAACGCGATCGACTGAACGAATCGGCGTGATCTCTGCCGCGGTCCCGGTGAAGAAGATTTCATCGGCAGCATAAAGCATTTCGCGCGGGATGTTCTGCTGGATAATGGGATAGCCCATTTCGCCGGCAAGCGTGAGCGCTGCCATGCGCGTCACGCCGCGCAGAATCGAAGAGCCGACCGGCGGCGTATAAATCGTGCCATCCACGATGACGAAAATGTTCTCGCCGCTGCCCTCGCTGACGTAGCCGTTGATGTCGAGCGCGATGCCTTCGTTGTAACCGTGATCGTTCGCTTCCATCGCGACGAATTGCGAGTTGACGTACTGCCCGCCGACCTTCGCCATCGCCGGGAACGTATCCGGCGCCATGCGCCGCCATGAACTGACCCCGACATCCACGCCCTGCTCCAGCGCTTCGGGACCTAGATATTTTCCCCACTCGAATGCAAAGATGGCAACCTCGACAGGACACTTGCGCGGGTCAAGCGAAAAGCCGCCGAACCCGCGAAACGCAATCGGACGAACGTAGCACGATGCCAGCCCGTTTATCCGCACGACTTGTACGATCGCTGCGCGGATCTCTTCGCGCGGGAATGGCAACGGCATCTTGTACATTTTCGCCGAACTCATCAGGCGGTCAACGTGCGGATCGAGACAGAACAGCGCGGGACCGCGCGGCGTGCCGTACGCGCGAATGCCTTCGAACACGCTCGAGCCATAGTGCAAGGCATGTGTGCCGACATGCACGGTCGCCTCGTCCCACGGGACGAGTTTTCCATTCATCCAGATAAACTCGGATTTTGGGAACGCCATAGCGCACCTCCACTGAGATTTCTCCTCGACGATGAGATGCGCGAGCGCCCTTGCCCGCCTTTCGATAGATAACAAAAAATCCCTCATCCTCAAAGGGACGAAGGATTTGCCTCCGTGGTACCACCCTAATTAGGTGGTTGGGTGGTTTGGTGATTAGGTGGTTCGGGAAACTCCTAACCACCCAACAACCTAACAACCCAACGACCTCTCTTGAAACGCGTAACGTGCGTAACCCGGCGACGACTACTTGCGTTCACCGTCGCGGCTCCCGGGCGAGTTCGGTCTTTTGGGGCGTTCCTCGTTCACGCCGTCGCAGGGCTTGCACCTCGTCTTTCCCTGCTCGCTGGGAGGATGACCTACTACTCCCGTTCTTTGCCATTTCAGATTTGGGATTGCAGATTTCAGATTTTCAATCTGAAATTTCGTGGTGGAGCCGAAGGGGTTCGAACCCTCAACCTTCGCAATGCCATTGCGACGCGCTCCCAATTGCGCCACGGCCCCGCAACTCACCTATTCGTTTTCTAACAACTCGTCGATCACACCAGTCGCCAAGGCGTCCAAAAAACGACGCACAGCCAACGAGTAATAATGCACGATGCAGACGCCCTTATATCCTTCTCGCTTTTTCCCGCCCGGATTCTTTTTGATTGAGCCGCGAATGAATTGATTGAGCGAAATACCTGTTACATCCGACCAGTACCGTTTCAGTCCTTCTTCATCCATGCCTTCGCTTATCGCTAACTGGCAGGCAAACTTGCTCTCATCAATCTCGAAATTCCGCCGCAGTAACGTCATCCAGGTTCGAATTACTTGCGGGTCGCTGTTACTGAACGAAAACGCATCGTCTGCTTTTGCGCCTTCACCAATATACAGCGCAGACGCCATCAACATTAGCGCGTCGCGATCCTGGACCAATCGTTTAGCGACAGGCAATGCTCGGTCGCGAGCATCCCGCAAGCGTTTCTGTTTTTGCGCACGGTTCCACAAAGCCCCCAGCGGTTGCGCTCGCGCGGCTCCGTCAAGTTCCTTCTGCTTGATCCGCTGTCGTTGTTCAGTTGTTAATTCAATATCCTTGAGCCAATACGAAAGAGTGGCTTGTGGAATATCCTCTCGAAGCTCAATATTGATCTCGCTGTATGTGAAGCCAGCCCGCCGAAGCTCGCGGGCTTGTTCACGCGTCGCGGAGGAATAAGAGCGCTGGCGAGAAAACAGCATCCAATTCCACCAGGTGGAGCCGAAGGGATTCGAACCCTCAACCTCGTCAGTGCGATTGACGCGCGCTCCCAGTTGCGCCACGGCCCCCTTGAAATCGTGCCGTCAGTATATGCGATTGAGCCGGGATTGTCAAATTGCGATTCGATATTCGCGCGCGGCGGAACTTGCAGAAATCTCGCTTCCGTTGGATAATCGCCAAAACCAAATTCATTGGAGCGCAACATTGAAACGTATCGAAATCTGGGCGGCTATACTCCTGAATGTCCTCGGGCTCTTCTTGGGGCTAACCGTGCACCTGCGCCTCTGGCAAGCCTTCGATCTGGAAACGCTCCTCGCGCTGCAAGGCACACTGCCGCGCGTGCTAGACGTGCCATTTTCGCTCTTCACTCTGCTCGGCTCTGCCGAACTAACTGTAGCGCTCGTTTTCGCGATTGCGTTTTTCGCTCAGCGCTCGCGGCGGTTGCCGCTGATTCTCTCATTGGGCTTGGCAACGCTCATCGAATTCATCGGCAAAACGGTGATTAACCAGCCCACGACGCCGGACTATCTCGTGCGCTATGTGTCCCTGGTTCCACTGGCTAGCGGAATCATCAACCCGGGTTTCTCATTCCCATCGGGCCATGCGATCCGGACGACGTTCATCGTCGTCGTGCTCGCGCCGATGATCGCAAACAGTCGTTTGCGCCGCGCGACGAAAATCGCGCTGTACGTGCTGCTGCTTGCCATCGAGTTGGTGATGCTGGTCAGCCGCGTCTATCTCGCGGAACACTGGACGACCGATGTCATCGGCGGCGCGCTGCTCGGCGCGGCGTTCGGCTTGGTCGCGTTGATTGGGGAGATCCGGCTACCGCAATCGCGGGAACGAAATCTCTTTTGACATCCTCGAGGTATCTGGTACAATGGACGCAGGCAGCGTATGGCTGATAGCGTATGGCTTATGGCATATGGCTCATCGGCTATACGCCATACGCACCTACGCCATTAGCGAACTTGGAGGTTACAATGACATTCTATCGCGACAGTCGTCGAACGAGCAATGAACCACCGACTGTGGACTGGGACGAGGTCTTTCGTCGCCAGCCGCCAGACTTGCGCCGACCGCTTTTCTACGTCGGCACATTCATTCTGCTCTGGATCGCCTTTGCGATCGGACCGCGCTTGTACACCGACTATCGCTGGTTTGAAGAAGTCGGCTACACATCTGTCTTTACGACGGAGATCACCGCGCGCCTCGCGATCTTCTTCGTCGCCGCTCTGGCGTTCTTTGTCTTTTACGCCATCAACATCACGATCGCGCGCCGGCTGACACCGCGCGTGACCGACGAATCGTCGCGTTGGGCGCAGTTTGCCGCGTTTGCCGGCAAGTCGGTTGCGTTCTTGCTGATCGTGGGCGGATTGATTCTCGCGTTCCTGGTCGGTTTGATCGCGCAGGGGCAATGGCTCATGGTCTTGCGCTATCTGAACGCCGCGCCGTTTGGCGTGACCGATCCGATCTTCCAGCGCGATGTTTCGTTCTACGTTTTCACGTTGCCCGTCTATCAATTCCTCGTCAGTTGGCTGGGCGGCGCGATCATTCTCGCCGCGCTCGCGACCGGCGTGACGTACTTGCTCGGACTCGGGCGGGTGCAGTGGACCGGCGCGGTCAAAGCCCACCTCTCTGCGCTCGGCTTTCTCTTTCTCCTCAACAACGCGTGGAGTTATCAACTCGACATCTTGAACCTGGTGTACTCGGCGCGCGGCGTCGTCTTTGGCGCGAGTTACACCGACGTGAACGCGCAGTTGCCGGCGTACAACATTCTCACCGTGCTTGCGCTAGCGCTGGCGGTCCTGCTCCTGGTCAACGTCTTTACGCGCGCGCTCAAAGCGATCGGCATCGCGCTGGCGCTGTGGATCGTCGCGGCGATTTTGCTTAGCGAAATCTACCCGGGCTTGGTCCAGAACTTGGAAGTCAAGCCGAGCGAGTTTACCAAAGAGCAGCCGTACATCAAGAATAACATCGCGCTGACGCGCATCGCCTACGCGCTCGACGGCATCCAGGAAGTACCCTACCCGGTCGAAGATGCGCCGACGACAACTGACATTCAGCGCAACGCGGACACGATCAACAACATTCGCTTGTCGGACTATCGGCCTCTGCTGCAAACGTACAATCAGATTCAAAGCATCCGCACGTACTATGATTTCTCCGACGTTGACGTGGATCGCTACACCATCAACGACAAGTATCGTCAGGTGATGCTGAGCATGCGCGAACTTTCGACGCAGAAACTCACCGACAAAGCGCAAACCTGGGTCAACCTGCATTTGGTTTACACCCACGGCTACGGCGTCGCCGCCAGCCCCGTCAACGAATTCACGCCCGATGGCTTGCCGAGTCTCCTCGTCAAAGATATTCCGCCGACCGGGGTGATTCCAGTGGCGCGCCCTGAGATTTACTTTGGCGAAGAGACGGGCAGTTACATTTTCGTCAAGACGCGCGAAAAAGAATTCGATTATCCGAAAGGCGACGAAAACGCGTTTTCGACGTACGCAGGCGCCGGCGGCGTTTCGGTTGGCGCGCTGTGGGATCGCCTGATGTTTGCGCTGCGCTTTGGCGACATGAACATTCTCCTGACCGATGCGCTCACCGGCGAAAGCCGCGTGATGTTCAATCGCAAGATTCAGACGCGCATCAATCGCATCGCGCCGTTCCTGATGCTCGATCAAGACCCGTACCCCATCATCGCCGACGGCAAACTGTACTGGATGCAAGACGCGTACACGACGACCGAGCGCTACCCGTACAGCGAGCCGTTCGAATCGGGACTGAACTATATTCGCAACTCGGTCAAGGTCGTCGTTGATGCGTACAATGGCACCACGACCTTTTACATCGCGGACGCCGACGAGCCGATTCTGAAATCGTACCGCGGCATCTTCCCCGCGCTCTTCAAGCCGCTGGAGCAGATGCCCGCGTCGCTGCGCGCGCACATCCGCTATCCCGAAGGGTTGTTCCGGATCCAAGCCGACATGTATCGCACCTACCACATGCAAGACCCGCTCGTGTTCTACAACAAGGAAGACTTGTGGGCGATCCCCAATGAATCGGCGGACGGTCAGCCGAATCAAATGGAACCGTACTATGTTATCATGCGCTTGTCCGGCGATACGAAGGAAGAGTTTATGCTGATGCTGCCGTTCACGCCGGCAAAGCGCCAGAACATGGTCGCGTGGATGACGGCGAAAAGCGACGGCGCGGATTACGGCACGCGCCTGATCTATCGCTTCCCGAAAGACAAACTCATTTACGGTCCCGAGCAAATCCACGCGCGCTTGAATCAAGACCCGGTGATCTCGTCGCAATTGTCGCTGCTGAACCAGCGCGGCAGCCGCGTGCTGTGGGGCAATCTGCTCGTCATCCCGGTCGAGAAATCGCTGCTGTACGTTCAGCCGATGTACCTGCTCGCGGAGCAAAGCCAGATTCCGCAGTTGAAAAAAGTGGTCGTCGCAACCGGCAACTCGCTGGCGATGGAAGCCTCGCTAGGCGAAGCGCTGACGCGCGTCTTTTCCGGTCTTGGCACAAGCATTACCGGCGCGACGACAACGACAACCGCGCCGACAACCGGAACGTCTTCCAGCACAGATGTTGCCGCGCTCGCGAAGGAGGCGAACGAGCACTATCTCAAAGCGCAAGACGCGCTCAAGGTGGCGGACTGGGCGACGTACGGCGCGGAGATGAAAGCGCTGCAACAAACGCTGGACAAGTTGATGCAGGCGACGGGGCAGAAGTAGTTGGT
>DHFK01000129.1:0-7500 GCA_002400365.1 Anaerolineales bacterium UBA4826 | reverse complement strand
ACGCTGCACAACGCCGATCCAGCCGAGCGCGAAAAGTACGAGCTCAGCCAAGACCGGAAGATGATCGTATGGGACCCTGACAAGTGCGCGATCAACGACGAGATTCGGGTTGACGATTACCTGACTCCGATGAGTGAGATAGATGACGTAAGATGAACAACCCAACCACTCTATCGTCCAGCGACAAAGCCAAACTGAAAACCCTCGCGCGCCACTACGGAATTGAACTCGCAATTCTGTTCGGTTCGCGCGCGCGCGGCGACGCGCGCCCAGGGAGCGACCTCGACTTGGGCGTGCTGTTCAAGCGCGTGCCGTCGCCGCGCGCGCTGTACACATTGAGCGCCGCGTTTGCCGATTTGTTCCGAGACGATGTGGACGTAGTACCGCTGAATTTCGTCAACCCTGAATTGCGTCACGCTGTCGAGCGCGAAGGACAAATTCTGTACGAGCGCACGCCTGGCATCTTCGCTGGCTTTGCCGTCGAAAACTTACATCGGCTGCATCAATACAACTATCTGCGTCAGTACGATCGCGATTTTCTGGATCGTTTTCTGAAAGGCAGAACGAATGACAAAAATCTACACCGCCACCGCTGCGCGAAAAATTCTCACCAACATCGCCGAAGGGCTGTCGCGGCTCAAAGAAATTGAAAAACGCTCGCTTGGCGCGTACCTTGCCGATTGGAAGACGATGGCGATTACCGAGCGGTATCTGACGCAAATCATCAACCATGCCATTGACGTGAATCGCTTTGCCTTCCACTTGGCGCAAGTGCCAGCCCCCGACAACTACTACGACACATTCATCGAACTCGGGCGGCTCAAGGTCGTACCCGCGCGCTTGGCGAAGCAGTTGGCAGGCACAACCGCAGTCCGCAACCGCCTGGAACATGAGTACGACACGATTGACCACACGCGCGTCTACGTCCTGAGCAAGAAAGTGCAATCCTGGTTTCGCGGTTACATTCAGCACGTGAGCCAGTGGTTAGACGCGCAAGAAAACAGATGACAACGGACAACACCGAAAACCAACGGACGCGCGCTTGGTCTGTCCGTTTGTTTTCGCCCCTTCGCCTTTGCTCAGGGCAAGACTTGTCCGTTGTAACCCCCCGCGGAGCCGCTTATGCCTGACCAACCACAGCAACCGCTGACCCGCGAAGAATTGCTCGCGATCATCGAACAAGCCGCGCAAAACGGTTGGGCTACTCGGAACATGACGTGTGATTTTGAAATCTGCATTTGACTACCCCAGCAGTTTCTTCTATACTCGTTGTAGGAGGTTCTCATGCAAGCATACCGAACTCACTTGGTAATTGAAAACCCTGAACGCGTCACGGTTTCCAACCTTCCTTTTCGTCCTGGTCAGTACGTTGAAGTGCTGTTCATCGCGCAGGACACCAATCGCGCCTTGGCTGTTCAGGAATTGCAAGCCCTGTTGAAAGAGACCCAAGCGCTACCTCAAGTCCAAGCGTTGACCGAAGATGAGATCGCCGCCGAAGTCGTGGCTCATCGGAGAGGTCAATGAGAGTCGTCGTTGATACCAACGTCGTGGTATCGGCCGCGCTGAAAGACCGCAATCCCGAAGCAGTCATTCTCTTCGTGGTGAAGCATCCTGAATTCGAGTGGGTGGCTTCCACAGAGATCATCGCGGAATACGTCGAGGTACCGCGTCGTGCCAAGTTCCACCTGCCAGAGCCCATCCTCTCCAAGTGGACGAATATCTTCGCCTTGATGATTACAGTCGTGGAAGCTCAAGGTGGCGTTGATTTTCCGCGTGACCAGAAAGACGCCAAGTTTCTGGCATGCGCTTCGGCGAGCGAAGCAGATTATTTCATCACGGGCGACTGCCCCGCGAAGAATGTTGTTTGACCGTCATTGCGTTCCCTCGTAGAATCAAGGCGACGTCACGTTGAGGCAAGTCCCAATGCAGTGGCTCAGAGACAAAGACGGAAAAGAATTCAGACTCGACGACGGAACGTGGGCACACATCCAGGAATTTCACCCTGAGATCACCCATGTCGAATTGATTGCATCTATTCTCCTCGATCCAGACACCATCGTGCGAAGCAATTGGGACGCACAGAGCATTTTGTATTACAAGCAAGTTCGACCAAACCGATTTCGCGTGGTCATAGTCCAAACGGTGGAAGCGCGCATCAAGACAACTTTGACGACAGACAAGATCAAACGAGGTGAGGTACTATGGGCAAAAGAAAAACCAACGGATTGAGAATTTCATACGATAAAGCCGCCGATGTTCTTTATCTGGCGTTCGCCGCGCCTCAAGAAGGACTGGACGAGGAAATCAGCGATGGAGTCTTTGTGCGATTGGACGCGCGGACGCGCCGCGCCATCGGCGTAACGATTGTTGACTTTGAGAAACGCTTTTCGCGTCCCGTTGCCGAGAGCGTGCCGATTGATCTCGCGCGGTTTCTTGTGCCAGCTTGACCCGTCGGGCGATGCAATCGCCCGCCTACAACAGATGAAAACTCGATAAATCGAGTTGCCCCATCGCAATCGGCTTGAGCCGATTTCCACATATGATTGCCACCAAATTCTATTTGGTGGCGACGGAGCCGCTTATGCCTGACCAACCACAGCGACCGCTGACCCGCGAAGAACTCCTCGCGATCATCGAAAAAGCGGTTTTTTGACTTTGCGCGGCAATGTGATATACTTGCAAGCGTAAGTTGGTCTTCGTCCCCGGGCTTGACTGCCAGAACCATCGGAGGTTTGACGTGTCTGCATGCCCGCACGTTGGACTGAGATTCTATCGCACCTGTCGTTAGGCGCGCGTGCTGAGCGTAGTCGAGGCATTTTGCGCGCTGGCGGCAGGTGTTCTTTTTTGGGTTGACCTGGCCAATGCTTGAATTCACGATTTCACTCAAAGATTCGGAAATTGAGTTTTCCCCTTCGCGCAGCGCGCCAGACTTGGCGTTGCTGTTGCCTCCAACCGCGCGCATCAGTGAGAAGAATGAAAAGCACCCGGAGCAGATCCCTGACAACGTGCATCTTGATCCGATTCCTGTCCACTGCTTTTTCAATGCTATTGCACTGGGACGGAGGCTGGCGGGAAAGAACGGGCTGTCGGTTGCGGATGGCGTGTCAGTTTATGTTTTACATGATATCCTCAAGTCATTTCTGCGGTTCGATGTTAGTCTGAAAGGAGAACGGCAGTGGGAACATCTCCAAGGATTGAAACAGTTACATCATGCTTTCAAGAATTGCGGCATCTTTGATAGATTTGATCGTTCATTCCAAACGATTCTCTTCCATCACAACCCTAAAGCAAGACAGCAGAATTCATTGGGGTGGGGCGAAATCACTTGGCATGAACAAGACCTGGGTGAAGGAAAAACCTATTTCCCAGCAAACACAATCGGCTTTGCAGCGCGCTTGTACCCCACGCTTTCCAACCTCTTCGCCATCGAACACGTCAAGAACCTTTTCATCGCGGCATACGTGGACGCGGTGCGCGCAGAATACGCCGCGTTCTTTGACAAAGTGGACGCGGTGACGTACCGCTACGATTTTGTTGACCGTGGCAAACTTTCAGGCAACACGGACGCAGACCTCGCGCGCTTGACGCGTGATGCGAAAGTAATTTTTGACAACAAGCACCTTGTCATTGAGACGCCGATTGGCGCGGAACGTCCGTCTGAAATCGCGTCCGATGAAGACACGAAGATACGCGTCCCGTTCTGGCTTTTGCTCACGATCTACTCTGACCCGACGGGAATCATTTTCCCGATTCCCTCTCTGCCCGACGATTCGCCAAACACGGCGTTTGTCGAGCGCGTCAAGAGCGCGTTCTATCGCGATGTTGCAAAACTGCTAGATCAGGTCCCAGTCAAGAAGAATAAAAAGCGGCGCTGGGCAGAAAGGAAAGCAGAGATCATTGAGCATTTGCACGAGACGCTTGCGATTGAGAGCGGCAAGTACGAGAGCGTGCGCGCTGCGCTGGTTGCTGACGCGCCTGCCGATGCGGTGTGCAATCTTTGTGGGTCGAAAGTGTCGCGGCACTTTCTGTGCTCGCCAATCGCTGATCTTGGAGCCAACACGGGCAATTTTACGGATTGGCATTTGGGCAATATCAAAAGCACTTGTCTTTTGTGTGCGATTTCCAACTTCAAGGTACCAGCCGCGTTACAGCCCGCCTACTCATTGGTGCAAAGCAAGAGATTGGTGTATCTTGCTGTCACAACACCGAACGTGACACCGCCGCCCGATGGCGAGCGCGATCCACGTGTGCGATTCGATGATACTTCTGCGACTTCTCGCAAATCCATATTGCCTTTCTTTGACGCGGAGATCCATCCCAAGTTGGTCGTTCGTTCGCTTGAATCTCTCGTTACCTTGAATCTAATCGGAGCGTTATTCCTTCATAACTCCACGCGGAGCAAAGGCACAAGAGATACCAAAGGGCAAAAGAGATGGCTCAAGCCGATTCCACAATCCAGCCCTTTTGCTGTCGTCGGTGAATTGAATGGCCGTGCCCGCCATGAAATTCCCGCTTTGTTGAAATCAATGTACGGGGCGCTGAACCGTTCTGTCATTCTCGCCGATCCGATGATGAAGGTAGACATCGAGGTTCCTTTTTCATGTCTCGTCTGTGTAGTTGCCGCGACACGTAACAAGCACCACGAGTTGAAATTCAAGCCCTTCATGGTGAGCAACAAAGCGAGAACGATACCTGTAGTTCTGCGCGGGTTTCACTTCTTTGATGCGGCGAGCCGCGACACTGTCATCCAAATCCAAGACTTGACGCTTGCTCTGGGCAAGAAAGTCAAGGATTCGATGAAGATTTCCGCGCTGGCAAGTAGTCCTGATGAACTGCTGGAAGTCATGGTGAATAAAGGCGGGGCAAACATTGAAAAAGTGCTCAACCAATTAGAACTAGCGGCTGGATCCGACCCAATTGACAAGTACCTCGAAAGGATGCAGGAACTGATTCGGAAATATCCACTCGTGAGAGAAATCTGGAGGTGACCGATGACTGACGAACCGTTTGACGCGCTGTGGTATCTTTACCGACTCGCGCGGTTGAGTCTCAGCAAAACTGCGGGGAAAACGCAGAAGAAGTCGCATGTAACTTACTTCTGGGAAGCAATCAGGATTGCGCTCAATCGTTCCACGGATACTCACTCCTTCCTGAAATTCCTGGAAGAGGGAATTGAACTCAACTTCCTTGGCAAGTATGGCGATGCTTTCCCATCGCAGACCGCGTTTGACGCGCTGTTCAATGACTTGAAGCAACGCGGAACTTTGCCCTACATGCCTCGACTCCACGAACTCGCGCAACAACTCCCCAAAGTCCAGGATGAAGAATCAGAAGAGGAGGAAGCAGAATGAAAACTCAAGCAATGTCAACGAAGTGTTCGTTCGTGACGGCATACGGAGTAGGCACCAACTTGACGCCGTTGGTCCATACTGAAGACAATGTCGGCATCCGAAACTTTGCGCGGCGGCTCAATATCAAATCAGGTGATGCCCTCGTACTAACCCCAGCGCTTTCTGGCAACAGTTTTCGTGGCATGTGGCGCGATCTGCTCGCGATTGACTTGATGCAGCAATTGAAAACCTCCCGCATCAAAGATAGCCTTTTCGTGGTTTTCTTTAGCGGTGGACAATTGCAGAGCGAGAAGGGTGAAGGCAAAGAGAAGCGACAGAAAGAGAAGACTGCCGAGAGCAAGAAACTTTACGAATTGTTCCCGTCGCTGAGTTTGATGGGGTTTTCATACGGGAATTTGATGTATCCGTCGAAGGTAGGCGTTGATTTTGCCATTCCTTTGGTAAGCGAAACACTGGCGTATGCCAAGTCAGTGTATCCAACGCTCGAGTTTCCCGCTTCTCAACAAAGCGTCAAAGGTATTACGGCAATGACAATGATGAGCGCGAAGAAAGATGACGAAAAGGCACAGGTTCTGGAATTGGAGTTGATGAAAGAGGAGCGCAAAGCAACTGATTCCAAGGAACGCAGTGTCCAGATGCGATACTACGTCGAGTACATCGTCCCGAACGTCAATTTCGTCCACGGCTTTCGCTCGCTCTATCCGTTGAGCGAGTTGGAGTTCGGCGCATTGCTCAAGGTGCTGTCGCTTTCCAGCGGTCGCTCGTTTGGCGGTTTGGGCAGCAAGGGATTCGGGCGGATGAATTGGACGTACACGCTGGAAGTCAAAGACGCGCCGAACGCCAAAGCCGCAACGTGTACCGTCCAACTCGGCAACACGCTGGCGATTGATCCCGCGCTCCAACGGATGCTTGACGCGTACGACAAGCACGTTGGCACGCTGCCAGAAATTATCAAGAATGACGACGTTTTGAAAGGAATGATCAAATGACGGACGATCAACCCTGGCACTTGCGTTACCGCCAGGGCAAGTGTCGTCCGTCTAACGAGATCAAGCCCGATCAATCGGACTGACGCGCAATCGGCTTGAGCCGATTTCTACCTATTGAGACGCCGAATTGATTCGGCGGTCAAATTATGAACACCGCGATTTGGATTTCGTTTGCCACGCCCTACATCAGTTCGATCACGCGCGACGAATCGTTCGTCCATTCGCCGATGCCGCTTGACGGCGCGCTCGCGTACGCCGCGTATTGGCGTTATGCTATCGAAAATAGTTTGCGCGATGTCGCGCCAACCGATGGCAGAATCGGCGATGATTTGTTGACGCGCGTGATTTACCCCGAACTCGACAGGATATTCGAGAAGACGACGGTTGGCGAAATCCTGGACGGAGAGAAAGACAAGAACGACGTGTACCTCGTCTCGTCGGGCTTTCCGATGTGCGACGGCAAAGTGTATTTCAAAATCGGCGCGCGGTATCTGCATTTGTCAACGGGCGAACAATTGTCGTTCGAGTTCGATACGCAGCCGATTCGCCGCCGCGTGATTCCGTCGCGCTTGACGATGCTCGACATCGAACCGATTACGATTACAGAAAAGCCAGTGAAAGAGATCGAAACATCGAAAGGCGCGACGAAAATGATCGACAATCGCATCACGACATGGACGATTTTCGATTATGTGTGGTACGCGCAAGTGAAAGACGATAATCGCTTGCGCGAACTGCTCGACGTTTTGCGATTTCAGGGCATGGGCAAAAAGCGGAGCGCGGGTTTTGGCAAAATCACCAGATACCAATTGCTAAAACCTGAGGATGTAAGCAGGGATTTGACTATCCAGCGAAATGTTTTTGTGAAACACAAGTCACAAACCGTGCTGACGCGTCCGCTCCCCTACCGCGCCATCACGCAATCTAAAAAGCCAGTTGCGTTGACGAACCTGATGATTGAGTACGGCTGTGGCGCCAAGCCGCCGTACTGGAACTCGCGCGAGGTGATTGTGCGCGAGGGGACGACGTTCAATTTTGAGTAGTGGCGACTACTTTTCGCAAACGACAGTGGTTTCAAGACAGAAACCAATTTGCGAGGTATTCGCGTTGGAAAGAAGCGCGTTTCAACACAGAACACGGCAGTTGCATTGCGCTCCCCG
>DHFK01000174.1 GCA_002400365.1 Anaerolineales bacterium UBA4826 | reverse complement strand
GTATTGCGTGCTGCGTGTTCCGTTTCTCAATGAGGGGACTATGAACATCGCCATCGGCACGGACCACGGCGGGTTCTCGCTCAAGCCAACCGTCGTGGATGAATTGCAGAAACTCGGGCACATGATCGTGGATTGCGGCGCGGTGTCGTACGACGCGGCAGACGACTATCCCGACTTTGCGCGCGCGGTCGGCGCAGCGATTCAACGCGGTGAGGCGGAACGCGGTATCGTCATCTGCGGCAGCGGCGTCGGCGCAGGGATTGCCGCGACGAAAATGCGCGGCATCCGCGCGGCGGTGTGCCACGATACGTACTCGGCGCGGCAAAGCGTGGAGCACGACAATCTGAATGTGCTCGCGCTCGGCGGGCGCATCATTGGCGACGAGTTGGCGCGTGAACTCGTGCGCGCGTTTGTGACGGCGAAATTCTCCGGCGCAGCGCGACACGTGCGACGGCTGGAGAAGGTTCTGGGAATCGAACGCGAGGAGAGATGAAATCACAGATCAGGGAGACCGACAATGCCAACCAATCCATTGCTTGAACTCAAACAACTGGGTCAGTCCATCTGGCTAGACAATATTCGCCGCAGCCACGTGCTTTCCGGCGGTCTCAAACAACTGATTGACGCCGACGGCATCAGCGGCGAAACGTCGAATCCATCCATCTTTGAAAAAGCGATCGCCGGCAGCGACGATTACGCCGGCGCGATCGCCAAGTTGATCGACGCGGGCAAGAACGCGTTCGAGATCTACGACGCGCTCTCCATCGCAGACGTGCGGATGGCGTGCGACGTGTTTCGCCCGGTGTACGACGCGACGGATGGCGCCGACGGTTTCGTGAGCATCGAAGTCTCGCCCAAAATCGCGTACGATACCCAAACGACGATTGCGGAAGCCAAGCGCTTGTTCAAGACCGTCAATCGCCCCAACGTGATGATCAAGATTCCCGGCACGCCAGAAGGCGTCCCCGCGATCGAAGAATGTCTGTGCGCCGGCGTCAACATCAACATCACGTTGCTGTTCGCCGTGCAAGCGTACGAGCAAATCGCGTGGGCGTACATCCGCGCGCTCGAACGTCGCGCGGTGGAAGGCAAGCCGATTGACCGCATCGCCTCCGTCGCGAGTTTCTTCGTCAGCCGCATTGACACGCTCGCCGACAAACTCTTGCAAGACAAACTGCGCGCCGCCAGCGATCCCGCGCTCAAAGCGAAAATTGAAACGCTCGGCGGTAAGGCGGCGATTGCGAACGCGAAGACGGCATACCAACTCTTCAAGACGATTTTCAACGATCCGCGCTTTCTCGCGCTGAAAGCCAAAGGCGCGCGCGTCCAACGACCGCTCTGGGCAAGCACGAGCACCAAGAACCCAAGTTATCCCGATACGCTGTACGTGGATACACTCGTCGGTCCCAACACGATCAACACCCTGCCTTTTGAAACGATCGACGCGTTCCGCGATCACGGCAAGCCGCGCGTGACCCTCGAAGAAGATATGGACGGCGCGCGGCGGCACTTGAGAGAACTGGGTAAAGTCGGCGTGAGTCTCGACGCGGTGACCCAGCAGGTCCTCGACGAAGGCGTAGTAAAATTCGCCGAAGCATTCGACCAACTGCTCGCGAGCATCGAGTCAAAGATCGTCGCAGCGACCAGCGCGCGGCACAGCGCCGCGCTCGGCGACTATCTCGAATCGGTCAACATGAACGTTGCGGCGGCAGAGCAAAACGGAATTGCGAAGCGCGTTTGGCAAAAAGACGCGACGCTGTGGAAGACCGCGCCCGCACACATCGCCGAAATCTCGAATCGCCTCGGTTGGCTCGAGGTCGTGTCGGACATGCGCGAGCAGGTGGGAGCGTTGAAAGCGTTCACCGAAGAAAGCCGCCGCGCCGGTTTCAAATTTATCGTCCTGTGCGGCATGGGCGGCAGTTCGCTCTGCGTCGAGGTGCTGCGCGACACGTTTGGCACCACGCGCGGTTGCCCGCAGTTGTTCGTGCTCGACACAACCGATCCGGCGACGATCCGCGCGCTCGGACGCAAGATCAACCCAAAGAAAACACTCTTCATCATCGCCAGCAAATCGGGCGGGACGACCGAGACGTTATCGCATTACAAATACTTTGCCGAGCGCGCCCCTGCTCAGAATTTCATCGCCATCACGGATGCGGGATCGGGGCTGCACAAACTCGCGCTGGAGAAAAACTTCCGGCGCGTGTTCGAGAATCCGGTTGACATCGGCGGGCGCTATTCCGCGCTGTCGTACTTTGGTCTCGTGCCTGCCGCGCTGATGGGCATTGACGTTGAAAAGTTGCTGGAGCGCGCGGAGGAAATGATGCGCGCGTGCGCGGCGGACGTCCCCGCCGAAAATAATCCGGGCGAATGGCTCGGCGTTGCGTTGGCAACGCTCGCGCAAAAAGGACGCGACAAGATCACCTTCGTTACCTCCAAAGGCATCGAAACTCTTGGCGCGTGGGCAGAGCAACTCGTCGCGGAATCCACCGGCAAGGAAGGCAAAGGGCTCGTGCCGGTGGAAGGCGAACCGATCAACGAATCACGCGTCTACGGCGCTGACCGCGTATTCGTTTATTCGTTTTTGGCGAAGCAAAGGAATCTTGCTTTCGAAAAACGAATAAACGAATTGGAACGCGTCGGTCACCCAATCATTCGCTTGGCGTTGCGCGATCCGTACGACCTCGGCGCGGAATTCTTCCGTTGGGAATTTGCGATTGCCGTCGCCGGCGCGCTCATCGGCATTGACCCATTCGACCAGCCGAATGTGCAAGAGTCGAAGGATAATACGANNATTCGACAGAGCAGTTTATGGCGAGGAACTTGCGCGAGGCGTTGCGCGCGTTCTTCCAACTCGCGCAGCCGAACGATTACCTCGCGCTGATGGCGTACGTACCGCGAACGCCCAGTAACCGCGCCGCGCTAAAAGCCATGCGGATCGCCGCGCGGCATGCGCTCAAGATCGCGACGACGGTTGGTTTCGGCCCCCGCTTTCTGCACTCGACCGGGCAACTGCACAAGGGCGGCGCGAACAACGTGCTCGCGCTGCAAATCACAGCGGACAGCGCAGTGGACGCGCCCATCCCAGGCGAAGTGTACTCATTCGGCACGCTGATCCACGCGCAAGCCCTCGGCGATTGGCAGTCGCTAAGTCATGGACGCCGCGCGTTGCGCGTGCATTTGAAACGCGGCGCGAAGATGGACGAGTTAGCAACCGAAGTGAAACGCGCGTTGGGGATAAAACGCCAAACGTAATTTGTGATTTGTAATTCACGTCTTACGCTTTACGTTTTACAAAAGGAGGAACCCATGGCAAAACAAACATCTACCGGCACATGCAATCTGTGTGGCGGCAAATTTGCCAAAGCCGCGATGACGCGGCATCTGGACAAATGCAAGACACAACACTTTGACCGCGAGACCGGCTCGAAAAGAATCTTGCATCTCCAGGTTGAAGGACGTTACGCGCCAGCGTACTGGCTGCACGTCGAAATTCCGGTAGACGCTTCGCTGCATACGCTGGACAGTTTTCTCCGGCGAACCTGGCTCGAATGTTGTGGACATTTGAGCATGTTCACCATCGCAGGGGAGACTTACGACGTGCATCCTGAACCCGATCCCTGGGGCGGTCCGCGACCCAAGAGTATGTCGGCGAAACTGGGCGCGGTGCTAGAGTCCGGCATGAAATTTGAGCACGAGTACGATTTTGGCACCACCACTACACTCGCTCTCAAAGTCGTCTCGGAACGCAACGGCGCGCTCAAGTCCGTGAAAATTCTCGCGCGCAACGATCCGCCGGCGATTCCCTGCGCCGAGTGTGGCAAGCCCGCCACGCAGGTATGCTCCCAATGCGTCTACAGCGGACCCGAGGCATGGCTCTGCGACGAACACGCGGAAGACCATCAGTGCGGCGAAGACTATTTCCTGCCCGTCGTCAACTCTCCACGCGTCGGCATGTGCGGATACACCGGAGCAGGATGAAGGATGAAGGCAGAAGGATGAAAGTCGAAATGGGGTGGACAAGTTCTTTCATCCCTCATCCTTCTGCCTTCGGGAATCGCTATGCCCGCTGAAAACGTTACCCTTGTCACTCCTCTCCGCGTCGGGCTGACCGCGCAGCGCGTCCCCGCGCCGAACATGCTCGTCATCTTCGGCGCGACCGGCGACCTGACCCATCGCAAACTGGTGCCCGCGCTGTTCGATTTATTCTGCGACAACAAACTGCCCGCCGCTTTTTCGGTGGTCGGTTTCGCGCGCCGTGAGAAATCGGACGACGTGTTCCGCATGGAATTGCGCGAGAGCGTTCAGCAGTTCGCGCGCAACAAACCGGCTGCGGCAAGCGATCGCTGGGACATATTCGCGCGCGGGTTGTTCTATCACCGGTCCGACTTCCATTCGCCTGACGGCTATACCGCGCTGGCAGAACGCTTGGGCGAACTCGACGCTGCGCGCGGCACGCAGGGCAACCGGCTGTTCTATCTCGCGTCCGCGCCGGAGCACTATACGCTGATCGTCGAGCAACTCGGCGTGGCGAACCTCGCGCAGCCCGAAGGGGGCTGGGAGCGCGTCATCATCGAAAAACCCTTCGGCAGCGATCTGGCGAGCGCACGCGAGTTGAATGGTAAAGTCCTCGCGGTGTTCAAGGAGGACCAGGTCTACCGCATTGACCACTATCTGGGCAAAGAGACGGTGCAGAACATTTTCGCGTTTCGCTTTGCCAATACGATTCTCGAGCCGCTGTGGAATCGCAACTATGTGGACCACGTGCAGATCACCGCGGCGGAAACGGCCGGCATCGAGGATCGCGGCGGCTATTACGACAACGCCGGCGCGCTGCGCGACATGGTGCAATCGCACATGATGCAACTCATCGCGCTGACCGCGATGGAGCCGCCGGTCTCGTTCGACGCGAACGCGGTGCACGACGAAAAAGCCAAAGTCCTGCGCGCGATCTGTCCCTTGCTCGGCAAGGACGTGGACGACAACGTAGTGCGCGGGCAGTACGACGCGGGTCAAGGCATGGTTGCCTACCGCGCCGAGCCGCGCGTCGCCAAAGATTCACAGACGGAAACTTACGTCGCGCTCAAGTTGGAACTTGACAACTGGCGGTGGGCTGGCGTGCCCTTTTATCTTCGGACCGGCAAACGCCTGCCCAAGCGCGCCACCGAGATTCGGATTCAATTCAAACCGGTGCCGCACCCGCTTTTCTCGCAGGAAGCCGTCAGCGGGATCGAACCAAACGTGATCTCGATTCGCATTCAGCCGGACGAAGGGATCTATTGGAAATTCGCGGCAAAGCAGCCGGGGCAAGCGATTCTGTTGAGCAACGTGAAGATGGATTTCTCCTACAAAACCGCGTTTGGCGGATCGCCCGGCGAAGCGTACGAAACGCTCTTGCTCGATGCAATGCGCGGCGACTCGACGTTGTTCAACCGCAAAGACGAGGTCGAGGTAGCGTGGTCGCTCATCACGCCCGTCCTCGAACGCTGGGGCAATCTGCCGCCGCCCGTTTTCCCGAATTACGCGGCGAGCACGTGGGGTCCCGAAGTCGCCAATCTGCTGCTCGCGCGCGATGGCCGCGCGTGGCGCGCGCCATAGGAATTTTCGATTTTCGATTTATGATTTTGCTCCTCTGCGAAGAGCCGATCGAAAATCGGCAATCGAAAATCCAAAACATGCCCAATCCCGAAATCGTCATCCTCCCTGACCGCGCCGCGCTCGCGCGAAATGCCGCGCAACGATTCGTCACACTTGCGCGACAAGCAATTGACGCGCGCGGCAAATTTACCGTCGCGCTCTCCGGCGGCGCTACGCCGCGTGATCCGTATGCGCTGCTGGCGACGCCAGACGCTGTGCCTGCCGCGCAAGTGGACTGGGCGCGCGTCCACATTTTCTGGGGCGACGAGCGCGCCGTCCCGCCCGATCATCCCGACAGCAACTATCGCATGGCGTACGAAACGCTCTTGTCGCGCGTGCCTGTGCCGCCGCAAAACATTCATCGCATTCGCGCCGAGTTACCGGCGGAAGAGGCAGCGCGCGCGTACGCGGAGACNNAATTTTGACTTGATTCTGCTCGGACTCGGCGCGAACGGACATACTGCATCGCTCTTCCCGCACACGCGCGTCCTGCATGAAACTGAGCGCTGGGTCGCGGCTGAATACGTGGACGAAGTGAAGATGGATCGCATCACGCTGACCGCGCCGGTCATCAACGCGGCGGCGCACATCTTGTTCCTCGTCGCCGGCGCAGACAAGGCGGCGACTGTGCGCGAGGTTCTGCGCGGCGCGTATCGTCCCGACGATTTGCCGGCGCAATTGATTCAACCAACCGATGGGCGCGTGGTGTGGTTGCTGGACAAAAGCGCGGCAGCAGCACTGTAGGACAAGTTTGCGAAACTTGTCCTCCGAAAACATAAACTATGATCCCCCAACATTCCCACATCATCACTCGCCCCATCGCGCATCCCGACGCCGTCGTGCTCGCGCCGCACGTGCGCTTTACCGTCCTCACTGCGCGTCTGATTCGCATCGAGCACAGCGCGACGAATCAGTTCGAAGATCACGCGAGCCAGGCGTTTTGGCATCGGCGGCAGGCAGTTCCCCAATTTCAGGTGGAGCGCTCGGGCGATGCCATTGTCATCACAACGGAACACTTGCGTTTGAAGTACGTCGTCACCGATCGCGGACTGAGCGCGGACACGCTTTCGATTCAGGTGTTCGCAACTGATGTGACTTGGAAGTACGGCGACCGCGACCGCGAGAATCTGCGCGGCGCCGCGCGCACGCTCGACATGGCGAACGGCGCGATTCGCCTCGACCCGGGCTTGCAGTCGCGTGCCGGTTGGACCGTCGTGGATGATTCGCGCACGCTCGCGTTCAACGCCGATGGTTGGCTCGAANNCTCGCGGTGTGCGTCGTGGATATGGACTGGCACATCACCGAGACCGGTAACGCGTCGTCCGGCTGGACCGGCTATACGTGGAATCGCCAACTCTTTCCCGACCCGGCGCATTTTCTCGCGTGGCTGCACGCGCAAGGGTTGAAGGTCACGCTCAACCTGCATCCGGCTGAAGGCATTCATCCGCACGAAGAACAGTACGCGCCAATGGCAAGCGCGTTGGGAATTGACCCAACGACTCGAAAGCCGGTGCCGTTCGACATCGCCAATCCGAAATTCGCGCAAGCGTATTTTGAAATCCTGCATCATCCGCTCGAAGCGCTGGGCGTGGACTTTTGGTGGATTGATTGGCAGCAAGGCGCGGCGAGCCGGCTCGCCGGTCTCGACCCGTTGTGGTGGCTGAACCATTTGCATTTCTACGATTCCGCGCGCGACGGCACCAAGCGACCGTTCATCTTTTCGCGTTGGGGCGGCTTGGGCAATCATCGCTATCCGATCGGTTTCTCCGGCGACACGTTCGTCACCTGGGACTCGCTCGCGTTCCAGCCGTACTTTACCGCGACCGCCGCGAACGTTGGCTATGGCTGGTGGAGCCACGACATCGGCGGACATCAGCAGGGGATCGAAGAGCCGGAGTTGTACGTGCGCTGGGTACAGTTTGGCGTGTTCAGTCCGATCTTTCGTCTGCACAGCACGAACAATCCGTACCACGAACGTCGTCCCTGGGGACGCGATGCGGAAACATTGCGGATCGTGCGCGACGCGATGCAACTGCGCCACGCGTTGATTCCTTATCTGTATTCAATGGCTTGGCGCAATCACACGCAGGATCTTCCGCTGGTCGCGCCGATGTACTACGACTATTCCGAGGACGCGGACGCGTACAACTGTCCGAGTCAGTACGTGTTCGGCAGCGAATTGATTGTCGCGCCGATTACGTCGCCTGCCGACGACGACACGCGGCTAGCGCGTCAATCGGTCTGGCTGCCGCGCGGCGACTGGTTCCACTTTTTCACCGGCGAATACTTGGCGGGGGATCGCTGGCGCACGGTGTGCGCGGCACCGGACGAAATCCCGGTCTTTGCCAAAGCCGGGGCGATTGTTCCGCTCGCGCCCAAGGTCGGCTGGGGTGGCATGGAGAATCCGCGCGAGTTGACGATTCACATTTTTCCCGGCGCGGACAATCGCTTTGAACTGTACGAAGACGACGGCGAGACGACCGCGTCCGCGCAAGGTCGCTACTGCCTCACCGCGTTCGCGCAATCGTGGCGCGGCAACGAACTACAATTCCAAATCGAACCGGCGCGCGGCGACGCATCGCTCATTCCGTCCGAACGCATCTACCATCTGGTTTTTCACGGCATCCGGTCGCCGGAATTTGTCCAAGCGACGATCAACGACGCGCCACAAGATTCGGCGACGATCTACGATGAGCGGAGCGAGACATTCACCCTCGAGAAGATCGAGTTGAAGGCGACGGATAGGTTACGTGTGACTCTGGCGGTGAACGATGGCGCGCTGATGTCGCGCCGCGACCGCCGCAGCGAAACGTGCCGCGCGATGCTGCGCGCGTTCAAGATGCCCACCGGGCTCAAGTACAGGATTGACCGCGATCTGCCAGTGATCTTTGAAAATATCAATCGCCTCAGCAGTTACGGCGCGGGAATTAAAGACGCGCACATCGCCGCGCTGAAGAGCGTGATCGAGTTGGGGTAAGAGCGCTTTTGTCATTGCGAGCCGCGAAGCGGCGAAGCAATCCCCAAAGTGCTGTGGAGATTGCTTCGCAAAAATCGCTCGCAATGACAGGGCGGAAAACGGAGGACAACGATGCCACCGCAAGCAGCAGCCGTTGCAAAACCGGTTGGAACGATCCTTGCCCAGTCAAGCGATACCTTCGTCGCGTATCGCGCGAGAAGGCGTCTTTGGGAAATTGCGGCGCCCGGCATTCATTGGCAAGCGCAATTCGTGCGAAACAAGGGCTATCGGCTGAATCGGCTGCGGAATCCGCAGACGGGCACCGAGTGGCTCGCCGCAACAAGCGCAACGCCCGCGTTCAAGATCGTGATCGGCGATGAAACGATCACGTCGCTTTCGGACGGGTGGACGCTCTTGAACTATGCCGCGCGCATTCAGCCGAATCAATCGGTCGAACTCGAAATCACTTTGGCGCGCGGCGCGTTCAAGACTCATCTCCACCATGTCACATTTCCGGGAACCGGTTTCGTCGAACAATGGGCGGTCGTCGAGAACGCCGGCAATGCCACGCTCCCTGCGCTCGCCGCGCTCGACGACATCATGCTGCCACTCAAGCCCTCCGCGGAAAACCTCACGCTTTATTGGGTACAGGGCTTGGATCCGCCAGGCGGCAATGTTGGCGACCCGCCGCGCGTCGCGAACTTGAAACTGCGCTCGCTCGAACTGACCGAGGGGATAAGCCACGACCTGTTTTCGACGCGCCGCTCGTCCGAAGAGAACATTGGTTGGTTTGCGCTGCACGCGCCGAACTTGCGCGAGGGCATCGTCGGCGGAATCGAATGGTCGGGCGCGTGGTGGCTGCGCGCGAGCCGCGCGAATACAGTCACATCGTTCCAAGCCATCGCCGAAGATTTCCGGCGCGACCTTGCGCCGGGCGAGTCGTTTGAAACGCCGCATCGTTTTCTGGGATTCTTCGAAGGCGATCTCGACAGCGCCGCGAACGTCACGCACGCGTTCGTGCGACAGTACCTCATGCGTCCGCAACCGGCGAATTTTCCGTGGGCGCATTTCAACACCTGGTTCGCGTACTATGTGAATCTGAACGAAGAGACGCTGCGGCGCGAAGTGGATGTCGCCGCCGAACTGGGGCTAGAAGCGTTTTGCGTGGACGCCGGTTGGTACGCCGGCTCGCCGAACGACGTGGATTTTAGTTTTGGCTTGGGGACGTGGCGCGAAAACCGCGACAAGTTTCCGAGCGGGCTTGCCGCGTTCGCCGACTATGTTCACGGTAAGGGAATGAAATTCGGTTTGTGGGTGGAACCGGAACGCGCGGATTTGAAATACGCCGGACCGGGCACGGAGATTCCGCTGGAGTGGTTCTCGCCGCGCACGCCGTTCGACGCCGCGCCGCCGCCCGATCTGCCGCAGAGTTCGCGGATTTGGCTCGGCAATCCCGCGGCGGTCGAATGGATGAAGGGCTGGCTCACGCGCATCGTCCAAGAGTATCACGTGGATTGGTTGAAGTGGGATAACAACCTCTGGCTGTCGTGCGATCCGCCCGGCGAAACGCGCGACGCCGAGTACGCCCACGTGCGCGGGTTGTACGAGGTTTTCGATTTTCTGCGCGCGCAATTTCCGGCATTGGTGATCGAGAACTGCGCGAGCGGCGGGCACCGCATGGATTTCGGCTTGCTGCGCCGGACGGACGTGCAGTGGCTCGCCGACGACACCGAGCCGGGTTTTCGCGTGCGCCACTATATGGCGGGCGCGAGTTTTCCCTTCCCGCCGGAATATCTCAACGCGTGGATCGTCGAATCGTGGTTCGAACATCTCGGCGAGGTGAGCGAGCCGGGGATTTTGCGCGCGTGGCTGCGGAGCCGCATGATGGGCGCGTTCGGAATTTCGAGATCGCTGCTGGGGTTGGACGCCGGGCAGCGCGCGGTAATCGCGGAGGAAATCGCGCGGTGCAAGAACTTGCGCCCGATTCTAAAGAACAGTCAGGTGTATCGTCTTTTCCCTCAGACCGAGTTGCTCGCGCCACCCTTGCTGCAAGCCCCCGCCGATCCGGACGCGGTCGAGTTTTACGATCCCGCATCGCGGAGCGGCGTCGTCTTTCTGTTTCAAGGCGCGGCGGCGTGGGATAATCGTGTCGTGATCTTGAAAGGACTCGCGCCGGAGACGGTCTATCAAATCGAATCGGCGGATCGTTCGATCTCCGAACAGAAAACCGGGGAGCAACTGATGACGGAGGGCATCGGCATCGGATACGATGCGGGGAATCCATCGGCGATTATTTCAATCAAGGGGATGTAGGACGAATTTGCAAATTTGTCCTACGGGAGGAGAGAATGTTCGATTTACTGCGCCGCGTCCATCGCTTTTGCGTCAATCAGTTGGTCTATCCGNNCTGAGCCGCGGCACGACGTTTCGGTTTCTGATTTGGAATCTCTTTCTCGCCTGGATTCCGTACCTGTGCAGTCTATGGATCGTTTATTCGCACCGCCGTCATCGGCAGCGCTGGTGGGTTTTATTGATGCCTGCCGCGCTCTGGCTGATCTTTTTGCCGAACGCGCCGTACATCATCACAGATCTCTGGCACCTGGACGAACGCCGACCCGTCCCGATGTGGTACGACATCGGAATGTTGGCGTCCTTCGCGTGGACCGGCTTGTTCCTGGCGGTTGCCTCATTGAACGCGATGCAGAACGTCATCAAGGATTATTTTGGGCGCATCGTCGGCTGGCTGTTTGCTTTCGGCGCGATCGGCTTGAGCGGGCTGGGCATCTACCTCGGACGCTTCCTCAATTGGAATTCCTGGGATTTGATTTTCCAACCCCATGACGTTCTCGGCGACATTGTCGCGCGGTTCGCGCATCCCATCAAGTACTCGCAAGCGTACGGCGTCACGCTTCTATTCGCCGCGTTCTTCCTCGTCTGCTATCTGACGTTCATCTCCATCGAACATCGCAAGATGCAGGTTGGAGATTAGAGGTTGGATGCGTGTTCGAGTTTCCAACTTCCAACTTCCAACATCCAATCTCCAATCTCTAATCTCCAATCTCTAACCTCCNNNCGCCCTGCTGCTGCGCGATCTCCAGCGCGCGTTGAAAGAGCGCTTCGGCTGCGTTTTGATTTTGCGGCGATTGCCGCAGCAGCAATTCCCCGTTGAGGCGATACAATTCCGCAAGTGCATAGCCCTCGCTCCGTGTGAGCGCGAGTTGCTCCGCTGCGGCGACCAGCGCTAGACCCTCCTCGAAGCGCCCGCTCCGACCGTACGCATCGGCGAGCAGACCAAGCATGTGAGAGATTCCCAGTTGATTCCCCAATTCGCGTTGGTATCGAATGCCTTCTTGAATCTGCGCGATGCCTTCTGCGAGTCTGCCTTGCTGGACCAGCGCGTAACCCCCCAACGAGATGCCACCGGGAATCCAGTGCGGCATGTGGTGTTCCCGACAGAATGCCACCTGCTGTTCCGTCTGATTCTGGAGCGCCGGCCACTCGCCGCGCAGAAAAAGCGCGTAGGTCAGGAAACTGATGGCAAAGCGCTCGCCGTAGAGCAGCGCCCGCCGATGACAAAGCGCGATGGACTGTTCGACGCGCTTCAATCCGCGATCGGGAAAACCGCGCAAGCACTCGATGAGACCCTTGTAGGAAAGGTAGAACGCTTCCGGTTCTACTCGCCGCAGCAAGCCGCCCTCGCCGCACGCTTTACCCTCCGAGACTTGGGCCTGATCGAGGTGGTCTTCCGCTTCGAAAAAGTCGCCGCGCCAAAACAACATTCGCGCCGCGTCCACGCGCGCCTGCATTTGCAGGCGCTCATCCTGAAGGTCCCGGGCAATCGCAACCAAGCGTTCGCCGACCTGACATGCGGGGACCAGCCCCAAGCGAGTTGGATAGAAATCCAGCGAGCCGGCGAGCGCTTGGAACAAGGCGCGCGCGTCACCCAGGCGTTCCGCCAATGCGCGCGCGCGTTCGAACGCGGTGAAGGCGGCTGGGGAGCTAAGTCCCTCGATGATGGTGAGAACCAAGCCCAGGCGATTCTGCAGATCCAATTCGTGTTCCGCGCGCTCGCGCGTCTCCGGCAGCGTTTTCAACTGCGTCAGCGCGTGGGTGAGCAGGGACTCGGCGGCGCGATTGGCGAACAGGCGCTGCGCCCCCGCCGCCGCGCAACTGTAGTATAGAGTTGCTTCCTTGGGCATGTGGGCGCGCTCGTACTGCTCCGCGACCAATCCGCCGACGCGATCGAAATCGTCACGGTACACTTGCTCCAAGACCTGCGCCACGCGGCGATGCAGCACGCGCCGCCGCGCCGCGCCGATTTGCGCGTACGCCACCTCGCGGATTTTGGCGTGGCTGAAATCATAGTTCGCCGCGCCCTGCTCGCGCAGAATCCCCCGCCGGCACAATTCGTCCAGCCCCTTCAAGACCTTGCGGTCCGACTCGCCACTTGCCTGCGCCAGCACGTCGTACGCAAAATCGCGTCCGATCGTCGCGGCAAGCATTGCCAGTTGGCGGGCGGGCGCCGAGAGTTGGCGCAAGCGCGACTCGATCACGGCTTGCACCGTCGTCGGCAGCATGGGTGCGGTCTGCTGCAAGAATCCGGCACGCACACTCTCGACGATGAAAAGCGGATTGCCCTCCGTCTCGGAATAGAGACTCTCCATTTTTCCGAGGGCGGCTGGTTCCGGCGTCAAGCATCCTGCCAACGTCGCGGTCTCGTCACGGCTCAGGCGTTGCGGCGTCACGCGCAGGGACAACAAGCCCTGACCGCATAGTCTCGTCAAGCGAGACTGCAAGTTGTCGTCCACCGCCAATTCCTCGGACCGCGCGGTTGCCACCACGAGCAGCCGCGCGCGCGCGTCAAAGCGCAACAGATACTCGATCCAATCCAACGTCGAAGAATCGCACCAGTGCAAGTCATCGCAGAACAGGACGAGCGCGCGCTTGGCGATCAAGCAGGCACGCGCAAGCGCCTGAAAGAAGAGTTCGCGCGCCGCCGGATCGGCGATTGGCGGAGGGGCGGGCAGAGTCGGGCGCTTGGCGAGAATTTCCGGCAAGAGCCACGCGAGTCGCGTCAGCCACACGTCTTCGAGGAGCGGCAGGGTAGCGCGCACGCTCTCCGAGCGCAGCCAGCGGGTCACCGTTCGGAAGGCGAGACCTTGCTCCGCCAGGTAACTCTGCGCGCTCGCCACGGCGCTCTGCTGCGCGGCAGCCCAATCCATAAACTCTTGCGCCAGGCGGGTTTTGCCGATTCCCGCTTCGCCCTCGATCAGAACGATCTGCGGTTTGCCCTGCATCGCAGCGCGCCAAGCGTCTTGCAGTTGGCTCAATTCGCGTTCGCGCCCGACGAGCGGAGACACGGCGACGCGCGCGATTTGCTCGCTGGCGCTGGGGGCGACGAGTTCGGCGAGTTCACCCGTCGCGATGCGCCGAGACAGCGCCGTCGTTTCCTCCAGCGGCGCGACCTCGAGTTCGTCTGCGAGCACGCGGCGCAAGGTTTCGTACTGCGCCAGCGCGCCGGCGCGATCGCCCCGCAACGCCAGGAGCAACATCAATTGGCGGTGCGCGAGTTCTTGCCACGGCTGCAAGCGCAGCAAACCACGGGCGGACTCTTCCGCCTCCGCGAGATTCCCGCGCGCGAGATGTTGGGCAGACAATTCCTGGAACGCGTGCGCGGCAAGTTCTTTCAAGCGCTCCCGCCGCGCCAGCATCCATTCTTCAAACGGTTGCGCGTCGCGGACGACAAACCCTTCCATGAAATCGCTGCGGTAATGGCTGATGGCTGATAGCAAATGGCTGATAGCAGGTGGCGATGGGCTATCGGCGCTTAGCGATCTGCTATCGGCGATTTGCCGTTCAAATTCGACGACATCAATCCAATGCGGACTGGCGGAGTTGAAAGCAACGGACTCTCGCGTGATGAGGAGGTACGGTTTGACGACGCGTTGGAGCGTGGAGAGAACGTCGCGGAGGTTTTTCTTGGCGGCGGCGTCCGGCAGATCGCCCCAAAAGACCGCGGCGAGCGCGTCGCGCGAATGTTCGCGGGGGTCGAGCGCGAGGTAGCAAAAGAGCGCCACGGCTTTCTTGGACTCGAAACCCTTGACGCGCGTCTTGCCGCGCGCGATCTCGACGCCGCCCAGAAGCCGGACGACTAGTCTCTTTCCGACGATTTCCCGACGATTGGATGGTATACTCAACGCTAGAATACCGATGATTTCGTGGCGCACAGTATAGCATCATGGACAGTGTTCGTCAATTGCCATAACAAAAGTGCAATCCTTGAATCGGCGAAGCATTTACCGATCTTTCTTGCTGCGTTGTTGGTCTGAGTTCAGCCCCGACGAATCTGGTTCTTCGCCGTGGCGCTTTGGATTGGAGGATAGCCGCAGCGGGCTGCGCCAGAGTTTCGCCGATCTGCGCGCGTTGATCGAATTCTTGGAGAAGGAACTAGAAGCGACGAAGAGAACGCCTCCGTCGCAAGAAATGAGATAAAACGATTCGCGCTCGCCGGCTTGACGCGGCGGCAGACTAGGAAACGCGGCAGAGCAGGCTCAATCGAGGAGGCGATACCTATCGTCGAGTAGCACAATTCCGCACACCAAGCAGTTGCATAGAAGCAAACTCGTTCGTCTCATGCCAAACACCAACCCCCCGGCATGAGGGACCTTGTAAGGAGGAGTGAGATGTTGCGAAAGTTGTTCTCCCTGTCGCTGGTCGTCTCAAGTGGGTTGCTGTTGCTTGCTCTGACGCAAGCCACACCCAGCCAAGCCAGCGCACTTGATCAGACGAGCAAGCCACAACTGAATAATGCGCCGCCGAGCAATCCGCCCGAGAATCAGGAAATGAATGGGCGGATCAAAGCCATGCAGCAAGTAAAGAGCATGATCGCCAAGCAGAGAGCCCGGTCGCCGCGAGCCGCCGGAATTGACGCGACTTCGTGGAAATGGATTGGACCCTCCAACGTCGGAGGGCGCGTCAAGGCAATTGCCATGCCCGATTCCAAGACGATCTACGTAGGTGGCGCGAGCGGGGGAGTTTGGAAGAGCACGGACAGCGGCGCAACGTGGAAATCGTTGGATGATTTCATGGCAAGTTTGAATGTGTCCTCCATCGTAGTTGATCCAAACAATCCCAACCTGCTGTACGTGGGCACGGGAGAAACGATGGCAGCACGTCCAGGAGCAGGCATCTTTAAGAGCACGAACGGGGGTGATACATGGACGCAACTCCCCATCCCACCGCCGAATAGCAATTTCCAGTATGTGAATCGGCTTGCCATATCAAGCAATAACATCCTTTTAGCCGCCACGAACACCGGTATCTGGCGCAGCACGGATGGCGGCGCAACCTGGTCGAATACCAACACGACCGCCAGCGCTTGGGATGTCGCCTTTGATCCCAGAAACAACCTGAATGCAGTTGCGGCAAATAGCACTGCCCTGATCTATTCGAGAGATGGCGGAAGCACTTGGTCAACCTCTAGCACTAGCCCTGCCGTGAGCAGCGTCGGACGCGCGTTGGTCTCCTTTGCGGCGAGTAGCCCGACGATGACCTCCGCGGGCGTTGCTCCCACCACCTCCGTCGTCTATGCGCTAGGAGGAGACGGCAGTCTTTACCGCAGCGCCGACGGCGGCGTGAGTTACGCCAAGCGCGCTATCCCAGGTTACAACAGCAGTTACAGCATTCACATGGCGCTTTGGGTTGATCCCAAGGATGCAGCGGGTAACACGTTCATCGCGGCTGGGATCAGCGAATACCGCAGCAGCGATGGCGGCAGTTCCTACCAGCGTTTAGTGGGCAACATCTACATCGACAAGCACGTGATCGTCAGCGATCCCAATTACGACGGTGTGAACAACAAGACCGTCTATGAGGGCAATGATGGGGGTCTCTATCGTACGACGGATATCAAGAGCACCTATCCCTTGTTTGGAGGCGTGTGGATCACGTGGGACAAATTGGATGGCTTGGGAATTACCCAGTTCTACGGTGGCGCCGGTGTCGCCGCCGGTGACACATTTACGATCATCGGAGGCACTCAGGATCGGGGCTCGCAACTGGTGATTGGATCTCTCAGCAAACCATCGGACAGTCTCAACAAGTGGAAACAATTCTGCGGCGGGGACGGCGGTTTTGCGGCGATTGATCCAACCAACACCAAGGTTTTCTACGGGCAGACCATACAATTCGGAGCCAAACTGACTCGCACCACCGATGGTGGCGCGAGCGGCGAAGAGAGTTGTCAGCCGATTGAATCATCCGCCATGAGCGGAGAAGCGGCGGTGCTCGGGGTTTACTTTCCGTTCCTGCTCGATCCCAACAACCCAGCCACGATGTTAGTCGGCAAGTATAGTCTTTGGCGTTCGACCAATGTCAACGCGGCTACCCCCGCCTGGACTGGGATCAAATCGGCTCCGGGATCCATCAGTACGATCGCCGTAGCGCCAGGCAACTCTGACATCATCTGGATTGGCTCAACTGATGGGCGCATCTTCAAGACCACCAACGGGACTAGCGCTTCACCAACCTGGACGGAGATTGATCCGGGTCCTACCAAGGTGTTGCCTAGCCGACAGGTCTGGCGGATAACGCTCCAGCCCAGCAACAGCGATATCGTCTATGCTGCCTTTGACGAGTTCCAGCCCAACAATCTTTGGAAGTCCACCAACGGCGGGGCTACCTGGACGAATGTTGGCACGGGCTTGCCTCAGGTTCCCGTTCGCGCGCTTGCAATTAGCCCATGCAATCCGGCTTGGCTCTACGCGGGGACCGCGATGGGCATCTTTGCCAGTGAAGACGGCGGCACATCCTGGAAGGTTTATGCGAATACCTTCGGCGACACGTTCGCGAATGCGATCGTTTCGGATCTCTTTTGGATGGGCAATACGTTGGTCGCCGCAACCTATGGGCGCGGCATGTATATTGCCACGCCGGGTTGTTCCGCGTTGTCCATCACCAGTCTCAGTCCGGTTTCGCGCAAGGCAGGAGATCCTGGATTCACGCTGACGGTCAACGGCATGGGTTTTCAAAATGGCGCCAAAGTACAGTGGGATGGACTGGACCTAACGACCAATTTCGGGAGCGCAACGCAACTCACGGCAGACGTGTCGCCCGACCTCATCGCAAACGCGGCAACGCGCAAAATCAACGTCAAGAACCCGGATGGAACTGTCACAACCTGTGCGGCGAGTCTTGACGTCACCGAGTCGGGGGCAGCCGTCACTGCATCGGCGTTCGGTTGCGGCGCCAACCCAACAGTCAGTACCCAGCCAACTTCACATCCCAACGCGCCGCGCGCCCTTCCTTCAATCACTGCCAGCGCACAGGGCGTCGGCGAATTGATCCTCGAGCAATTTAGTGCAGACCCAGAAATGACACCCGCTGTCAGACCCACCGGTGTATATTTCGAAGTGGATGCGATTCCGGCAAATGAAGCGGATTCGTTTGATGCGATCATGCTCACTTTCTGCAATTTGAACGGGGGCAATAACATCCAATGGTTATTCCCCGCCCTCCCGCCAGAGCAACGTGCCCACCCCGCGCGGTTGCATGCGCGGCGTTCGCCCAAGCAAGAGTTTCAGGATCTGTGGGTTGACACATCGCCCCAATCGTACAACCCAGCAACCGGCTGCATCACGCTGAACCTGGACAACGACTCTTCTCTGCCGTTCATCGACGACTTGGTGGATGGCGCGGAATTTGCAGCCACGTTGAGCACAAAGATCTTTTTCCCCTTCGTAGGCAAATGAGCCGCCGAAGGAAATCGTCCAGGGCAGAATCATGGATCCGCGCCGCGATCTTGCGGCGCGGATCGAGGGTTTTCTCATTTCAGGATGATGTGCGGCTAGCCGGCAAGTCCATCGAGTTCGATTCGGCAACGCAAAGCGCGACATGCATCAAAACCGGAGAAGAAGAAAATGTACGCTCAATTCGTCCGCAATTCAGCGCGACTCGCTCTAGGCGCATCGCTGGCGCTTGCATTGCTGGCGCCAGGAGATCAGAAACCGTTTTCTGGTCAGCAAGTCGAAGCATGACGCGGAAATGGTCGAGAAAACGCGCGTAGCGTCTCCGAAGACTGCTAGTTTTTCTTCCCCACGCGCAAGTCTCCAAATTCGACATACGTGACCGCGTTCGCGCCAACAGTCGCGGTGACGGTATCCGGCGTGGTTGACGTGTACCCCGACGGAGTTGTCTCAACCACCTGGTACTGACCCGGCGTCAGGTTGGCAAAGCAGCGCGGTCTGTTGCTATTCGTCTGCAACGAGTCTAGGAAGACGCCATTCAGCGTGAGGAGCGAGACCTTGACGCCCGATACGAGCGATTCAAGCGGTACGCCATCGCGCACGCCGTTGCTGTTCGGATCGTTCCAAACCTGAACGCAGATTGAACCTTGCAAGCCGGTTGTGACGGTTGGAGTCGCAGTCGGCGGCAGCAATGTCTGCGTCGGCGTCGCGCTCGGCGGCGGCGTCATGGTGGGTGTGCTGGTCGGCAGTATGGACGTACTCGTCGGCGTCGGTCCGCCCGCCGCGACGAACTCGTAGGCGCCCATATCGCAGTGCGCGCCTTGTGGTCGCATGATGCCGCGCTGATCGGTGGCAGGGCAGAGAGAATCGTTCGCCGTATCAATCGCCGCGCTGCCAACCAGGAGCGGAATCGTCTGCGTCCCGCCGCCATAATTCCCGAGCGCGCCCACGCGCGGATCGGCGTTGATATTTCCTGTCCCAGGATAGCCCCCCTGGA